>JBBQVR010000174.1:0-5944 GCA_038211355.1 Rhodobacterales bacterium | reverse complement strand
CCATGGTTAACACCCCCTTCCCCCCACGCGCGTAGAGACGGAAAGAAGACGCCCCCAAGACGCCTTAAAGACCCCCATTCCCCCCCAAGCCCCACCCCTTAAACATGCGTTCTCAACGGCTTGCCTTGCGGCCCCCGCCCCGTTGCGTCCCCCCCAACATCTCCCGCTAAATCCCGGCAGAGTCCCTTGCGGCCCCCACTCGACCCGCGACAAACTCCGCCAGCGCCCGTGCCGCAGCACCCGCGCGGGGCCTCACCAGCAGCGCCAGTTCCGCCTCCGCCATCCCGGGCAGCCCCACATCCACCAGGCCCTCCGGCCGCATCCCCTCGGGCATCGGCATCACCCCCAAACCCGCTCGCGCCGCCGCCACCGCCCCGGCAAACGAGGGCGAGGTAAAGGCCACCGACCACCCCACCCCCGCCCCGTCCAGCGCCGCCGTCGCCCGCGCCCGGTAGACACAAGGGGCGGGGGACAGCACCAATGGCACCACCGCATCTGGGGTGAAACCCGGCTTGCCCGCCCAGACCACCCGCTCCCGCCACAGCGGCACCGCCCCCGGAAACGGCCGCCGCGGGTCCTGCTTCACGACGATCACATCCAGCCCTCCCGCCTGCCAATCCTCATACAAGGGCAAAGTCAGCGCGCAGGTCACGTGCAGCTCCACCGCCGGGTGGGCCCCCACGAAATCGGCCAAAAGCCCCGGCAGATAGGCGCTGGCGAAATCCTCCGGGCTGCCGAAGCGCACCTCGCCCGCGACCCCATCGCCCCGGAACCGCGCCATCAGCCCATCAGCCTCGGCCAGGATGGCCCGCGCCGGCCCCAGCGCCTGCTCTCCCTCCGCCGTCAGCGCCACGTTCCGCGTGTCCCGCTCCACCAACCGCACCCCCAGCGCCGCCTCAAGCCGGGCGACCTGCCCCGACACCGCCGACTGCGACCGCCCCACCCGCGCACCGGTTCGGCCAAAGCTCAGCGTTTCAGCCAGCACCAAAAAGGTCCGCAGCAGGGAGGTATCAAGGTCTTGCATCATTCATCCACATAACTGATCAAACATATTTGATCTTCCCGTTTCCCCTTTCAATAGCCGCAGTGCAGAAAACGCCTCGCACAACAATGAGAGGCCACAATGGACAGTGCCATCCTGATCGAGAACTTGATCTCGCCCATCACCCTTGCCTTCCTCCTGGGGATTATCGCCACCCTCATCCGGTCTGATCTGGAAATTCCCGAGCCGGTCATCCGCATCTTTGCGATCTTCCTGCTCTTCTCCATCGGCTTGCAGGGCGGGCGTGAACTGGCGACGGCGGATTTGACCAACATCGGCCCCGCCCTGCTGGTCACCGCAACGATCGTGCTGGGCGTCCCCGCCTTTGCCTTCGTGGTCGCGCGCTATGCGCTAAGGCTGGATATCCGCAACGCAGCCGGGGTGGCGGCACTTTACGGCTCGGTCTCGTCGGTCACCTTTGTCGTGGCGCGCAGTTATGCCGAAGGGGCCGGCACCCCGATGGAAGGGTACATCACCGGCCTTGTCGCCCTGATGGAGCTTGGCATTCTGGTCGCCCTGTTTTACGGCCGCCTTGCCCTCGCCCGGTCAGAAGGCGCGAATGGCAGTCCGCTCAGCGCCATCCTGATGGAGACGTTGCGGGGTCGGGGTCTGCTCCTCCTTAGTGGTGGCCTTGTCATCGGCGCGTCGATCGGCGAGACGAACTTCACCAAGGTCGAACCCTTTTTCGTTGACCTTTTCCGGGGTGTTCTGGTCCTTTTCATCCTGGAAATGGGCATGACTGCCGCCCGCCAGCTGCGGGAATTCGCCAAGGTCGGGCCCAGGATGGCAGTCTACGGGATCGCGATGCCGCTGGTACATGGCGTTGTCGCCACGGGTCTTGCCACCTTTGCAGGCTTGCCGGTGGGGTCGGTCTTCGTGCTGGGGGCGGTGGCGGCTTCAGCCAGCTACATCGACGCCCCAGCTGCGGTGCGGGCGACGTTCCCCGAGGCGAACCCGGGGATCTATCTGACCTCATCCCTTGGTATCACCTTCCCCTTCATGCTGATCTTTGGCATTCCGTTGATCTACCAGATCACCCTCTTGTGGGCAGGCCTCTCAGGCGTATGACCCGGCCCAGCGGCTGATCAGCTGTCCTTGCAAACGGCGCGCGCGCTTGTTCCAGGCGCCCGCGCCTTCTGGGTCTTCCCGTTGGCTGACGGGCACGGCGTCGCGCCGGTCCGGGTCGCCTGAGAAGATGGCAAAGACCAGTTCCCGCCCGTTTGGAGGCACGATATGCCCGGCAAGCGCCGAGACAAAGTTCAGCGTGCCGGATTTCGCCAACACCTTGACCGGGTGACCTTCGATAACCGCGCCCTTGTCATCCTTCATGCCGACGCTGCGCAGGATGGGTGTCAACCCGCGTTTAGCCGTTTCCGCCGCGACCAGTACCCGCACCATGGCCCCCGCCGTGATGCGTGACGCCCCGCCAAGGCCCGAATGATCGCGCAGGTCCACAGTCACACCAAACGCATTCTGCACCCAGTCCGACATGCCTTTGGCCGACTCTTGCAGCCCCTGCGCCCCCGAAGCGGTCAGGCCCACACATTCCGCCGTCAAGTTGGTGGAAAAGCGCAGCATGTCGCGCAGTACCTCGGGCAAGGGTTCACTGTCCACGCGGCCAAGCTCGGCCCCCGCGGGCACGGAGGCTGCCCGCTCCGGGGCATCCAGCCGGATCCCTTGGGCGCGCGCCAGCGTGCGGAACACCTCAGCCACATAGCCGGCAGGGCCGCGCACCGGCAACCAGCGGCTGCCCCCTTTGCCAAGCGCCCCCGAGGCGACGGTCCAGGCCTCAACCGGGCCGGAATCATAGGTGAAGACCGGCGTATCGCGGGCGGCGATGGCCACGCGGACCATCCCCACCTCAGGCACAAAGCGTTCCCCGCGTGCATCGACGGCAACCTGCCAGTCAGCCCCCGCGCGCTTCCATTCGAAATGCACGCGGTTGAAATTCAGGTTGAGGCCAGAGATCGCGGCGTTATAGCCCACATGGTCAGGCTGATCCGCGGAAATACCGCGCACCGATGGCAAGGCGTCGTCCCAGTAAAGGAACCGCCCCGTAGCCCCCCGCAGGCCTGCCTTGGCAAGCTGCGCCACAAGGTCACCCACCTGGTCGGTCTGCAGCGTGGGATCACCGCCCCCGGCAAGGATCAGATCGCCCTGCACCATACCCGCCTCAATCGGGCCGGTGGCCAGCACGCGGGTGGCAAAGCGGTAATTCGGCCCCAGCCGGTCAAGCGCATAAAGGGCGGTGACGGCTTTGGCCACGCTGGCGGGCGGCAGCCGCAAGTCGGGATCACGGGCCGCAAGCACCTCACCGGTTTGGGCATCGGCGACGACAAAGCTGACCGCGCCGCCCAGCTTGGCCGCGGTGATCAGCGCCTCAAAATCCGTGGTGGGCGGGGCGGTCTTTGCGGGGGCCGGACCACCCGGGCGCGGCATGGGCCGGGGTGAGGTGTCCATGACCTCGGCCAGGCCCGGCAATGCCACCCCGGCCAGAAGCCCCCCCAGAACCAGCCGCCGCGTGATCACTGTCGCATCCCCCGCTATTCCCCCGTGATACCCGATCCCGGCGATTCCTCCAGCCCGGGAATCACCACGGGTCAGTCACATCACGCTGATGACTGGCCCGGACCCCCAGACCGCCAGTCGCCCTTGGCCCGGATTTCGGTCGACGAGGTGCTGTTCATCGGGACATTGACAAACGCCCAGACCGGAGGCTGGTGGCCGCGCAAGGTTTCCCCCCTCGCAACACGGTGGACGCGAAAGGCGCGGGCGGCCACCGACATACGCGCCGCCACGCCCGCGCCGGGACGGGCAAGCACGCCCACAGCAACCGACCGCAGAATGTCGCGCCAGCGTTCCCAACGGTGGAACTGCACAAGGTTGTCAGCCCCCATCAGCCAGACGAAGGTGACACCGGGATAGATCTTGCGCAAACGGTCCAGCGTGTCAGCCGTGGCGCGGGTGCCAAGGGCTGCCTCAAGCGCGGTGATCTTCACGCGCGGGTTCTGCATCACCGCCTTGGCCCGCACCATCCGGTCAGCCAGCGGCGCAGGTTGGCGGGCCTTGAGGGGGTTGCCGGGCGACACCAACCACCAGACCTGATCAAGGCCCATCCGTTTAAGTGCTTCACGGGTGATGTGGGCATGGCCCTCATGCGCCGGATCGAAGGACCCGCCCAGAAGCCCGATCACCATGCCCCGGCACGCCGGAGGAAACCCTTGCCGCATCGTTCCCCGCTGCGTGTCATCGGGCCCAATTGACCGCAAGAGGCAGGCGTTTACAATGGGCTACCAAAATGGGCGCGCAGCTTCGTGCCCCGGCCTGCCTGAGGGCGACGCCCTATTCGCAGATCACAGTCTCGCGCATGACCGCATCCCAGGCTGTGGCCGGGTCGAAATCCGGGACCAGCCCGTCGCCTTGCGATCCGAGAAAAGCCCCCATCCCGTGCTGCATCATCCAGGACGGGTCATGCATCGGCACGCCCGCAGTCCGTGCCGCCTGACAGAGGGCCGCGCGCTGTGCCGGTTCCGGATTGGCGTACCGGTTGATGGCGTCCGCCAGACTGTCCCGGTCAGCCTGGGACTGGCTTTCGTTCAGCTGGATCGTAAGCACCTGGCTTGCCTGATGTGCGGTGGTGTCCGCCACCCGTCTTGTATCAAAATCCGACCGCAGCAGCATGAGCACATAAAGCTCTGCCGCGACGTCCCAGTTGTTCAATTTGCCACAGGCCAGCACCTCCAGCGCCAGATCAGGCGGCGACAGGCGCGGGTCTGCGGCGGCCATGGTCACACAGCCTGGGTCGGTCGTCGGTGCCAGGTTTCCCGGCGCTTCGAGGTTCGTCACCTGCGCTATCGCGCCGCCCGACATCACCATAGTCAAGGCCAAGGCCAACCATACCTGCATCCCGCATCTCCTGTTCAGATGCTGCAAAGGCTGTCATTTTTTGACGCGTGCCAAGTCAGGTTCCCCCCACCCTGCCCGTTGCAGCGCCGCCCCATCGTCGCTACATACGCGCCAACCCTTTCAGGAGCCCGACCCATGGCCAGCTATCAATACGTCTACCACATGGAGGCCGTCTCCAAGACCTACCCCGGCGGCAAGAAGTGTTTTGAGAACATCCACCTCAACTTCCTGCCCGGCGTGAAGATCGGCGTTGTCGGCATCAACGGCTCGGGCAAATCGACCCTGCTGAAAATCATGGCCGGCATGGACACCGATTTCAAAGGCGAGGCCTGGGCCGCCAAGGGGGCCAAGGTCGGCTACCTCGCGCAGGAACCGCACCTTGACCCCAAGCTTACCGCGAAAGAAAACGTCATGCTGGGCGTCGCCAAGGAAACCGCGATCCTTGAGCGTTACAACGAACTTGCCATGAACTACTCGGATGAGACCGCCGACGAGATGGCCGCCCTGCAAGACCAGATCGATGCGGGCAACCTGTGGGAGCTTGAGGCCTCGGTCGGCGTCGCGATGGACGCGCTGCGGTGCCCGCCCGACGATTCCGATGTCGAAACCCTGTCCGGGGGCGAACGCCGCCGCGTGGCGCTGTGCAAGCTGCTGCTTGAAAAGCCCGACATGCTGCTGCTGGACGAACCGACCAACCACCTTGACGCCGAATCCATCGCCTGGCTGCAAAAGCACCTGATGGCCTACAAGGGCACCATACTGATCGTCACCCACGACCGCTATTTCCTGGACGACATCACTTCGTGGATCCTGGAACTCGACCGTGGCCGCGGCATCCCGTATGAGGGCAACTACTCTGCCTGGCTTGACCAGAAGGCCAAGCGGATGGCGCAGGAGTCGCGTGAGGATAAGTCCAAGCAGAAGGCGCTGGAAAAGGAACTGGAGTGGATCCGTTCCGGTGCCAAGGCCCGCCAGTCCAAAGGCAAAGCCCGCCTG
>JBBQVR010000173.1:0-6010 GCA_038211355.1 Rhodobacterales bacterium | reverse complement strand
GATCGCTTATAAAACCCGCAACGTCAGCAGCGCTGCGCAGCAAGCACAGGTCCGGCAGGCCGGTGGGCGCTGGCGAGGTGCCAAGATACAACGCACGCGTCTGGGCGACGGGCAGGCCAAGGGCGGCAAGGATTGCTTCGGTTGCGACCTTGTCGTTGATCGAGTCGTCAGCCACCCCACGCGCGGGCATCTTCAGCGACCCATTGAACGCGCGGATCCGGCGGTTCGGCAGGAACTGGTCCTGAAACGCGCGCCCGCGATCGGCCCGCCACAGGGCGTAGGTATAGTATTCCTCGGGCCGGATCTTGCGGCGACCATAGCCAAGCGTCAGAAGAGCCACCGCCTGGCGAAACGCCCCCGGCCCACCTTTGGCGGCCAGGGACTGGATCGCTCCGATAATGTCAAAGCCACCGGCCTTGGCGGTTTCGCCCAGATAGCGCACGGTTCAGTGCTGACGGGCTGCGACGACCGAGGCTTCCAGAATCTCCATCGCTTCGGCGAAATGCGCGTCGGGAATGGTGATCGGCGCAAGGAAGCGCACGACGTTGCCATAGACAC
Organism: Rhodobacterales bacterium; assembly: GCA_038211355.1. Taxonomy (GTDB): domain Bacteria; phylum Pseudomonadota; class Alphaproteobacteria; order Rhodobacterales; family Rhodobacteraceae; genus Tabrizicola. Next base: position 5,452 of record JBBQVR010000173.1, on the reverse strand, counting down.
CGCAGGTCAAGAGGATCAGCCCGCGCTTCTGCGCCTCCAGCCGGACGCGGTTGGTATAGCCCGCGTCAGGTTCATGGGTGGAGGGGTTGGCGAATTCGACCGCGACCATGAAGCCGGGTCCACGGATGTCGATGATCTCGGGCGTGGTGGCGCGGATCGCCTCCAGCCGCTGCTTCAGGCGTGACCCCAGTTCGTTGGCGCGGGCGCAAAGGCCCTCCTCTTCGATCACGTCAAGCACGGCGTTGGCGGCGGCGATGCCAAGGGGGTTGCCGGCATAGGTGCCGCCAAGCCCGCCGGGGTTGGCCGCATCCATCAGGTCGGCGCGGCCCGTGACGGCGGCCAGCGGCAGGCCACCGGCAAGGCCCTTGGCCATCGTGGTCAGGTCGGCGGCCACACCGTAAGCCTCCATCGCGAACAGGGCGCCGGTGCGGGCGAAACCGGTCTGCACCTCATCGGCGATCATCACGATGCCATGCTTGTCGCAAAGCGCGCGGATGGCGCGGACCAGATCAGTCGGGGCGGGGTAGAACCCACCCTCACCCTGAACCGGTTCAAAGATGATCGCGGCCACGCGGGCGGGGTCAAGGTCGGCCTTGAACAGCTTTTCCATCCCCTTCATCGCATCGGCGGTCGAGATGCCATGCGGGTCCATCGGGAACGGCACATGGTAGACATCCGGCATCATCGCGCCGAAGCCCTTCTTGTAGGGCTCGACCTTGCCGGTCAGCGACATGCCCATGAAGGTCCGGCCATGAAAGCCGCCCCCAAAGGCGATGACGGCGTTGCGACCCGTGGCGATGCGGGCGATCTTGACCGCGTTTTCACAGGCCTCGGCGCCAGTGGTCACGAAAATGGTCTTTTTCTTCCACGGGCCTGGCACCTTGTCGTTCAGGCGTTCGGCCAGCCGGATATAGTTCTCATAGGGCATCACCTGATGGCAGGTGTGGGTGAACTTGGTCATCTGGTTGGCCACGGCGGCCATGACCTTGGGGTGGCAATGCCCGGTGTTCACCACCGCGATCCCGGCGGCAAAGTCGATGTAGCGGTTGCCCTCGATATCCCAGACCTCAGAATTCAGCGCGCGGTCGGCGTAGATCTGGGTCATCATGCCCACCCCGCGTGAGATGGCTTCATCACGGCGTGCGGCGACTTCGGCGTTCAGCATTGCGTGCTCCCATGGCGACGATCGGCTCAGAGTCTTTCGAGGTCCGAGTCTTTGCGCCATTTGATCAAACATCTTGGCCGGGTTCAATCCTTGTTGATGCGGCACTTGTGCCGGGCGTCGATGCGCGTCGCGCGGGGCGTATCTGGAAAAAGAGCATGCCGTATTCAGGTTTCGTTAACCTTGCCGGGTGCAGGCTGAGAATCGACAAGAGATGGGGTCGAACCATGGCAGATGGTCAGCTTTTGCAGGCGGAAACGGGGCGGTCGGTGGCGGATCGGCTGGATGCCTTGCGGCTGGTCCGGTCACGGCGGGTTGGGGCGGTCACCTGGCACCGGCTGATGGCTGAACATGGATCGGCCAAGGCCGCGCTGGCGGCTTTGCCTGACATTGCCCGCGCGGCGGGGGTTGAGGGATACGAACTGTGCCCCCTTGGCGTGGTTGAGGCTGAAATGCGGCAAGGCGCCAAGATTGGCGCGCGGCTTTTGGTGCATGGGGACGCAGATTACCCTCGCGCGCTGATGGACCTGCCCGATGCGCCGCCGGTCCTGTGGGCGCTGGGCGATGTGACCCTGTTGAACCGGCCTGCCGTGGCGATGGTGGGCGCGCGCAATGCGTCCTCCCTGGGGATGCGGATGGCGCGGCGGCTGGGGCAGGGGCTGGCGGCGGCGGGGTTCACCGTCGTCTCTGGCATGGCGCGCGGCATTGATGCCGAGGCGCATGCCGCAGCCCTTGCCGAGGGCAGCGCCAGCACGGTGGCCGTGATGGCAGGCGGCGTGGATGTGATCTACCCGGCCGAGAACACCGCCCTTGCGGCCGAGATTGCGGCCAAAGGTTGCCGGATCAGCGAACACCCCCCGGGGTTGGAGCCGCAGGCCCGGCATTTCCCCATGCGCAACCGGCTGGTGTCGGGCCTTGCCCGTGCGGTCGTTGTGGTCGAGGCGGCGTCAAAGTCCGGCAGCCTGATCACCGCGCGCACGGCGCTGGATCAGGGGCGGGATGTGATGGCAGTGCCGGGGCACCCGTTTGATGCGCGGGCGGCGGGCTGCAACATGCTGATCCGCGACGGCGCACTTCTGGTGCGCAGCGCTGCGGACATTCTGGAGGCCCTTGGGATGCCGGGCGCTCTGCCTGCCGACGCACAGGCCGAGCAACCGGTGCATTTGCCACCCTTGCCCGGCAAGGCAGTGGTACAACGGCCCTTGAAGGACACAGCGCTGCTTCACAGCATGATCCTGGCCCGGCTGGGGCCAAGCCCGCTGGCCGAAGATCAGCTTTTGCGTGACCTTGCGGTCAGCCCCGCTGACCTTGCGCCAGAGCTGCTTTCACTGGAGCTTGACGGCCTGATCGCCCGCCAGCCGGGTGGCCTTCTGGCGCGGCTGGACTGACGGCGTGGCCCTCTGTCGCGTCCCGGTTGACAAGCCCTGCGCTTCCACCACATGGTGCGCGGCCATTTGCAGGGCCGTTGGAGAGTTGGGACATCATGCCAGTCGTCGTCGTGGAATCCCCCGCTAAAGCCAAGACAATCAACAAATATCTTGGACCGGACTTTACCGTTCTTGCCTCATACGGCCATGTCCGTGACCTTCCCGCCAAGGATGGATCAGTGGATACCGAAGACGGTTTCGCCATGCGCTGGGAAGTGGCCGCCGACAGCCGCAAGCATATCAAGGCGATCACCGAGGCGCTGAAGACTGATGACACGCTGATCCTTGCCACCGACCCTGATCGTGAGGGCGAGGCGATCAGCTGGCACCTGCAAGAGGCGCTTGCCTCAAGCCTGAAGAAAAAGACCGTCGCCCGCGTGACCTTCAACGCCATCACCAAGGAAGCGGTGACCGAGGCGATGAAGCACCCCCGGCAGGTCGATCTGCCGCTGGTGGAGGCGTATCTTGCCCGCCGCGCGCTGGACTATCTGGTGGGCTTCACCCTGTCGCCCGTCCTGTGGCGCAAGCTGCCGGGGGCCAAATCCGCAGGCCGCGTGCAATCGGTCTGCCTGCGCCTGATCGTAGAGCGTGAGCAGGAAATCGACGCCTTCCGCCCGCAGGAATACTGGACGGTCAAGGCCGCGCTGCAAACCCCTCGCGGCCAGGAATATGAGGCGACGCTGACCGTCCTTGGCGGCAAGAAATTGTCAAAATTCGACATTCCGACGGCTGAGGCGGCAGAGCTTGCCGTGCATGCTGTCACTTCGCGAACACTGACCGTCGCTGCGGTTGAGGCGAAGCCCGCCACGCGGAACCCCTGGCCGCCGTTCATGACCTCAACGCTCCAGCAGGAAGCCAGCCGCAAGCATGGCATGGGCGCCAAGCAATGCATGAACTCGGCCCAGCGTCTGTATGAGGCGGGGCTGATCACCTACATGCGGACCGACGGCATCGACATGGCGCCCGAGGCGGTGATGTCCGCGCGTGATGAGATCAAGAGTCGGTTTGGCGCGTCTTACGTTCCCGACAGCCCGCGCATGTACAAGAACAAGGCAAAGAACGCGCAGGAAGCCCACGAATGCATCCGGCCCACGGATATGGCGGCAGCGCCTGACAAGCTGCGCCTTGCGGACGCCGACCAGCGTAAACTCTATGACCTGATCTGGAAGCGTACCATCGCCAGCCAGATGTCCGCCGCACGGCTGGAACGGACGGCGGTTGATGTCTCCTCAGCCGATGGGCAGGTGACTTTGCGGGCGAACGGGCAGGTCGTCCTCTTTGAAGGCTTCCTCAAGGTCTATGACGAGGGCCGGGATGAAGAGGGCGACGATGAAGGCCGCCTGCCGCAGATCATGGCTGGTGAGGCGGCGGAGAAGAAGGCCGTCACCCCGACGCAATCCTTCACCCAGCCCCCGCCCCGCTATTCCGAGGCGACGCTGGTCAAGCGGATGGAAGAGCTTGGGATTGGCCGCCCCTCAACCTATGCCTCCGTCCTGACCACGATTCAGGACCGCGAGTATGTCCGCAAGGACAAGAACCGCCTGATCCCCGAAGACAAGGGCCGCCTCGTGACGGCCTTCCTGACCAATTATTTCCGCAAATATGTGGAATATGACTTCACCGCCGACCTTGAGACGGAACTTGACGATGTCTCGGCCGGGGATCGCGATTACAAGGACGTGCTGGCCCGGTTCTGGCGTGATTTCTCGGCTGCCGTGGCCGAAACAGCCGATCTGCGGATTGGTGAGGTTCTGACCAAGATCGATGATTTTCTGGCACCCCACCTGTACCCCTTGCGCGCCGATGGATCAGACCCTCGGCAATGCCAGGTTTGCGGGACTGGGCGGCTGCATCTGAAAACCTCACGCTCGGGCGGGGCGTTCATCGGCTGCGGGAATTACCCCGAATGTCGCTACACACGCCCGATCTCGGGTGGTGAGGATGCGGGCGGTGTCGATGGCAAGGTTCTGGGCGAAGATGCCGATGGCAATCCGATCAGCCTGCGGTCCGGCCGGTTCGGGCCATACGTCCAGCGTGGCGAGGCGACCGAGGCGCAACCGAAACCCGACCGCGCCAGCCTGCCCAAGGGCTGGGGCGCCGATACCCTGACGCTGGAACGGGCGCTGGATCTGCTGGGCTTGCCGCGTCTGATCGGCGCGCACCCCGAAACTGGTGACCCGGTTGAGGCAGCGATTGGCCGGTTTGGCCCTTACGTCAAGCATGGGTCCACTTACGCCAACATCCCCGACGTGGAAGAAGTGTTCGTCATCGGCATGAACCGCGCGATGGAGGTGCTGGCCCTTAAGGCTGCCGGTCGTCGCGGTGCCTCGGCCCCGGTCGGCCCGCTGCGGAGCTTGGGGGAACATCCAAGCGGCGGTGAAGTTCAGGTGATGCCGGGCAAATACGGGCCTTACGTCAAGTGGGCCAAGGTCAATGCGACCCTGCCCAAGGGGGTAGAGCCTGAGGCGGTGACCCTGGATGAAGCCGTGGCGATCCTTGCGGAGAAGGCCGGGAAAAGCGGGGCCAAGTCGAAGGCCCCGGCCCGGAAAGCGGCGGCGAAAAAACCGGCTGCAAAGGGCGCGGCGGTCAAGAAGCCAGCGGCCAAGAAGCCTGCAGCGAAGAAAGTTGCTGCGAAAAAGCCCGCAGCAAAGGCACCCGCTGATTCTGTTCTGGACGACTGACGGGGCCGGGCGTCCCCGCGCAGGACCGGAATTTTCAAAAATTCCGGGGTCCAAGGTCTGCAACCGGCGTCTTAGCCGTGGCGCGGGTCAAGCAGGCGGCCCATCACGTCCACCGCCCGGATCACGCCAAGCCGTTGGCCCGCTTCGGCCACCACCAAGGTGTCTGCCCCGGTGCGCAACGC
>JBBQVR010000172.1:0-6107 GCA_038211355.1 Rhodobacterales bacterium | reverse complement strand
CAACAGCGGCGTGGGCGTCGGCTTCCGGGTTGGCTACACGTTCTGATCGGCCTGGCCACATGACCAGACCCCGCCCCTTGCCCGGGCGGGGTTTTTCGTTGTGCAGGCTGGAACCCGGCGGTAACAGGGGCGTCAAGGGGTGACGCGATGATCCATCAGACCGGCAAGGACTATCTGGCAGCTTCCAACAAACGGGTGCTTCTGTTCGGCATGTCCGGCCTTGGCAAAACGCATCTTGCCACAATGCTGCGCGACCGTGGATCGTGGTTCCACTACTCGGTCGATTACCGGATCGGCACCCGTTACATGAACGAACACATCGCCGACAACTTCAAGCATGAGGCGATGAAGGTGCCCCTCCTGCGTGAGTTGTTGATGACCGACAGCGTCTACATCGCGTCGAACATCACGTTTCACAACCTCGCGCCGCTTTCCACCTACCTTGGCAAGCCCGGTGATCCGGCCAAGGGCGGCCTGCCCTTTGCCGAATACATGAAGCGGCAGGATCAGCACCGGCAGGCCGAAGTGGCCGCCATGTTGGACACCGCCCATTTCATCAACCGGGCGCAAGGAATCTACGGCTATCCGAACTTCGTCTGCGATACCTCAGGCTCGATCTGCGAAGTGGTGACCCCCGAAGACCCGACTGACCCTGTGATGCGGCAACTGGCGGACACGCTGCTTCTGGTCTGGATCAAGGGGTCGGACGCGCACACCGCCGAATTGGTCCGGCGCTTTGACCGTGCGCCCAAGCCAATGTATTACCAGCCGGACTTTCTTCATGCGATGTGGGAAGAATACCGCGCAACTCATTCTGTTACTGAAGAAACCTGCGATCCTGATCACTTCGTCCGCTGGACCTATGCCCGCGCCCTTGCCCACCGCCAGCCCCGCTACGCTGCCATGGCCGAATGGGGCGTCACCGTCACCGCCGAAGAGGTGGCAATGGTCAAGACGGTGCAGGATTTCGACACCCTGATCGCCACAGCCATCGACCGCCGCTGAACCCGAACCTTCCCGGCCTTGATGAAGGCCCCCGTTCCCCCTAGGTCATAAGGCCGACCTGAAGGACCCGCCCCATGCCGATCAAGCTGCCAGAGACCCTGCCCGCCTATGATGTCCTGAAGGGCGAAGGCGTCATGGTCATGTCGCCCGAACGGGCCGCGCGGCAGGACATCCGGCCGCTGAAGATAGCGCTTCTCAACCTGATGCCGAAGAAGATCCAGACCGAAAACCAGTTTGCCCGGCTGATCGGGGCCACGCCCCTGCAGATCGACCTGCATCTGATCCGCATGTCCGAACACCAGACCCGCAACACCGCTGCCGAGCATATGGAAGCCTTCTACCGCCCCTTTCAGGAGGTGAAGGACCAAAAGTATGACGGCCTGATCATCACCGGCGCTCCGATCGAACATCTGGCCTTTGAAGATGTCACCTACTGGGATGAGCTCTGCGAGCTGATGGACTGGACGCAGACCAACGTGCAATCGACCTTCGGCGTCTGCTGGGGTGGCATGGCGATGATCAACCACTTCCACGGCGTGCAAAAGCACATGCTGCCGCAAAAGGCCTTTGGCTGTTTCCGGCACCGCAACATCGCACCCACCTCGCCTTATCTGCGGGGGTTCTCTGATGATTTCGTCATTCCGGTCAGCCGCTGGACGGAAATGAAACAGGCCGAGATTGACACAGCCCCCGGCCTGCGTACGCTTTTGGGGTCGGATGAGGTTGGCCCCTGCCTGGTGGAAGATACCGCACACCGCGCGCTCTATATCTTCAACCACTTCGAATATGACAGCGACACGCTGAAGCAGGAATATGACCGCGATATCGCCTCGGGCACGCCGATCAACGTGCCGTTGAACTACTATCCCGATGACAACCCCGCGATGCCGCCCCTGAACCGGTGGAGAAGCCACGCACACCTGCTATATGGCAACTGGATCAACGAGATATACCAGAGCACCCCGTATGAGATGGACGAGATTGGCCGCTAGCCTTTTCATAGCCGCGGCCACCCTTGCCGGGGTAACGCATTGGCGTGCCTCGGCGCGTGAGGTTGCAGCTGAGGCGGCCTTCCCGCCCACTGGCCAGTTTGTGACAGTGGATGGTCTGCGCCTGCATTATGAGATGTCGGGCAGCGGGCCGGATCTGGTGTTGATCCACGGTGCCAGCGGCAGTTTGCGCGACATGACTTTTGCCCTGCGCGACCAGTTGACCGACCGCTACCGGGTGACAGTGGTGGACCGCCCGGGGCTTGGCAATTCCGACACTATCGCCAAACCCCTCGCCGGGACCAGCCTTCAAGACCAGGCCCGCGTGATCAAGGCCGCGATGGCGCAGCTTGGGGTGATTGATCCTGTGGTTCTGGGCCAAAGCTATGGCGGGGCAGTGGCCCTCGCCTGGGCGCTTGAAGGTGGGCCGCGCGCGCTGGTTCTGGTGTCCAGCCCGTCGCTGCCCTGGCCCGGCGCGCTTGACCCTTGGTACCGCGTCACCTCAACCGCCCTTGGCCGGGCGCTGGCGATCCCGCTTGTCGCGGCCTTCGTGCCGCAATCCTACGTCACGGCCGCGACCACCGCCGTCTTTGCGCCAGACACGGTGCCCGCCGGATATGAGGCCCACCTTGGCACCGCGCTGACGCTGCGCCGCCAGACCCTTGCCGCGAACACCGCCCAGATCAACGCCCTGCGCGCCGAACTGGTGACGATGGAGCAGCGCTACCCCACACTGTCCCTGCCGGTGGAACTGCTCCACGGCACGGCCGATACCATCGTGCCTTTGCACATCCACTCCCAGCCCCTGTCGCAGCTTTTGCCGAACGTCGCGCTGACCGTGATCGATGGCGCAGGCCACATGCCGCACCACAGCCACAGCCAGACCGTGATCGACGCAATCGACCGCGCTGCATTGCGCTGACCGGCCCAATCGCCATACTGACCCGAGATGTATTGGCCTGAAACCGGGAGAGGCATTCATGACCCTACCATTCGATGGCGCGATCAGCCGCTATTTCCGCGAAGGCGCGCCGCCCACGGTCCGCAAGGCGATTGAAAAGGCTGGCAAGGATGACATCCTGACCAAATCCTACCCCTACACGGTTGAGATGAAGGGCAAGGATTACGACACCCACATGGACGCGCTGCAGGTAGAGCTTGCCAAGATGCAGGCCGCCATCAAGACCTCGGGCCAGCGGGTGATCGTGATTTTCGAAGGCCGCGACGCGGCAGGCAAGGGCGGTGCCATCAAGGCGGTGACCGAAAACATGAACCCGCGTCAGGCGACTGTCGTGGCGCTGCCAAAACCAACCGACCGCGAAAGCCAGCAATGGTATTTCCAGCGCTACGTCGACTGGTTCCCCGCCAAGGGCGAAATCGCGCTTTATGATCGCAGCTGGTACAACCGCGCGATGATCGAACACGTGTTCGGTTTCTGCACACCCGACCAGCGCGCCAAGTTCTTTCGCCAACTTCCTGAATTTGAACAAATGATCGCGGATGAGGGCATCATCTTCCTGAAGATCTGGCTTGAGGTCGGTCGCGCCGAACAACTGCGCCGCTTCCTTGACCGTGAGGGGGACCTTCTCAAGCAATGGAAGCTTAGCCAGATCGACGTCGACGGACTGGCCAAATGGGACGACTATTGCCTGGCCATCGACGAGACGATGGAAAAGACCCATTTCAAGCATGCGCCCTGGACGGTGATCTTGTCGGATGACAAGAAGCGCGCGCGGATTGCCGCGGTCCAGACGATCCTTGGGTCAGTCGATTATGCTGGCAAGGATGCCAAGGCCGTCGGCAAGCCCGATGCCAAGATCTGCGGCGGGCCAGCCTTGCGCCCCAAGACCTGATGAAACGCGGCTACCACCACGGCAACCTGCGCCAGGCGCTGGTCGAAGCGGCACTGGCGCTGATCGCCGACAAGGGCCCGCAAGGCTTTACCCTGTCCGAGGCCGCGAAGGCCGCCGACGTGACCCCCGCCGCCGTCTACCGCCACTTTGCCGGGCGCGATGATCTGCTGGCCGAAGTTGCGCGCCAGGGCTTTGACATCTTCGCAGCCTTGCTGGAATACGCCTACGACGACGGCCGCCCCACCGCCTTGGCCGCGTTCGAGGCGACGGGCCGCGCCTACCTTGCCTTCGCACGCAAGTATCCCGGGCATTATCAGGCGATGTTCGAAAGCGGGCTGCAGCCGGGGCAGCATCCAGACCTCGCGACAGTCTCGGCCAAGGCGCGGGCCACCATGGACCGCGCTGCCGACCAGGTGTCGAAAGGCCTGCCGATCGAACGCCGACCGCCGGCCAGCATGATCTCGGCGCATGTCTGGGCGGTCAGCCATGGCGTGGTGGAACTGTTCCTGCGCGGCAATGGCGGGCCGCAACCCTGGGCTCCGGAAGACCTGCTGGAAACCGGGATCGGGATCTACCTGCGCGGGCTGGGGCTGATCGCGCCGGATCATTGATCAGGGCGCGTGCTGCGAGAGGACCCCTTGCCCTATCGTCGGGCCTGCGCCCGCCTTGCCAACCGCTGGGGGTTTCACCCCCAGACCCCCGAGATATTCAGACAGAAAGGACAACCCAAAAGATCCTTGGCTGTCATTCCGGCTCAAATATCCCACGGGGGTGCGGGGGTGTGAAACCCCCGCTCCGACAGGTCAACGGAACAGGACCAGGGCAGTCGGGCTCCACGCCACGCGGACCTTGGTGCCCACGTCAAGCACCGGGCGGCCGGGAACGTTGCGCATGCTGAGGCGCACTTCGACATCCGTGCCACCAAGGTAGACGTCGTAATAGGTCATGTCGCCGAAGTAGATCACCTCATCGATCACGCCATCGGTTTCACGCTCCGTCGCTTTCTGGTCATCGTAGAGCAGCGTCAGCGTCTCTGGCCGCAGGCCGACGACCGGGCTTTCCCCTGCCTTTTCCGGGGCCTGGGCGATATCCAATGTCACACGGCCCAGACCCTTGGCCTCAACCTCAACCGTATCGCCAGACTCGCTCAGGATGGTGGCGGGGATAAAGTTCATCGTACCGATGAAATCAGCGACCTTCTTGGTCGCCGGGCGGCGGTACAGGGTTTCGGGGTCGGCCAGCTGGGCAATCTCGCCCTCGAACATCACGGCAATGCGGTCAGACATGACCAGCGCCTCTTCCTGGTCATGCGTGACAAGGATGAAGGTGATGCCGACCTGACGCTGCAGCTTGATCAGTTCGACCTGCATGTGTTCGCGCATCTTCTTGTCGAGCGCGGACAGGGGTTCGTCCAGAAGCAGCACCTTCGGCTTCAGGATCAGCGCGCGCGCCAGCGCCACCCGCTGCCGCTGACCACCTGACAGCGCGTGGGCCGCCCGTGCGCCATAGCCTTTCAGGCCCACCATCTCCAAAGCCTCGGCCACCGCCTTGGCCTTGTCTTCCTTGGACCGCGGGTCCTTGCGAAGGCCAAAGCCGACGTTTTCGGCCACACTCATGTGCGGAAAGATCGCGTAGCTTTGGAACACCATGTTCGTCGGCCGCACGTTGGCGGGGACATCGGCCATGTCCTTGCTGTCGATCATGATCACACCGGATGAGATATCCTCAAACCCGGCAATCGTGCGCAAAAGCGTGGTCTTGCCACAGCCCGATGGCCCGAGAAGCGAGAAGAACTCCCCCGCCTTGATCGTGCCGTTGATCCCGCGCAAAGCGTGGTAATCGCCATAGTATTTATGGACATCCTTGAACTCGATCATGGTGGGGCGGTCGTCGGTTGCGGTCACAGGAAGCCTCCGGAAGCGTTGCCCCCCGCCTTGGCGATGCCACGGCGGCGGAAGTACTCGGCAATGCCAAGCAGGATGATCGACATGAGGACAAGAAGCGTGCCAAGCGCCAGCATCGAGGGCACTTTGGCCGGAAAGCGGAACTGACCGAAGATGTAGACTGACAGGATCGGCTGGCCTGAGCCAAGGAAGTTCGCGATGATGAATTCGTCGAACGAGATGGTGAAGCAGATCAGAAAGCTGGCCAGAACGCCCGGCATCACCAAAGGCAGCACGATCAGCCGGAAGGTGGAAATCTGCGTCTCGCCCAGATCAAGGGCGGCTTCTTCCAGCGACCGGTCCAGCGACTGGAAGGC
>JBBQVR010000171.1:0-6133 GCA_038211355.1 Rhodobacterales bacterium | reverse complement strand
GCTGTGAGGTCGAGGTGGCCGCTGGCCTCGGGGGTTTCGATGAGGGTGGCTCCCGTATCGGCCCATGCTTTGCGGGCGGGGTCAGGCGCTGTGGGGCCGTGGAGAAGCCAGACCGGGTGGTCTTTGGCGCTGCGGCCAAGGCGGCTTTCGGGCGAGTGTTTGAGGGTGCGGTCAAGGACAATGCGGACGGGTTGTCTTACCGCGCCCATGTCGCGGACGGTGAGGTCGGGGTCGTCGGCAAGTGCTGTGCCGGAGCCGACCATGACGGCGTCGTGGGCAAGGCGAAGGCCATGGACTTTGCGGCGGGCCTCGGGGCCGGTGATCCAGCGGGACTCGCCTGATGCGGTGGCGGTGCGGCCGTCGAGGCTTGCCGCCAGTTTCAGGGTGACGAAGGGGAGGCCTTGGGTCGCGCGTTTCAGGAATCCCGCGTTGAGGTGGGTGGCTTCGGGCGTCAGGACGCCTTCGGTCACGGCGATGCCTGAGGCGCGGAGCATGGCGTGGCCTTTGCCGGAGACACGGGGGTCAGGGTCGGTGAGGGCGGTGATGACGCGCGCAACCTTGGCAGCGATCAGTGCCTCGGCGCAGGGGGGGGTGTGACCGTGGTGGGCGCAGGGTTCAAGGGTGACGTAGGCGGTGGCACCTTCGGCGAGCGGCCCGGCTTGCAGAAGCGCGCGGACCTCGGCATGGGGGCGGCCACCGGGCTGGGTCCAGCCGCGACCGATGATCATTCCGTCCTTGACGATGACGCAACCCACAGCCGGGTTGGGCCAGACATTGCCCAGGCCCCGCGCGGCAAGGCGCAGGGCGTGGGCCATGTGATCTTTATCGCTCACTCTTCGGCGGCGCTGCCGGGCCGGAGTTCGCTGACGAAGCCGTCAAAATCATCCGCCGTCTGGAAGTTCTTGTAAACACTGGCAAATCGTACATAGGCGACCGTGTCGATCCGGGCCAAGCTTTCCATCACGATCTCACCGATGATCTTGGACGAGATGTCGGTATCGCCAAGGCTTTCCAGCCGCCGCACGATGCCGGAAATCATCTGGTCAATCCGTTCTGGGTCGATCGGACGCTTCTGCATCGCGATGCGGATCGAGCGTTCCAGTTTCGAGCGGTCGAAATCCTCACGCTTGCCAGAGGATTTGATGACGACAAGATCGCGCAGTTGGACACGTTCGTAAGTGGTGAAGCGGCCACCGCAGGCCGGACAGAACCGACGCCGGCGGATCGAGACGTGATCCTCTGCCGGGCGCGAATCCTTCACTTGCGTGTCGATGTTGCCGCAGAATGGGCAGCGCATCGGCCCCCTCCTTGCTGTTGGTGTGGTTCCTGCCTCAAGGCCGGGTGTTTTCCCCGGTTCCCACCACAGACTATAGGGGGTGGCCGTGCATTTCGGGAAGTAGGAACTGCATGGCCCTGTATCTGGGGGCGCGACTGTGGCGGCAGGGACTCACGCCATCGTGTGCGGCCAGGGGGCGCGGGGCGGGTTACCCTTTCGCGATCAGGACAAGGAGAACTGAATGACACGCATGACCGCAAAGGATTTCGACCAGGAACTGCTGGAGCTTTATGACTATTACGCCCATGGCCGGATCACCAAGCGTGAGTTTCTGGACCGGGCCGGGAAATGGGCTGTGGGTGGCGTCACGGCGGTGATGTTGCTGAACATGCTGGCGCCGAACTACGCGCTGGCCCAGCAGGTGGCGGCGGATGATGCGGGCATCGTGGCCGAAAGGGTCAGCTACCCGTCGCCAAACGGGCATGGCACGGTGAACGGCTATATGGTGCGGCCAACCGGTGTTGCGGGGCGGCTGCCGGCGGTGTTGGTGGTGCATGAGAACCGGGGGCTGAACCCCTACATCGAGGATGTGGCGCGACGGGTGGCAAAGGCGGGGTTCCTTGCGCTGGCACCGGATGGGCTGACCAGCCTGGGCGGCTATCCGGGGAATGACGATGCGGGACGGGATTTGCAGTCGCAGGTGGACCCGGAAAAGCTGATGAATGATTTCTTCGCGGGGGTCGAGTTTCTGCTGGCGCATGAGGGGTCGACGGGCCGGGTGGGTGTGACGGGCTTTTGCTACGGTGGCGGGGTCGCAAATGCCTGTGCCGTGGCCTATCCGGAACTGGCCGGGGCGGTCCCATTCTATGGCCGGGCGCCAGCTACGGCGGATGTGGCCAGGATCAAGGCGCCGCTTTTGATCCATTATGCCGAACTGGATGAGCGGATCAACGAGGGCTGGCCCGCCTATGAAGCCGCGCTGCAGGCGGCGGGAGCCGCTTATGAGGCGCACATCTATCCCGGCGTGAACCACGGGTTTCATAACGACACCACCCCCCGCTATGACGCTGCGGCGGCGGAACTGGCCTGGGGCCGCACACTGGCGTTCTTTACCGCAAACCTGGCTTGATCCCTGCGGGCGGTCGGTCTAGGACCGCCCCATGCCCACCCCGCCCACCACCGCCCTTTGCGCCATCCTGCGGAACGAGATCCGCGGGGTGGTTGAATGGCTGGCGCATTACAAGGCGCTGGGGGTGGATGAGTTTCTGATCTACGACAATGCCAGCGATGACGGCACCAGTGCAGTCCTGCAAGCGCTGGACGAGGCGGGTGAGATCACGCTGATCCCCTGGCCCCATACGGTGGGCGAACGCCCGCAACGCCTGGCCTATGCCGATGCGCGCAGGCGGGCGCGGGCTGACTGGTTGGCCTATTTCGACGCGGATGAGTTTTTGCTGCTGCGCGAGGATGCCAGCCTTGGCAGCTTTTTGCAGCGGTTTGACGCCAGCGTCAGTGCGGTTGCGGTCAACTGGGTGGTGTTCGGCAGCGGCGGGCAGGCGCTTTACCACCCTGCCCCGGTGATCGAGCGGTTTACCGATGCGTTGCCGCCTGACGCCCTTCCGAATACCCAGGTCAAGGCGATCGGTCGGCGGCTGGATCTGGTCGGCACGGGCATTCACCGGGTTGAACCTGCCACGGGCCGCTATGTCACCCCGTCTGGCCAAGACGCCCGGTTCGTGGGGCTGACGGCGGTCAAGACGCCAGATGTGACGCTGGCGGCGCTGCACCATTACGCGGTCAAGTCGCATCAGGAGTTCGCGGAAAAGCGCCTGCGCGGACATGCCAACTCCCAAGATCCGGCCCGCAAGCGCGACCGGCTGGACAAGGCATTTGCCGCCTTTGATGCCGGGGGGGTGCAAAATACCGACCTTGTGGCCTTTGCCCCCGCCATGCGCGGTCAGGCGCTGCGGCTGCGTGACATTCTTCTGGCGCGGGGTCTGACGTTTCCGGTCTGGCCGTTTGTCGGCGACCAGCCCAGCGTATAAGCCCGCTGCAAAAACCGGCAGAAAACTGTCATCGGCATGTTACCCTTCCATGGATGTGGCAGCGACTCATCCCCCTTCTGGCCCTTGGCGCACCAGCCTGGGCCGACAGCCCGATTGCCGAGGTGATCTGCGCCCCCCGGGCCGAGATTGTCGCCCGTCTGCAGGGGGCGACGGTAAGCGGCTCTGGCCTGCGCGACGCCGATGCGGTGCTGGAGGTCTGGGCCAAGGCGTCAGGCGACTGGGTGCTGGTGCAAAGCTATGCCAATGGCACTGCTTGTATTCTGGCGATGGGTGAGGCGTGGGAAGCCGTCACCCCGCCACCGGCGTAAGCGTCAGTCGCAGGTTACCTAATCGCAAGTGGCCTAATCGCAAGTGGCCTGCCAGCTTTGGCTGTCGAAATCCCAGCATTGCCCGATATCTGACTTCAGTTCGCCGATCACGTCCAGCAACTGCGTGACGCTGCCCTTATCGCAGGTCAGTTCGGCAAGGGGTGTAGGGCCCTCTTTCACGATGATGCCGCCCTCCAGATCGGCGTTCTTGTCCAGCCGGTCAAAGGAAGCCCATACCTCATAGCTGACGGCCTTGTTGCGGAAGATTACGCTGGACCAGATCGACCGGCTAAAGCCGGGCCATGGGTTGTAGGCGACGCTTTCCAGCGGTTCGGCGATGCTGAGTTCGGGCTTGTCGACGGCACCGAAGTTATAGATCAGCGCACCCTTCCAGTGGCAGATCTGAAGCGGTTTGCCCTTGATGGTGCAGGAGAATATCTCGCTTTCGTTGGGACAGGCGGCGGCTGCTGGCAGGGGAAGGAGGGCGAGGAGAAGGGTAAGCAGGCGCATGGGGGAACTCCGTTTGGGACGGAGTTTGATGCCCGGAGGCAGGCGGCGCAAGGTAGGGAAAGGCCGATCAGGCTGGGCAATCATGCGCGCCGGTGCGCTGGGGTCAGCCGATGAATTGCAGGCGGGCCGGGCAGGTGCTTTGGCGCACCCACCGGCTTTTCAGGACAGGTTCAGCGACCGCACCGACAACCAGTCAAACGCGCGCACGCGGGCTTGCTCGGCCGGAATGTCGGCTTTGGTGAGGCCCGTGCTGGCGTAGAACCCGTCTGCAAACGACCCTTCCGATGGCATCGGCTCACCCCGGTCGAGGCTGTCTTTTGAGACGACCATCACCGAGACATTCGGCAAACCATGCTCGGCGCAAAAAGAGGCGGCTTCGTTCAGATAGCTGCTGAGGCCCTGGCCGTTGACCTTTGACATCTCAAGCCGTTGGGCCAGCTGCGAATAGGTCAGGGCCGGTTCACCCGCCAGAACGGCCTTTGCCACCACCTTGATGGTCGCAAAGGCGCGCTTTTTGGTCAGTTCGGAGACACCATGGTTCGCCATCACTGATCCAGGAAGCTGCGCAGCTTGCGTGACCGGCTGGGGTGCTTCAGCTTGCGCAGGGCCTTCGCCTCAATCTGGCGGATGCGTTCGCGGGTGACGCTGAACTGCTGTCCGACTTCCTCAAGCGTGTGGTCGGTGTTCATCCCGATGCCAAAGCGCATCCGGAGCACACGTTCCTCGCGGGGGGTGAGGGACGCAAGAACCCGCGTGGTGGTTTCTTTCAGGTTCTCCTGGATCGCGGAATCCAGCGGCAGGATCGCGTTCTTGTCTTCGATGAAGTCGCCAAGCTGGCTGTCTTCCTCATCCCCGATGGGCGTCTCCAGCGAGATCGGCTCCTTGGCGATCTTCATCACCTTGCGGACCTTCTCCAGCGGCATTTGCAGCTTTTCGGCCAGTTCTTCCGGCGTCGGTTCGCGGCCGATTTCGTGCAGCATCTGGCGGCCGGTGCGGACCAGCTTGTTGATCGTCTCAATCATGTGGACCGGGATCCGGATCGTGCGGGCCTGATCAGCAATCGACCGGGTGATCGCCTGACGGATCCACCACGTCGCGTAGGTGGAGAATTTGTAGCCCCGGCGATATTCGAACTTGTCCACGGCCTTCATCAGGCCAATGTTGCCTTCCTGAATGAGATCAAGGAATTGCAGGCCGCGGTTGGTGTATTTCTTGGCGATCGAGATCACCAGACGCAGGTTCGCCTCGACCATTTCCTTCTTGGCCTGACGCGCCTCTTTCTCGCCCTTCTGGACCTGGTTCACGATCCGGCGGACTTCGCTGATGTCGACGCCAACATATTGGCCCACGGTCGCCATTTCGGCGCGCAGATCTTCGATCGCGTCGCGCGACTTTTCGATCAGCGCCAGCCAGCCACGCCCGGATTTCTTGGCCATCCGGTCAAGCCAGGTCGGGTCAAGCTCATAGCCCTGGTATTCGTCGATGAATTCGCGGCGGTTGATCCGCGCGGCATCGGCCAGTTTGACCATGGAAGAGTTGATCGACATGATCTTGCGGTTGATGCCGTAAAGCTGGTCAATCAGCGCTTCGATACGGCTGTTGTTCAGGTGCAGCTCATTGACGAACAGCACGATTTCCGACCGCAGCTTCTGATAGGCAGCCTCTTCAGTGGTCGAAAACTGCTTGGCCTTGGACAGGGCCGCATTCATCCGCAGGTCCTGCATGTCAGCCAGCTTGGCATAGTCACGCGCGATCAGGTCCAGCGTTTCAAGGACGCGCGGCTTCAGCGCGGCCTCCATCGCGGCCAGCGACATGTTGGCGGTTTCGTCGTCTTCATCTTCGTCGACTTCGCGGGCCAAGGGGTTGCCATCGGCGTCAAGCTCTGGCTCGGCGGCACCACCGGCGCGACGTGGGGCGGCGTCAACGTCCACCTCTTCCAGTGCTGCGCCTTCCATATCCTCTTCGCCATCAAG
>JBBQVR010000170.1:0-6287 GCA_038211355.1 Rhodobacterales bacterium | reverse complement strand
CGGATGGTCATTGCCGGACAGCTGGAGCGCGGCCTTGTCCTGCCACCGCCGGATGACCCTCGCATCATCCTGAGAACGGGACATGCCGATGCGACCAAGGTTTCGCAGCTTCATGCCGCAGCCGATCTGGTCGTTCTGCCCTATCAGCTTTCGCTTACCTCAGGGTCGGCGCTGTTGGCCGCCACCCTTGCGCGGGGCGTGCTTGGCCCCGACTGCCCCGGTCTGCGCGATGCGGTCGAGGCCGGGCTTGGTGGCACGCTGTACCCCGAGGGCGGTTTGCAGGCGGCCCTGGCCACAGCTCTGGCCGAGGGCCCGGCGGTTTGGGCCGCAAAGGGCCAGGCCGCCCGAAGCGCCATGGCGGGACGTGACCCGGCGATGCTTGCCGCCGCCTGGACAGACTTGATCCTCGGGCTTGCAAGGCCGAGGATCGGCCCATGATGACCGCCGCACGCCCTGAGAACGACAAGGACCTGACACCCCCGCCGGTGCCGCTGCCGGAGGAACTGGCATGGCCCTTCAACACCGATGCCGAGGTGCTTGGCGACAGGCTTGCGCGGGACCAGCAGACCACGGTGATGCTGGTTGACCTGACGGGGCTGGACTGGCCTGCCATTGACCCCTTGGTGCCGCTGATCACCAGCATGGCCACCGAAAAGGACATGGTGCCAGTGCTTGTGGTGGACCGCGCCGATATCCTGGCGGTGCGCCGAACGGGCCTGCCCTATGACACGCTGCCCGATGCCGCAGCCAATGCCGGCCTGCCGGACCCAAGCCCAAACCGGGACTGGCCGGCCTATGTTGCGCGCGCACGTCAGCTTTTGTCCGCCAAGTGGCAGCCGGCCGCCATTGTCCATCTTGGCACCCATGCCGACTGGTAGCCTGATCGACCTTTCGCACGCCGATATCGTGTTCATCAGCTATGATGAGCCCGAAGCGGATGCCAATTTCGCCGAGCTTCAGGCACAGCTGCCACGGGCGCGGCGCGTGCATGGGGTCAAGGGCTTTGATGCCGCCCACCGCCAGGCGGCCGAAGGGGCCTCTGACTGGGTTTTCACCATTGATGGCGACAACCGGGTCACCGACCCAGGCTTTTTTGACGGCTGGCTGGACGTGGCACCGCGTGACCTTGGCCAGGTCTTTTCGTTCTCGGCCCGCAACGGGCTGAACGGGCTAAGCTACGGCAACGGCGGGGTAAAGCTTTGGCCGCGAGTTCTTTTGCAGGATCTGCGCAGCCATGAACATGCGGCGCGGCGGGAGGGCCAGCTAGATTTCTGGACAGTGCCCTTCTTCCTGATCCACCGCGAGGTTTCCGAAGTGCGCATGGCCGCAACCCCGGCGCAGGCGTTCCGGTCCGGCTACCGCGAGGGGGTTAAACTGTGCCTGATCCGCGCACAGGCCCCGGCCGAGGCCTTTCCCAGCCTGCCCCTGCCAGAGGCCTTTGCCAAGCATCTGGGCAGTATCAACCTTGATCGGCTGCGGGTCTGGTGTTCGATCGGGGCCGACCAGCCGAATGGCGACTGGGCTATTTTTGGCGCGCGGCTTGGGGCGGTGCGAACCGCGCTTGACCGCGCCCCGCCGCAGATCATTGCCGATTACCCGGCCTTTGCCCGCTTTTGGGACGGGATCGCCGCCGAAGCCGCCGACCCCGCGCAGCGGCTTGCCTTGTCCGAGGCGCTGGCTACCCGGCTGGACGCAGCCCTTGGTCTGGCCCTGCCCCGGCTGGAGGCCGAAGCCTCGGCACAGGCACGGGCCATGGTGCGACCCTTGCGTGGCCGCGGACCGATGGCGCCGCTGTAAGGGGCGGGTGCCGCCTCAGCTAAGCGCCTGAAACTCCACCCGGCGGTTTTCCGAGGCGGTGGGGTCGGTGGTGACCTTGGGGAACCGCTCTCCCAGACCCATCGCTTCCAGCCTTGCAGGCTCGATCCCGCAATCGCTGACCAACCGGCGTTTCACTTCCTCGGCGCGCAGCAGCGAGAGGTTTTCGTTATAGAGGTCGGACCCGGCGGAGTCGGTGTGGCCCATGATCCGGAACAGCTTGACATCGCTGGCCTTCATCACCCGGCACATCTGGTCCAGCACCGGTTTCTGATCGGCCTTTATCGTCGCGCTGTCGTAATCAAAGCTGATGCGGACGTCGACCTCAAGCTCGGCTGGCAGACGGCCTACCTCGGACGGGTCAACTGCCGCCCCGGGGTCAGCGGCAACCTCGGTCAGGCTGACCGTGCCCTCGTCGGGGGCAGGGGCCGGGTCGGTTCCCGCGACCACCACGGCTAAGGGATCTTGGGCAGGAGCTTCGCCAACACGCGTTTCGGCATCGGCCAAGTCGACCGCCGGGGCCGCTTCTTCCGGCGTTTCGACCGTCACGATGGTTAGGCCGCGGGTAGGGCCCAGACCGGTGCGCACGGCAGTGTAGGCCTCACGCTGGATCAGGAAGCGTTCAAGGATTTCCTCATCAGTAAGGGTCTGCGCCCCGGCCGGGACGGTCAGGGAGGACAGGACAAGGGCAGCGGCGAAAAAGCCTTTGGGCAGCATCAATACACCCCAAAATTTATGTTAAAAGCATTAGCAGCTTATGCTATATTTCATCTGTTTTCAATCGCACCCATTTCACCGGACCCTTCGGCATGCATCTGGTTTGCCATCGCCCGCCCGCCCCCTTCCCGGCCCTTCGGCCAGCGTGCCGCCCTTTGTGCGCGGCCCTGCGCATAGCGGGATGGATGCGGTGAGGACCCTGCCCACAACCGTTGTTCCAAAGCTGGGCCGAACCACCATTCCCCGCCCCGAAGGCCATGCGCTGACCCACCGCGGTGCGGTGCGTTCCGCGAATGAGGATGCCATTCTGGCCGATCCCTCCGGCATCCTTTGGGCGGTGGCTGACGGGATGGGCGGGCATGAAGGTGGGGCGATTGCGGCCGATCTCGTCGTCGACTCGCTGGCCGACATCGCCGACGACGCCCCTCCCGCCGAAGCGCTGGAAGATGCCATCGAACTGGCCAATGGCCGCATCCGGGCGGCTGCCGGGGCGCGCGGGGCGCGGACGATGGGGGCCACTGTGGTTGCGCTCTTCATCTCGCAAGGCATCGCGCATGTGGCCTGGGCGGGCGACAGCCGGGCCTATCTTCTGCGCGGCAGGCGGCTTCGGCTTCTGACGCATGACCATACCGTAGTGCAGGACATGGTAGACCGCGGTGAACTGGGAGTGTCCGAGGCCGAGGGCCACCCCGAGGCGCACGTCATCACAAGGGCTGTCGGGGCGGCGCCCGAGATTGAGGTGGATCACGCCGCCGTGCCGCTTGTGGCGGGGGACAGGTTGCTTTTGTGTTCCGACGGGCTGCCGCGCTGTGTTTATGCCCAGGACATCGAAGCGATCCTGATGCAGCCAGACCCCGCCCAGACCATTTGCCAGGCGCTTTTGCAGCGGGCCCTATCCGAAGGCGCGCCGGACAATGTGTCGGTCATCGTGGTCGATCTGAGGTTGGGCTGACAGATGGGCAAGGCCACCCTGATCGGCCCGATCATCGTGGCCATTGGAGTCATCGTCGCGGCCATCGTCTTTGCCGTAGTGACCACGCTGATCGACACGGCGGATGGCGGGGCAGATTTGCGCCTGCAGCGGCTGGAGGAAAGCGTGGCGCAGCTTGAGGCAGCCGTCGCCGAAAACCGCACCCGGGCAGAGACGCAGGAGGCCGACCTGACCCGGCTGCGCGAAGACCTCAGCCTTCTGGCCAACCGCGCCCCGGTCGCCTTGTCGGCCCCAGATGTGCCCTCCGATGTGATCCAGATCGACCCTGCCGCGCTGTTGCCGGATGAGGATTTTGAAAACCCGCCTGCCACCGAAAATCTGACCGAACAGATGGATCTGGCCAAGACGCGCTTTAACAAGGGCATCACCCAGCCCCGCAACAGGACCATGCTGGAGATTCTGGGCCAGCCGCGCGACAGCTACAACACCGATTGCCAGCCGATGACCAACGCGCGGCTTAAGGGCCTGTTGGAAACCCGCCAGATCGGCCCGATCAAAGTCACCATGCTGCGTCCGGCGCTGGACAGTCTTGAAAGTGTGATGAACCGACTGAAAGAGTCTGACCCCGACATCTATGCCAAGGTCGGCACCGCTGGTGCGCTGTGCGTGCGGCTGATTCGTGGGTCATCTACGGGCATATCGAACCACTCATGGGCCACGGCGATTGACCTGACGCTGGAGGGTGAGCTGGACGGTTTTGCCGATGGCGGCACCCAATTCGGGCTGCTGATCCTTGCCGAGTACTTCAACGAAGAGGGCTGGTTCTGGGGCGCGGCCTACAACCGCGAAGATTCTATGCACTTCGAGGTGGGCGAAGAAACGCTGCGGGCCTGGGCGGCGGAAGGAAAGTTCTAGCCGATGGCAGGCGCGAATGGGCCAGATGCACCCGATGCCCTGATCGCCCGGCTGGCTGAACCGGTGCTGGCCTACGCCGACAGGCTGCCCTTTGTCACCGGGGAACGCCAGTCCGACCTGCTGCGCCATGCCGCCACCCTGCTGGACCGCTTTGCCACCGGCCTGCAGCGGGCGGGGGTGCCGGGCGTGGCGGTTCCACCGGCCCGCGCGGCGCTTGCGCTGATCCTGGACCAGAAGGCGCGCGACAATCCCGCCATCGACGTCGCGCAATGGGGGGTTGAGGCGCGACGGCTGATCTTTGAGGGGCGCGAAACCTCGTCTGCCGATCTTGCCGAGTATCTGCGCCGCGCCGAAGGGCGCCCTGACCAGGCCGGAACAGTGGCCTTTGTCGCAGACTGCCTCTTGCGGCTGGACAACCGCCGCCGGGCCTTTGACACCTCACCCGCGACGGCGGGCTGGACGGGTATCCTTGTGGTGCTGGGCATCGGCTTTCTTCTGGCGGTGGTGGGCTGGGCGGCGCTGGTCGAATACCGGTTCCACCGCGATCTTGGGGCCACCTTTGCCGCGCGCGCCCTTGGCATCGGGCTCGACCGCGATGGCCCCTTTCCCGACCTTGCCCGTCGGCTGGACGATCTTGCGACCGAGGCGCGCAATACCGCTACCGCACGCGCCAAGGCGCCGGTCAACCTGTTTGCCGGGCTGATCGGCCCTGACGCACAGGAGACAGCCGAGGCCACCTATCAAGTCGCCCTGCAGCGGCATTTGCCGCCTGTGCTCGCGGCAGGCATCGACCGGGCGCTTGCCTTGGAAGGCGATCCGGCTGCCGCCTATGACACGTTGCGCGCCTGGTCTGTCTTGGCTGGTGCGGGGGTGGCCGACACCGCTGATCCACCACCCGATTGGCAACCGGCCTGGCTGGCCGGCTGGGCCGAGGATCGGGTTGGCACGGACCCCGCATTGCAGGGCCTTCACCCCCATCTCTTGCGGCTGCAACCATTGGCCCAGCCTCCACAGGCGCCGGATGCCGAACTTCTGGCACAGGCCCGCAGCATCGCCGCCGAAGCGGCGGAACCCGACCGCGCCTATCTGGAACTGCGCCGCTCGGCCGCGGTGGTGGCGCTGCCGGGCTGGGACCCCGATACCGCCGTGCCCGGCCTGTCCGTCATCCTCAACCGCAAATCGGGGCTAGGGATCGACCAGCCCTTGGCGGGCATCTTCACCCAAGCTGGCTGGGACCATGCCCGTGACTTTGGCGCAGGGCTTGCGGTGCAGGCGGCGCGTGATCAGGCGGCGCGGCTTTTCGACACCCCTCCCGCGCCGCAGAACGACACGCCGGACATCCTGATGGATCGGCTGCAGGATCAGACACTGCAGCACTGGTCCGATTACCTTGCCGATCTGCGGGTGCGGGCCTTCGTGTCGCCCGAAGCCTCAATCCGCATCTCGGGGGAACTGGCGCGGCGCGCCTCGCCGCTTGAGGGGCTGTTACGTGAGGTCTGGGTACAGGCCGGTGGCACCGACCGCCGCCGCACCCACCCCCAGCAGTTGCAGGTTGCCGCCGTTTTCGGGCCCATGATCCAGTACGTCGAGGCCGGGCGCATGCAGGACATCGCGACGCTGTTTGCCGGCCTGAACGTGGCGCTTGCCGCGCAGGACCGTGACGGCGAGAAAGGCCAAAGCCGGTTGATGAGCGTGCAAGACCGCGCCGCTTCGGTGGAAACACTGGGGGTGGCGCCCAAGGTGGTGGTGCAACTGGTTGAGGATACGCTGGCCCAGACCGGTGCTGCCCATGCTGACCTCATGTCGAACGACCTGACCCGCGTCTGGCAGACCGAGGTGCTGGAAACCTGCATGGCCGTCACCACCAACCGCTTCCCCTTTGCCGAAGGGGCGGATGCAGCCCCTGATC
>JBBQVR010000169.1:0-6295 GCA_038211355.1 Rhodobacterales bacterium | reverse complement strand
CCAGGCTGATCTGGCCCGCAATCTGCAAAGCCTGGCTTTCACCTTTCAGGACGCCCGCAGCCACGTGCTTCAGGCGATCCGGCCCCTGATCCTTGAGATGACCAACCGCCTTCTGCCCGAAGTCGCGCGGGATGCGCTGGCTCCCACGATTCTTGAGGCTTTGATGCCCATCGCCGACAGCTTGGCGGATACACCGCTGATCCTGGTTCTTAACCCGGCGGTCCGGGACAGCGTCGAAGAGTTG
Source organism: Rhodobacterales bacterium (assembly GCA_038211355.1). GTDB lineage: Bacteria > Pseudomonadota > Alphaproteobacteria > Rhodobacterales > Rhodobacteraceae > Tabrizicola. Next base: position 6,051 of record JBBQVR010000169.1, on the reverse strand, counting down.
ATCACCCAGGCAACCGGCCTGCCCTTGGTGATCGAAGAGGAACCCTCGCTTGGCGAGGGGCAGGTCTACATCCGCTTTGGCACTTCGGAAACCAAGGTCGATCTGACCCAGGTCACCGCCGATATCAGCGCCGCCGTAAGGGCGTATTTCAACCTGAACACCTAGGAGACGACCCATGGATGACTTGGCCGACAGCAACCCCTTTTCCCAAGTCCCGATTGAGGTGACCATTTCGGTCGGCCGCGCGCGCCCTCTGGTGCGTGACCTTCTGCGCCTGTCAAAGGACGCCGTCCTGCAACTGGACCGCCGCGTCGATGACCCGGTTGAGCTTTATGTCGGTGACCGGCTGATCGCCCGGGGAGAGCTGACCGAGCTTGAGGGTGAAAACGCGGGCCAGCTGGCCGTCCGCCTGACCGAGGTTGCCAACCTGCGCGGTGGACTGTGAGGCGCACCCTGCCCCTTGCACTGGCCCTGATCCTGCTGGCAGGCCCCGTGCTGGCGCAGGAGATGTCGCTGAACTTTGGCGACGGAAACTCACTTTCGTTGCGGTCGGTGCAGCTGCTGCTGCTCATCACCCTTCTCAGCATCGTGCCGGGGCTGGCGGTGATGGTCACATGCTTTCCCTTCATCGTGACGGTGCTTTCGATCCTGCGGCAGGCAATCGGGTTGCAGCAGGCACCGCCGAACATGCTGATCATCAGCCTGGCGCTGTTCCTGACCTGGTATGTGATGGACCCGGTCTTTACCCAGGCCTGGGTGACGGGGATCGAGCCGTTGACCACCGGCCAGATGGAGGTGGGCCCCGCCCTGCAGGCCGCGATCCTGCCCTTTCGGGAGTTTATGGCGCTGCGGGTCGACAGCGAGACGTTCCTCACCCTGCAAGACCTGCGCGCTACCGTCCCCGTCCCGCCGGGTGAGGCGCCGCTGTCGCTTCTTGTGCCGTCGTTCCTGTTGTCCGAGATTCAGCGGGCCTTCGAGATCGGGTTCATGATTTTCCTGCCCTTCCTGATCATCGACCTGGTGGTCGCGGCGATCCTGATGTCGATGGGCATGATGATGGTGCCGCCCGCAGTCGTTTCGCTACCGTTCAAACTGGCGTTCTTTGTGGTGGCCGATGGCTGGGCGCTGATCTCGGGTGCGCTGGTGCGCAGCTATTTTTGACGCGGGATGGTGCCGGTTTCACGCGGGCCGAAGCTAACGTAACAGCGGTGCAGCGACGCTCCACCAGCCGGGGTGGCTGTCGCGAAGCATCCGGGCGGCGGCCTCGGCCGTGGTTTGTGCCGCGTAAAGGCCGAAATGCGTCCCACCCGAGCCTGACATGCGCGCCAGAAGGCAGCCCGGGGTGGCGGCAAGGGCCGCTTGCACCTGCGCCAGCAGCGGGGCAACCGTCAGGGCGGGCGGCACAAGGTCATTTCGGGTGGCGCTGGCCAGCCAGCCGGCGAAATCCTCGGCTGACCGCAACGCCGCAACCGGCATATCCGGCACCGCTTGGTTCTGTCGTGACTGAAGGGCCGCAAAGACCGGCGGCGTTGGCACTGGCACACGCGGGTTGGCCAGCACACACCACAGCGCGGGCAGGGGCGGCAGGGGGGCAAGAACCTCGCCCACGCCCTGCATCCGCGCGGGCTGCCCGGCAAGACAGACCGGCACATCCGCACCCAGCGCCAGCACCTGATCTGCCGCAGGCATGGGCAGCCCGGTCCAGCGTGCCAGCACCCGCAAGGTGGCCGCCGCATCCGCAGACCCGCCCCCGATACCCGAGGCGATGGGCAGCGCCTTCCACAGGGTCAGGCGGGCGTCTGCCACCCCCATCGCCTGCGCGGCGCGCAAGACCAGGTTGTCAGCCTCAGCCTCAAGCGATGCGCTTTCAGGCCCGGTCACGGCCAGTGTCAGACCCCGCCCGGTGGCGACGGTCACCCGATCCCCGACCTCGGCGAACACGACCAGACTGTCCAGCAGATGGTAGCCATCCGCCCGCCGCCCGGTGACATGCAGACAAAGGTTGATCTTGGCCGGCGCGTCGTCAGATAACGCGTCAGCCGCCATTTTCGGGGGCCGTCTCAGCCGCGTTGACCGGGGCGGATGGGGCGGCGGCGGCGCCCGCCTCATCCATCATCACCGCGTCAAGGCCGACCTCAAGCTTGCGGCGGATGCGGGTCGCGTCTTTCTCGGTCGGGTCAAACGACAGGGCACGCCGCCACTGAAACCGCGCCTCAAGCTTGCGACCTACCATCCAGTAGACGTCGCCCAGATGGTCGGTCACAATGGAATCCACCGGCTCCAGCAGCGAGGCGCGCTCCATCGGCACCAGCGCATCCTGATAGCGGCCCAGCCGGAAATAGGCCCAGGCAAGGCTGTCGATGATATAGCCCTTGTCCGGGTCGGCAGCGACGGCCGTTTCGATCAGACCCAGCGCCTCATCCAGCTTTTCGCCGCGGTCGACCAACCCATAGCCCAGGTAATTCAGGACCTGCGGCTGTTTGCCGTTCAGTTCCAGCGAGCGGCGAAAGTCAGCCTCGGCCGCGGCCCAGTCTTTCGATTGTTCGTGGCAGATGCCGCGATAAAAGAACAGGATCCAGTCATCCTCGCCAATTTCAGGCTTGAGGTCGATGGCGGCGGTATAGGCAACCTCGGCCTCGTCAAAGCGTTCTTCCATGCGCAGAAGGTCACCCAGCGCGAACTGCACACCGAAAAGCGTGCTGTGGCTGCGGCTAAGGGCTTGCAGCGCCTCAAGTGCCGCGTCCGAGTTGCCTTGCGACCGCAGCGCCCCCGCGCGGCCAATCTCGGCCGAGACATAGGACGGATCTTCCGGCGTGAACAACGCATAGGTTTCAACCGCAAGCTGGTGCTGGCCAAGCCCCTCCAGCACATCGGCGGTCAGCAGAAGCGCATCAGAATGGTCCGGGCGCAGGTAGCCCGCCACCCGCAGATGAAGGAGGGTGTAAACCGCGTCCGCCTCCCCGTTCAGTGCGGTCGAGACGGTAAAGAATACCTCGGCGATGCCATCGCGGGCGGTGCGGACTGTGTCGAAGGGCACAGGCTCACCCGCTTGCAGGCGCAGGCGAAAGGCGTCGATGTTCGGGTCAGGGCTGGTGCCGAAGGACCGTTCAAGCAGCTCCAGCGCATCGGCATTGCGTTCCAGACCGCTCAGGATCTGGGCATGGGCAAGCACCCCGCGCCGCATGACAAAGACAGGACCTGCGGCGCGGCCGGACAGGATTTCATCCGCACCCTCAAGATCACCGACTGAGGCAAGCGCCAGAGCTTTGTGATACAGACCGAACGCCTCAAGCCCGTCGGTCGAGGCGATGGCGTCAAACGAGGTGAGGGCGTCGGACATCTTGCCTTCACCGACCTGGGCCCAGGCGCGGACCAGGGCATTGACCAACTCGCCAAGATCACGGTCGCCATCGGCAGCGGCCAGGATGGCGGGGTAATCCTCACGCTGGGCCTCATCCGCCAGAAGGGCAAATTCGGCAAGCTGGCTGGACGGGCCGTCCAGCGCGTTCAGCTGGCGGGCGGCTTCCGACGCGATGGCGAAGTCGCCATTGCCAAGCTCAGCCAGAATGGCACCTTCCAGCAGGCGGGGATTGCCCGAATCCGCCAGGATGGCCCGGCCATACCAGCCAGCAGCGGCGCGGAAATCGTTCTGCGATTCGGCCGTGCGGGCAGCAAGGTAGGCACCCGCATCCCCATCCCCCTCCGCGCGAAGCGGGGTGGCAAGCACGGCGGCCAGAACCAGGGCGGTCAGCGTGCGGGTAACGGTGTGGGGCATGGGGCTCTCCTTGGGCGTTGGCGCAAGGCTAACGGGCAAGGGCGGGCGTGGCAATGCAGGCAGGCCGGACCTTGCAGCCCGGCCCGGGGTCTGGCCGCGGTTTCAGCAACACGCTTGCGTGAGGCGTCACATGTTGGGGTAATTCGGGCCGCCGCCCCCCATGGGCGTGGTCCAGACAATGTTCTGCGACGGGTCCTTGATGTCGCAGGTCTTGCAGTGGACGCAGTTCTGGAAATTGATCTGAAAGCGCGCGTCCTCGCCTTCGCCGATCACCTCATACACCCCCGCCGGGCAATAGCGCTGCGCCGGTTCGGCGTATTTCGGCAGGTTGATCGCGATGGGAACGGATGGGTCTTTCAGCACCAGATGGGCGGGTTGGTTCTCATCATGGTTGGTAAAGCTGAAGGCGACGTTGGTCAGGCGGTCAAAGGACAGCTTGCCATCGGGCTTGGGGTAGTCGATCGGCTTGTGGTCTTTGGCCAGCCCCGTGGCGGCGGCGTCCGACTTGCCGTGGCGCAGGGTGCCAAAGGCGGTCAGGCCAACGGTGTTCAGCCACATGTCCACACCACCGCCCATCAGGCTGGCAACAAGGCCGTACTTGGACCACAAGGGCTTGACGTTGCGAACCTTTTTCAGGTCGCGGCCAATGGCACCGCCACGCACTTCGGTCTCATAGGCGGCCAGTTCATCGCCCTGCCGCCCGGCGGTGATGGCGTTATGCGCGGCTTCGGCAGCAGCCTTGCCTGACAGCATGGCGTTATGGTTGCCCTTGATGCGGGGGACGTTGACAAGGCCCGCGCTGCACCCAAGCAGCGCCACGCCGGGCGCGACCATCTTGGGAATCGACTGCCAGCCGCCTTCACTGATCGCGCGGGCCCCATAAGCGATGCGTTTGCCGCCCTTAAGAAGCTCGGCCATCATCGGGTGATGCTTGAAGCGCTGGAATTCCATGTAGGGGTAAAGGTGCGGGTTTTCATAGTTCAAGTGGACGACGAAACCGACATAAACCTGATTGTTCTCAAGGTGGTAGATGAAGCTGCCGCCACCGGCATTCTTGCCCAGCGGCCAGCCCATCGTATGCGTTACCCGGCCAAGCTGGTGCTTTTCGGGGTCGATCTCCCAGATTTCCTTCATGCCGAGGCCGAATTTCTGCGGGCAGTGGCCTTTGGACAGCTGATACTTCTCGATCACCTCTTTCGACAGGCTGCCGCGTACGCCTTCGGACAGGAAGACATACTTGCCGCGCAGTTCCATCCCCGGCTCGTACGAAGGCCCCGGCGCGCGGGTTTCGGGGTCGAGGCCGAATTCGCCGGCGACGACGCCAACCACGGTATCGCCCTCATAAACCAGTTCCGAACAAGCCATGCCGGGGAAAATCTCAACCCCCAACCCCTCGGCCACACCCGCCATCCAGCGGCAGACATTCGCCATGCTGACGATGTAGTTGCCATGATTGCTCATCAACGGTGGCATCGGCCAGTTCGGGATGCGGATCTGACCTGCGGGCCCCAGCATGTAGAAGTTGTCTTCCGTGACCGGCGTCTTGATCGGCGCATCCATCGACCGCCAGTCGGGCAGAAGGGCATCCAGACCCACCGGATCAAGCACCGCGCCTGACAGGATATGCGCCCCGACCTCAGACCCCTTTTCCAGCACGACGACTGACCGTTCCGGGTCCAGCTGCTTCAGCCGGATCGCGGCAGACAGGCCCGCAGGCCCCGCCCCAACGATCACCACGTCATAGTCCATCTTCTCGCGCTGGATCGCAGTCATCGCTTTTCCTTTTCCTGACGGGGCTGGCCGTCACAGGGCTGGCCGTCTTGAAACACTGGCTTTTGGCGGCCTTCCTGTTGCCGCAAGGCGCGCCCGGGGTCAACCATGACGCAACATCACGCCACCCCGCCAGTCCAGCGCGAAACTTTCTGTCACGGCTGCGACGATGCGCCGCCGGTCCCCGGCATCACCCCTTGCAATTGATTGCCCCATCGGATCAGGTAAGCTCACGACAAGTCCGAAGTCATGGGTCGAAAACCGGCCTGTGACTTCTTGTTTTCGTGTGGAAGGCCTATGGAAAAGATCCCGATGACCCGGCGCGGCTATGTCGCTCTGGATGAAGAGCTGAAGCAGCTGAAGACGGTCGACCGTCCGGCCATCATCCGTGATATCGCCGAAGCGCGCGAACACGGCGACCTGTCGGAAAACGCCGAATACCACGCCGCGCGCGAAAAGCAGGGCTTCATCGAAGGCCGCATCAAAGAGCTTGAGGGCTCATTGTC
>JBBQVR010000168.1:0-6447 GCA_038211355.1 Rhodobacterales bacterium | reverse complement strand
AAGACGCCTGCAAGACGGAAACAAGACAGCACCTTTCCCCCTAACCCCCTGATCTAACGCGCCGAACTCTGCCAATCAAAGATCCAGCCCACACGCCCCGCAAAATCCCGCCTCCAATCCAAAGCGAACCCGCCGCAATCGGACGGATGATCCCCCTTCCCCCCCAATCCCCCATCGTTTACCAATCACCCCATGCGCTGGAACATTCCGAACACCCTGACGGTCATCCGCCTCCTCGCCGCCCCCGGCGTCGCCATCATGTTCCTGTATTTCCACCGCCCCTGGGCCGACTGGTTTGCCCTTGGCCTGTTTGTCGGGGCCGCGGTCACCGACTGGTTCGACGGCTACCTCGCAAGGCTTTGGAAACAAGAGTCAAAGTTCGGCACCATGCTGGACCCCATTGCCGACAAGGCCATGGTCGTCATCGCGCTGATGGTCATCACCGGCTACAACGGGATGAACCCCTGGCTGATCCTGCCCGCCACGGTCATCCTGTTCCGTGAGGTGTTCGTGGGCGGCTTGCGGGAATTCCTTGGCTCCAAGGCCGGGCTCTTGAAGGTCACCAGGCTGGCCAAATGGAAAACCACCGCGCAAATGGTTGCGATTGCAGTGCTTTTCCTGGGTACCGGGCTCGATTACCTCAACGTCCTGGCGCTTGAGGGGCTGACCCCGGAACAACACATCGCCGCCGTCGCCGCCGGCAAGGCCGAGGCGATCCGCACCTGCGGCACCCGCGACTGCGCCTCTTATGCAAACCTGGTCGGGATCGGCCTTTTGTGGCTGGCTGCCTTGCTGACAATCGTCACGGGGTGGGAGTATTTCTCCAAGTCCCTGCCGTTTCTGCGGGACGAAAAATGATTGATATCCTGTACTTCGCTTGGGTCCGCGAACGGATCGGGCTGCCGCGGGAACGGCTGGAAACCGATGCCGTCACGGTGGCGGATCTGATCAACCAACTGCGCAAACGGGAAGAACGCTATGCCGCCGCCTTTGCCGACCTGACCGCCCTGCGCGTGGCGCTGGATCAGGAACTGGCCGATTTCGACGCCCCCCTTGCCGGGGTGCGTGAGGTGGCCTTCTTCCCGCCGATGACCGGGGGCTAAGGGTGCGGGTCGCGGTGCAGTCCGCCCCGTTCGATCCGGGGGCCGAGGTTCAGGCTTTCACCGCAGGGGCCGCCGGGGCCGGGGCGGTAGTGACCTTCACCGGCATCCTGCGGCCGGATGGCGGGCTGACGGGGATGGAGATCGAGCATTACCACGGCATGACCGAAAAGGCGATTACCGGGATCGTGGCCGAAGCCATGGCCCGCTGGTCACTGATCGACGCTTTGGTCATCCACCGCCACGGACGGCTTGCCCCGGGGCAGGCGATCATGATGGTCGCCACCGCTTCACCGCACCGAGGCGATGCCTTCGCTGCGGCTGAGTTTCTGATGGACTATCTGAAATCCCGCGCCCCTTTCTGGAAGAAAGAGATTGGCGCCGTGGGTGAGGCCTGGGTCGCAGCCAAAGACACCGATGAGGACGCGCTGAAGCGCTGGTAGCCTTCATCACGGGCAGTCAAGACGGGCGCTGACCACACGGCCAAGCCTCTGATTACCTAGCGCTTTGTACCACCCGGCGTGAAACGGGACCGCCAGCTCGGCTGCAGATCACCCGGCATCGGCCGCGCCAGAAAGACCGCCCGCGCGATGGCCCTTGCAAGGCAAGTCGCGGCGGCGTGCCCGATCTGGAAGCTGTCGGTGACGGGGTCTGACATCGGGCGCGCGCCCGTGCCTGCGCTGAACACCAGATCCCCGTCCAGGGGCGTGTGCGACGGCACCAGCGCGCGGGCCATGCCGTCATGCGCGGCCACTGCCATGCGCTGGGCCTGCGCCTTGGTCAGCGCGGCATCGGTGGCGACAATGGCGATCGTGGTCGCCTCACCCATCCGCTTGCGCGGCAGGGGGGCGTCGTGGCGCTGCCAGGGCGCGGGGCCAAGGGCGCCAAACTCCTGCCCTTCTTCCCAGGGGGCAGCCCAGAAATTGCCGGTCTCACCCACTGTGGCTTGCCCCAGGGCATTCACGACGACCAAAGCGCCGACCGTGATGCCTGAAGGCAGGATGGCTGAGGCCGACCCAAGCCCCCCTTTCAACGTGCCGGTCAGCGCCCCATAGCCCGCCCCGGCGGTGCCAAGGGCAAAGTCCGGCCCGGCGGCATTCAGCGCCGCAAGGCCGAGGGCGGGATAGGGGCTGTCACTCCACCCCTTTTCGCCGCCATTCAGCAGGTCAAAGACAATTGCCCCCGGCACAATCGGCACGCGTACCGGGCCGACGGCAAAGCCCCGGCCCATGGCGCGAAGGCCCGCCATGACGCCGGTGCCCGCATCCAGCCCGAAAGCCGACCCTCCTGAAAGGAAGATCGCATCAACGCCGTCAACCAGCTTGTCAGGGGCCAGAATATCCGTCTCTCGCGTGCCGGGCGCGCCGCCCATGACATGGACGGCGGCGGTAAAGGGCTGGTCAGCGGTCAGGACAGTGACACCCGACCTCAAGCCCGGATCATCGGCATTGCCGACACGCAGGCCGGGGACATCGGTGATCAGGTTGCGGGGGCCGGGCCGCATCAGAGGTGCAGCTTTTCAACGGCGGTCGCCGGGTCACCGGTGTTCGGGGTGCCCGCGGGTTCGATCAGCAGCAGATGGGTTTCGACCACCGCGCGCGGGCGGTGCTGCATCCCTTTGGGGACAACAAAAACCTCACCCGGTCGCAGGGTGACAGTGCCATCGGCCATGTCGATCATCAACTCGCCCGACAGGACCATGAAGAAGTCATCGGTGTCAGGGTGATCATGCCAGACAAACTCACCCAGCACCTTTACGACCATCAGGTCATGGCCGTTGAAGCTGCCGACAATGCGGGGCGACCAATGGGTGCTGAACTGCGCGAGTTTATCGGCCAGGTTGACGCCTTGCATGCTGTTTCCCCTGCTGCACCGCGGTTGGACTGAAAGTCTGGCCGGAAGTGGAACGGAAGGAAAGAGCCGCGCCCCCGTGGGCAGAAGGGGGGGGGGCGCAGGCCGTCGGGCTTGCGCCCAAGCGTCAGGTCAAAAAAGGGATGGCCTCAGAAGTCGAAAATGTCGCTGAGAAAGCTTTCGCGGCGCTTTTTCTTGTAGCCCTGGCGATAGTCATCATCGTCGTCATCCCGGCGGCGGCGGTCATCGGGGCGGTGGCCCTGCGGCGCGCTGCGGGGTTCGGCTTGGTAAACCGGGGCGGCCTGCTGCTGCATGGGCGGCGGCGGTGGGGGCGCAAAGGCAGGGGCCGGGGCGGCGACGGCTGGCGCACCAAGCGAGCGTTCGATGATCTTGTCCAGTTCACCCCGGTCAAGCCAGACGCCGCGACATTTGGGGCAATAATCAATCTCCACCCCCCCACGGTCAGCCATCACAAGGGTTTCATTGTCCACCGGGCATCGCATCGCTCTCTCCATTCCTGTTACCCGCTTTAGATGGGGTCGCGCGGGCCGGTCGCAAGGGTCACAAAGGCGCTTGCGCGAATTGTTGCAACGGCGCAAAAAGACACCAAGCCGTGGTGATGGCGTCGCCGCAGGAAGCATCGCTTTCCATGCTTGCAGCATCCGCTGTGTCCGTCCTGTACGCCGGGACCTTTCGGGGTTCCCCCCAAGTGTAACCTTGGCGCACCCCATGACGGAGGTCTGACATGACACTGAACCGCCCCGAGATGTACCGTTTCCACAACGGGACCAAGGCCACCCTGCCCTTTGCGGCCGAGGAATACCAAGACCGGCTGGACGGCCTGCGCGAGATCATGGAGATGCATGATCTGGACGCCGTGGTGCTGACCTCCATGCACAACGTGGCCTATTATTCGGGCTTTCTCTATTGCAGCTTCGGGCGACCCTATGCCTGCGTGGTAACGAGAACCGAGTGTGTGACCATCTCGGCCGGGATCGACGCGGGCCAGCCCTGGCGGCGCAGCATCGGCGATAACATCACCTATACCGACTGGACGCGCGACAACTTCTGGCGCGCGGTGGCCAGCGTCACGGGAACGGGCAAGGCGGTCGGGGTTGAGGCTGACCATCTGACGATGGACCGGGCGGAAAAGTTCAACACCTTCGTCAACCCCAAGCGCGGCATGGATATCGCCCCGGCAACCATGCACCAGCGCATGACAAAGTCCGAGGCCGAGATCGCGCTGATCAAGCACGGCGCGAACGTGGCCGATATCGGCGGCTACGCGATCCGCGAGGCGATTGCCGTGGGCGCGACCGAGTTGGAGATCTCTATCGCCGGTCGCGACGCGATGGAGCGTGAGATTGCCAAGCGGTTCCCCGATGCGGAATATCGCGATACCTGGGTGTGGTTCCAGTCTGGCCTCAACACCGATGGGGCGCACAACCCGGTGACCAACCGCAAGCTTCGCCACGGCGATATCCTGTCGCTCAACTGCTTTCCGATGATCTCGGGCTATTACACCGCGTTGGAACGGACGCTTTTCGTGGGTGAGGTGGATGATGCCTCGATGAAGGTCTGGCAGGCGAACATCGACAGCCATGAATTCGGGATGAAGCTGCTGCGGCCCGGGGCCTCTTGTTCCGAGATAACCATGAAGATCAACGAATTCCTGGCCGAGCGGCAAATGCTGCAATACCGGACCTTCGGCTATGGCCACTCATTCGGGATCCTGTCGCACTACTATGGCCGTGAGGCAGCGCTGGAACTGCGCGAGGATATCGACACGGTGCTGGAGCCGGGAATGGTCATCAGCATGGAGCCGATGCTGACCATCCCCGAAGGCATGCCCGGCGCCGGCGGGTATCGTGAGCATGACATCTTCGTTGTGACCGAAGATGCGCCGGAAGACATCACGCACTACCCTTACGGGCCTGCGTTCAACGTGGTGGGATAAGGCGTCGGGCCGGGGGGTGACCCCGGCCCATTGTCGTCAGGGTTGTCGTCAGGCGCGCTTGATCAGGCGGATCAGGAACAGCAGGATCACGGCACCAATGGTAGCCGAGATGATCGCGCCGACGTAACCGCCACCAAGGTTAAGCCCGGCGTAAGGAAACAGAAAACCTGCGATGAACGCGCCGACGATGCCGACGACAATGTTGCCAAGCAGGCCGTAACCATAGCCCTTGACGATCTGCCCGGCCAACCAGCCAGCAATTGCGCCGATGATCAGCGTGACGATAAGTGCTTCGATACCCATGGTGTTCCCTCGATTTTCTTGTCGCTTCTGAATGGAGCGATGCTGTCAAACGCTTCAGACGCCAACTGGTTCCCCGGATGGCCGCGCCACAGCGCAAGACGGCCATCTGTCACGCGATTGCAACGGCTCTGACACAGGCCTGTCACGCAGCTTTGCCATGCACGGGCGCAACGTTTCCCCTGCAGAAGGTCTGCCGCCATGCCCATGAAGACCCTTGGTCTGACGTCCGTTCTTGCCCTGTCCACCGCGTTGCCGCTGCTGGCCGAGCCGGTGTTCAACCGGGTGGCCAGCTTTGCCACCCCCACCAACATGGCCGCAGGTGAAGATACCGCCCGCGAAACCAGCGCCGAGATCATCAGCGCCTCGGAAGATGGGATGATGCTGGTCTACACCGACAGCCCCTTGGGCGTGGTCGGGTTGGTGGATATCGCCGACCCCAGGGCGCCGAAACCCGTGGGCAACATTGACGTGGGCGGTGAGCCTACGACAGCGGTCTTCATCGGCGGCATGGTCTTTGCCGGGGTGAACACCAGCGAAAGCTTTACCGCACCTTCCGGCAAGGTCGTCACCATTGACCCCGCGACCAAGGCGGTGGTGGCAGAATGTGACATCGGCGGCCAGCCGGATTCCGTTGCGAAGGCCCCCGATGGCAGCTTCCTTGCCATCGCGGTTGAAAATGAGCGGGATGAAGACGTGAATGACGGCGCAATCCCGCAGATGCCGGCGGGCTATGTGGTCAAGCTGCCGATTTCCGGTGGCGCGGTCGATTGCGCGGCGCTTCAGAAGATTGAGATGACCGGTCTTGCTGCCGTGGCCGGTGACGACCCGGAACCCGAGTTCGTGGCAATCAACGACGCTGGCGAGATTGTCGTCACCTTGCAGGAAAACAACCACATCGTGGTGATCGGCGCTGATGGGGTGGTAAGCGCCCATTTCAGCGCCGGTGCAGTGGACCTGACCGGCATCGACGTAAAGCGCGACGGCCGGATTGACCTGACCGGCGAAAAGGCGGGCGTGCTGCGCGAACCCGACGCGGTGAAGTGGGTGGATGCAGATCACTTCGTGGTGGCCAACGAGGGCGACTATGAAGGCGGATCGCGCGGGTTCACCATCTTCAACCGCGACGGGACGGTGGTCTACGACTCTGGCGCCAGCCTGGAGCGTGAGATGGTGGCGATGGGGCACTACCCCGACCACCGCAACTCCAAGGGCGTGGAACTGGAATCGGTCGAGGTG
>JBBQVR010000167.1:0-6657 GCA_038211355.1 Rhodobacterales bacterium | reverse complement strand
TTGACGTTGCTGGCCTTCGCCTCAATCACAAGGGTCGGGTCGGCGCGCGAAATCTCACCATCCAGCGGGTAGAACTGCATGCTGGTCGTATCTGCCCCGCAAGCGGTCAGCAGGATCAGGGCGGCGGCGGCAAGGGGGCGTTGGCTCACGTCACTGGACCTTTCTGTCACACACGAAATGTGGGGGGGAGAGGTTGGCTGGGGCGCTAGGATTCGAACCTAGGTATGTCGGTACCAAAAACCGATGCCTTACCACTTGGCGACGCCCCAACCGTGCGGCGGTGTTTAGCGAAGGGTCCGGGGGGGTGCAAGGGGGATCACACGAATTTTCGCCGCTTGTCCGGGGCGGGCTGCGGCGCTAGGCAATGCCAATGCATTGGGACGCAATCATTCTTGGGGCCGGGGCCGCCGGCATGATGGCCGCGATCGAGGCTGGCCGCCGTGGCCGCCGCGTGCTGGTTATCGACCACGCCAAGGCGCCGGGCGAAAAGATCCGCATCTCTGGCGGTGGGCGGTGCAATTTCACCAACCTTGGCATCGCGCCGGACCGGTTTCTGTCGCAGAATCCGCGTTTTGCGCTGTCGGCGCTGAAGCGGTTCACCCAATGGGATTTCATTGCCCGGATGGACGCGGCCGGGATCAAGTGGCACGAAAAGACCCTTGGCCAGCTTTTCTGCGATGGGTCTGCGCGTGAGGTGGTTGACATGCTGGTGCAGGACATGGACCGCGCCGGGGTGACGCTGTGGCTGGGCTGCGCCCTGGGTGAGGTCCGGCGAGATGGGGCGGGTTTCGTGGTCGACACCGCCCGGGGGCCGCAAAAGGCGGGGTCGGTCGTGGTGGCTACCGGGGGCAAGTCGATCCCCAAGATGGGGGCGACGGGCTATGGCTACCAGGTGGCGCAGGCATTTGGGTTGCCGCTGATCGAGACGCGGCCCGCGCTGGTGCCGCTGACCTTTGCCGAGCAGGAGCTGGCCTGGATGACCCCTCTTGCCGGGGTTGCAGCGCCGGCGCGGGTGGGCTGTGGCGGCCACGGGTTTGACGAGGCGGTGCTGTTCACCCACCGGGGGATGTCGGGGCCGGCGGTGCTGCAAATCTCCAGCTACTGGCGTGAAGGGGCGGCGATCGTGGTTGACCTGATGCCGGGCCGCGACGCTGGCGCCGATCTGCGGGCGGCGAAGGCCGCGCAGGGCAAGGTGGCCTTGCGGACGGTGCTGGGCCACTGGCTGCCGGAACGGCTGGCGCGGCATCTTGAGGCTGCGGCAGGGGTGACAACCCCGATGGCCGAGCTGTCGGGGGCCACGCTGGACCGGGTCGCGGCAAGTTTGCAGGACTGGCGGCTGCTGCCGGTGGGGTCCGAAGGCTACCGCACGGCCGAGGTCACGCTGGGGGGGGTCGATACCGCCGCGCTGGACGGGCGGACGATGCAGGCCAAGGCGGTGCCCGGGTTATATTTCATCGGCGAGGTGGTTGATGTGACCGGCTGGCTGGGGGGCTACAACTTTCAATGGGCCTGGTCGAGCGGATGGGCCGCAGGTCAGGTGATCTGACCCGGCACGGAGTGGGCTGACCATGGCGGGCAGCTGGCTTTCCACCAGATATGTCAATGACCTGTCTTTGGGTCAGACTCTTAACGGATCTGCCTTGGCAAGGCGGTCAAAGGCCATCAGGCTGGCGACCAGCGCGGGCATCTGGGCAAGCGGGATCATGTTCGGCCCGTCTGACGGCGCGGTATCGGGGGCCTCATGCGTTTCAATGAACACGCCGGCGATGCCAAGGGACACGGCGGCGCGGGCCATCACGGGCGCAAATTCCCGCTGGCCGCCCGATGAGTTGCCTTGTCCGCCGGGCTGCTGCACCGAATGCGTGGCGTCCATGATCACCGGGTATCCGGTGCGGGCCATGATCGGCAGGCTGCGCATGTCGGCGACAAGCGTGTTGTAGCCAAAAGAGGCGCCGCGTTCGGTCAGAAGGATGCGCGCATTGCCGGTGCTGGCCACCTTTTGCGCCACATTTGCCATGTCCCAGGGCGCCAGAAACTGACCCTTCTTGATGTTCACCACCGCGCCGGTTTCCCCGGCCGCAATCAGAAGGTCGGTCTGGCGGCACAGGAAGGCGGGGATCTGGATCACATCCACCACAGTCGCGGCCATCTGCGCCTGGGCGATGTCATGCACATCGGTCAGGACCGGCAGTCCCATGGCGCGGATGGATTGCAGGACCTGCAGCCCCGCTTCCATTCCCAACCCGCGTTTGCCGGACAGCGAGGTGCGGTTGGCCTTGTCGTAGCTGGCCTTGAACACGAACTGCGCGCCGGCGGCGGCGCAAGCCTCGGCCATAGTGCCTGCGATCATCTGGGCGTGGTCCAGACTTTCCAGCTGGCAGGGTCCGGCAATGACCAGTAGCGGCCGGTCATTGCCGACGGTCAAGCCGCCAATCCTTACGTCAGTCATGCTTTGCGTCGCCTCAGGCAGAGACCTGTTCCCGCAGGATCGCGGCGGTCATCGAGACCATGAGGTAAATGCCAAGCAGGATCAACAGGGTGACAAGCGTGTTTTCAAAGGCGCGGGGATAGGCGGCCTCATCCGGGGGGGTGGGGCTGACCGAGATCGACAGATAGCGGGTCTGGCGGTTCGCCTCGACCCGCGAGGTTTCCATGGATTGCAGGGCCTGGGCCAGGATCACCTGCCTGGTCTGCAGATCGGACTGGGCAACCAGAAGATCCCCCTGCACCTGGGCCAGGCTGGTGCCTTCGACGCCGCTTTCGGTCAACCGCCTGCGCAGGGTGGAAATCTCATCCTCCAGCGTGCCGATGCGGCGGATCAGCGGCTCCATCCGGGCGGCGTTGGGGTTTTCGTTGGACTGCATCTGCGTCAGCGACAAACGGTCTTGCGTCAACTGCGATTCCAGCGTGGCGATCTGCGAGGTGATCAGCGACACCTCCGTCTCGGACGACAGGACCTGGAACTTTTCCTGCAGCTCGATCAGGCGGCGCTGTGAGGCGGCAAGATTGACCTGCGCTTCGTCATACCCGCTTTGAGCATCCTTCATCTGATCGGCGCGCAAACGCTGGGTCAGGTGGTCAACCTGTTCTTCCGCGTAGGAAATAAGCTGGGTTGCCCAAGCGGCGGCAACGGCGGGATCGGCGGCCATCACCTCAAGCCGGATCAGGCCTTCGGAGGGGTCATAAGAGATGCGGACAAAGTCGCGATAGACGCCGTAGGCATCCTCCATCGAGGCATCGGGGTCCAGTCTTTGCAGGGGATCGAACACCTCGGACTTGAAGTGGTCGCGAAAGCCAAGGTCCTGTTCCAGGCGCAGCATCGCGTCGCGCGATTGCAAGTACCCCTGAACGGCGATGCTGTCTTGCGAGGTGGCAAGGCCCATGCCGGAAAACAGCCCCGCAAGGCCACCCCCGCCGCCGCCGCCACTGGGCCCGGCCTGCTGGATGACGAATTCCGACTTGGTAGCAAAGACCGGCGTGGCGACACGGTAGTAATACCAGCCGGCAAAGATGGTCGGCAGCAGCACGAAAACGAACAGCCGCGCGAAAAGCAGCGCCAGTTTGCGGCGGCGGCGGCGGGCAATTTCCAGCTGCATGCGCAGGATCTCGCTGGCCTGACTGACCTCAGCTCGCTGTTCTGTCGACGGGACGGCGATGGGCTTGGTGCGCTGCGGCAACTGGACCTGATCGCCCGGCAAACGGGCGAGGGCGCGGCCGGGTCCAACCTCATCTTCCTGGGGCGTCGTGGGGGCGGGGGCGGCGGTGCTGGGCAAGACAACCTCTAGCAGGGAAGAGCGGGCGAACGGGTTGATCCCGACGCGGCGCAGTTGCAAGACAGCGTCAAGGTCTGACCGGATGGCAAGCTTGTGCTGCTGGGCCAAAAGCCGGGCGCGGCGCAACTGGCGGCCGGTAAGGCCTTCGGCGGCGATGGCGGCAAGGGCCTGATCATCGCCCTCAGGCCCAAGGGGGCGGCTGTCGCTCTGGGGGGCCGGGGGACGAAAATCCTGGTTGCCAAAGCCATCTTCTTGCGTGGCAAAGGGCAAGTCATCTGCCGCCGCCTCAGCCGGCGGGGGGGCGGGGCGTTCGACGCGGCGCAGAAAGAAGCGGGCAGCCTTAGGTCTGGTAGTCATAAAGACGCTGCGCCTCTTCCAGGGTTTCGAACTGATAAAGCCGCCCATGCTTTAGCACAGCAGCCGAACGGCAGAACTTCTGCAAGGTCTGCGCCGAATGCGAGACGATGACGACGGTAGAGTTCTTCAACCGCTCCTTCAGGATGTTGCCAGCCTTGCGGTTGAATTCGACATCCGTGGTTGCAGGCATGCCTTCGTCGATCAGGTAGATGTCAAACTCGATCGACAAGAGCAGCGCGAAGGAAAAGCGTGCCCGCATGCCCGAAGAATAGGTCGCCAGCGGCATGTCGAAGTATTCGCCAAGGCCGCAAACCCAACGGCAGAAGCTTTCGACATAGTCGGGATCGAGGCTGTAAAGCCGGGCGATGTAGCGGCAGTTTTCATGCGCCGAGAGCTTGCCGTTGACCCCCCCCATGAAGCCAAGCGGAAACGATACGCGTGAGGTTTTGCTGATCACCCCTTCGTCAGGCTTTTCAAGGCCGGCCATCATGTTGACCAGCGTCGTCTTGCCAGCGCCGTTTTCGGCAAGGATCCCGAGCGAATTGCCAAGCTCGACCCGGAACGACGCCCGGTCAAGAATGACCTTGCGCTGTTTGCCCGTCCAGAACGATTTGGAGACATCCTGAAACTCAATCATCTTCGCCCCCTTCCGGCGATCCGTCACCTTGGCCTGGCTTGCGGCCAAAGTCATCCGACCGTGGTCTGCCGGTGTTGACCGACCAAAGCCTGATCCTGCCCAAGGCTACGGCTTGAAGGGTTAACATCCGGTTTGTGTCGTTAAAAGGGCCGAGGCGCGGTATCGGCGGGGTTCGGGCGGCGCTGGCGGCGCGCCAGCAGCAAGGTAAGCGGTCCGGCCAGCAGGCTGACGGCAAGGCCAAGGCGCGCGGCCTCTTGCATGGCGCCGCCGGGAAGCGCGCTGTCCAGCGCCAGGACCGGCACCGTGAAGCCCATCGCCATGATCGCGCCGATGGTCAGCACGTCGCGCAAGCTGACCCCGGCCGGCAGCCGAAGTCCAAGCACCGCCGAAAGCCCAAGGCCGATCACGAGCATCCCCAGCGGCCGCCCCAGCCAGACCCCGGCCAGCGCGCTGATCGTGGTCGGCGCGAAGGCCGCAAGGTCCACCCCGCCGCGCGTCAGCCCGAACAGGAAAAGGACCACCGTCAGCGGCCAGACCATCATATGCACCAGGCGGTTGAGGGGGTCATGCAGCAGTTCCTCGACCTCGGCGAAAAGACCAAAGCTGCGGTCGGCGTGGGCTACGGCGGGAATGATCGGCAAAAGACCCAGCGCCCCCGGGAGGCCCGCCGCTACCACCCCGGCCCATGCGGCCACCCCGGCAAGCACATAGGGCCACAGGTGCAGCCTTGCGCGGCGGGTCCGTTCAGGCGCGTCGGGGGCGGGCGGGCGGCCATAAAGCGCCCAGACCGCCAGCGCCGCCGCCAGCGGCAGCAACAGCCAGACCGGGCGCAGCACGGCCAGCGGCTGGGTCAGGCCAAGGATGAGCAGTGCCAGAATGTCGGTGGCGATGGAGAGCAGCAGCAGAAGATGCAGCGCCGCATGCCCAGGGCCAAACACCCGCCGCCCGATCAGGAAGCACAAGACCACGTCGCTGCCCAAGGGTACCTGCCAGCCAGTGGCGCGTCCGGCCTCGGCCGCCGTCTCGAACAGGGCAGCGGTCAGCACCCAGAGCCCTGCCGCCCCGATCAGCCCGCCAAGGGTGAGCCCAAGCGGCAACAGCGCCTGCCGTCCCTTGAGGGCGCCACGCTCAAGGATCAGGGCCTCCCACAGCTCTTTGCCGATGAAGAAGAAGAACAGCGCCATCAGCCCTTCGGCGATCACGCTGAACGGGGTCAGGCTGACCGGAAGCGGGGCGAGCCATGCCGGAAGGTCAAGGTCCCAAAGCCGCCATTCGATGCTGTCATAATAGCTGGCCGGCGCAAGATTGACCCAAATCGTGGCCAAAGCAGCCCCGCCCAGCAGGGCACGGGCAAACCGGGTTACAAAGGGCGACACGCGATACATCGGGCACAAGGTCCATGGCCCCGGAAGCGGGGCGCTGCCGTCCATTTGACCGGGATTTGCGGCTGCTGCAATGGGGTTGGGCGGTCCTGCCAGGTGGGGGCCTCTGCCGACCCCCATGGGGCTTCGCGCCCTCCGGACCGCCCGCGGGATATTTTCGCAGAAAAGGCAGGGTGGGGGACGGGCCCTGTGGCGGGGGGTTGTGGCCTTGGCGCAGGCACGGCAGGGTTCGGGGATGGGATTGGTTGAGGATATTCAGGCGTGCCGCTTGTGTTCGGCGCGCTTTGCGGCGACGGCCACGGGGCACGACCCACGCCCGGTGGTGTGGTTTCGTGACGGCGGGAAACCGGGCGCGCGGCTGCTGATCGCCGGGCAGGCACCGGGGGCGCGGGTGCATGTCAGCGGGCGACCCTTCACCGACCGATCGGGCGACCGGTTGCGGGACTGGACGGGGCTTTCCGAGGCGGAGTTCTATGACCAAGACCGTGTGGCGATCGTGCCGATGGCA
>JBBQVR010000166.1:0-6845 GCA_038211355.1 Rhodobacterales bacterium | reverse complement strand
GAAGGCCACCTGCACCTGCCTGTCCATGATGGCGCTGGCAAGGACTTCCTGACCCTTGATCAGCTCCGGGTCGGTCTGGGTGAAAAGGCTAAGCGAGTTCACAAGGTAGACAAACCCGTCCCCCTTTGCCTTTGGAACCGGGATGCAGGCGTAATCGTCGCCCGAGGTCTTGCCTGCATTGGTAAACTCACCCTTGGCCCAATCGCCCATGATCTGCATCGCGGCCTCACCGTTGATCACCATCGCGCTGGCAAGGTTCCAGTCGCGGCCGGGGAAGTTCGGGTCCACCATCCCGCGCAGGGCGGCCATCTGGTCAAAGACAGCAACCATCTGCGGCCCGCGCAGGGTGGCGTCGTCAAGCTCGATCAGGGCCTTGCGGTAAAACTCGGCCCCGCCGACGCCAAGGGCAACCGCCTCAAACATGTAGGCCTCTTGCCAGGCCTGCCCGCCATGGGCGAGGGGGATGATACCGGCCTCGACAAACTTGGGGGCAAGGGCGTTCAGCTCTTCCCATGTCGTGGGGTAAGCCGCGCCGATCTTGTCAAAGGCGGCTTTGCTGGCCCAGATCATGTCGGTCCGGTGGACGTTGGTGGGCACGCTGACCCAATGCCCGTCAACGCGGGTGAAATCCTTCACCGCCTGCGGCAGGGCGGCGTCCCAGCCCTGCGCCTCGGCCAGGGCGTCGACGTTGCCAAGCAGCCCCTCTGCCGCCCAGTCGGTGATCGTCTGGCCCAGCATCAGCATGGCGGCGGGCGGGTTGCCACTGGCGATGCGGGCCTGCAACGCCGTCTTGGCCGCATCGCCGCCACCGCCTGCCACCGGCGCATCGGTCCAGGTGACCCCATCGGCCACCACCTTGTCGCGTACCGCACCAAGGGCCGCAGCTTCCCCCCCGGAGGTCCAGAAGTGCATCACCTCAACCGAGGGGTCACACAGCGCGGGGCTTGCGGCGGCAAGCAACAGTGCGGTTATGGACAATACCTTCATTTTCGTCTTCTTTCCTGTTGTTCGCCCTTGTTGGTGTGAAAGCGGGCTTGGGTTGAACAAAGACCGTCGAGGGGCTGCAACCCCTCGGCGGTCGGCTTATCCCTTGACGCTGCCCGCCATCAGCCCGCGCACGAAGTAGCGGCCTGCGACGATGTAGACGATCAGGGTGGGAAGGGCGGCAAGGATCGCGCCCGCGAAGTGGACGTTATACTCCTTCACGCCGGTCGAGGATTGGACAAGGTTGTTCAAGGCCACCGTCATCGGCTGGCTGGTGCCGCCGAAGCTGACCCCAAACAGAAAGTCGTTCCAGATATTGGTGAACTGCCAGATGATCGAGACCACCGCGATGGGGCCGGAGACGGGCAGCAGGATGCGCCAGAAGATGCGGAAGAACCCCGCCCCGTCGATCATCGCCGCGCGGACCAGTTCCGTCGGGAAGCTGGCATAGTAGTTGCGAAAGTAAAGCGTGGTGAACCCGATCCCGTAGACCACATGCACCAGCACCAGCCCCGAGACCGACCCGGCCAGCCCAAGCTTGCCGAGGACCACGGCCATCGGGATCAGCACGATCTGGAACGGGATGAAGCAGGAAAACAGCATCAGCCCGAACACCCAGGTATCCCCCCGGAACCGCCATTTGGTCAGGATATAGCCGTTCAGCGCGCCGACGATGGTGCTGATCGCCACCGCGGGCACGACCATCAGGATGGAGTTGAGGAAGTAAGGCTTCAGCCCGGTCGGCTCGACCCCGATCTGCGCGGTGGACCAGGCCTGCCGCCACGGCTCCAGCGTCCAGACGCCTGGCAGGGCCATCATGTTGCCGCCGGTGATCTCGGCCAGGGGCTTCACCGAATTGATGCCCATGACGTAGAGCGGCAAAAGGTAGAACAGCGCGAAAAGGATCAGGAGGAGGTAGATGAAAGTGCGGGTGATCCGGCCGGTGGAGACAGCGGTGTCCTGGGTGGCGGCGCTCATTCCTTCTTCTCCCGCAGTTCGGCGTAGAGGTAGGGCACCATGATCGCCGCGATGGTCATCAGCATGATGACCGCGCTGGACGCCCCGATGCCCATCTGGTTGCGCGTGAAGGTGTAGGAATACATGAAGGTCGCGGGCATCTCGGTCGCTCGGCCCGGCCCGCCGCCGGTAAGGGCGATGACCAGGTCATAGGACTTGATGGCAAGGTGGCTGAGGATCACGAAGGCGCTCAGAAACGCGGGGCGCAGAAGGGGGATCACGATCCGCCGGTAAAGCTGCCAGTTTGACGCACCGTCAATCTGCGCGGCCTTCAGGATCTCGTTATCAATCCCGCGCAGACCCGCCAGAAACATCGCCATCACGAAACCGCTGGTCTGCCAGACGGCGGCCAGCACGATGGTGTATAGCGCGTAATCGCCATCCTTGATCCAGGTGAAGGTAAAGCTTTCCCACCCCCACTGGCGCATGATGTTCTGCAACCCGATGCCGGGATCAAGAAACCACTTCCACGCGGTGCCCGTCACGATGAAGGACAGCGCCATGGGGTACAGGTAGATCGGCCGCAACACGCCCTCACCCCGAATCTTCTGGTCAAGGAAGATGGCCAGCATCAGCCCGATCACGGTGCAGATGACGATGTAAAGGCTGGCGAAAATCGCGATGTTGACGATCGCGGTGTTCCAGGCGGGCAGGGCGAACAGCTTTTCGTAATTCTCGAACCCGACCCAGGTGAACTTGGGTAGCATCTTCGACCCGGTAAAGGACAAGACGATGGTGAAGAGGATGAAGCCGTAGACGAACAGCAGCGTCACTGCAAAGGACGGCGCCAGCACAAGGCGGGGCAGCCAGTCCTGCAGGCGCGTGCGGAAATCGGCATCGCTTGCCATGTTCGTCCTCCCTTGGGTCCAGGCGCAAAAGTTTTCGAAAACTTTTGCCAAATTCCTTCGAAGGAATTTGTTGGGGGGCGACCGTGGCCGCCCCCCGTTGATCGCTTATTGCGCCGCTGCCACAGCCTCGGCCAAGGCCGCTGCCGCTGCTGCGCCATCGGCATATTCGCCGTTGAAGGCGGCGGTGATCACGTCATAGGTCGCGTTCTTGACCGATGCCGGGGCCGCATGCCCATGCGCCATCGACCCGAACAGCTTGCCGCCGGCATCAGCCTCGGCCAGATCCGCCATTGCCTTCTTGCCGCAGTCGTCAAAGGCGTCGTTTGGCACGTCCGTCCGCGCCGGGGCCGAGCCTTTGACCACGTTGAACGCCGACTGGAACACCGGGTTCATGATCGCCGAGGCCATCGCGCCCTGTGCCGCCACGGCGCCTTCGCCTTCGACGCCGAACATCGCGAACTGGTCGCTGTTGAAGGTCACCGCCCCTTGCGTGCCGGGGAAGCGGATGCAGACAAAGTCAGTGCCCGGCACTTTTCCGGCCTTCACAAACTCGCCCTTGGCCCAGTCGCCCATCATCTGCATGCCCGCCTCGCCGTTGATCACCATGGCCGAGGCCAGGTTCCAGTCGCGCCCGCTGAAGTTGGCGTCGACATAGGTCGAAAGTTTGATCAAGCGGTTGAAGGCTTCTGCCATCTGCTCACCCCCCAGCGCGGCAGGGTCGAGGTCGATGAACGCGGCCTTGTAGAAATCCGTGCCCATGCCCAGCACCACGCCGTCAAACACGGTTGCGTCCTGCCAGGCCTGACCGCCATGCGCGAAGGGCGTGATGCCGTTGGCCTTCATCGCGTCAAGAACAGCAACCAGCTCTTCCCACGTCTCGGGCGCCTTGCCACCAGCGGCATCCAGCGCCGCCTTGTTGATCCAGACCCAGTTGGTGGAGTGGACGTTCACCGGCGCCGCAATCCACTTGCCATCGAACTTCGAGAAACCCTGCAGCGCCGCCGGCACTACCGCATCCCAGCCCTCGGCTGTCGCCACGTCAGTCAGGTCACCAAGCGCGCCCTCACCAGCCCAGTCCAGAATGTCAAAGCCCAGCATCTGCACGGCTGTCGGCGGATCGCCGGCCGTCACCCGGGCACGCAGCGCGGTCATTGCCGCCTCGCCGCCACCGCCAGCCACCGGCATGTCCACCCAGCCGATGGATTTGGTGCCAAGGTCATCCTTCAGCACGTTCAGCGCCGCCGCCTCACCGCCAGAGGTCCACCAGTGCAGCACCTCCACGTCTTCCGCCACAGCCATCCCGGTTGTGGCCATCAGCGCCGCAACCATCGTCATCTTCCGTCCAAAAAAACCACGCATGAGATCCTCCCTAAGGTTTGCGTCGTCATCCATTCCTGCCCCCGTCCGGGGTGTCAGGCCGTCCTCACCCACATCGCCCGCGTGCGGCCGATCCGCATCACCAGCGACTTGGTTTCCAAAAACTCGTCCAGCCCCTGACGGCCGATCTCACGGCCGAGGCCGGATTGCTTGACGCCGCCGAAGGTCACTTCGGGAAAGCCGTCCATCCAGGTGTTGGTCCAGACGGTGCCGGCCTGTGCGGCGCGGGCGAAGGTCAGGCAGGTGTGGACATTCTCGCTCCACACGCCTGCGCTCAGGCCATAATCGGCGTCGTTGACCAGATGCAGCGCCTCCTCCGGGGTGGCGAAGGTCAGCACGGTCAGGACCGGGCCAAACACCTCATCCCGCGCGATTGCCATGTCTGGGGTCACACCCGTCACCACGGTCGGCTGGTAGAACTGCGCGCCAAGGCCGGGGACGCTGAGCGCCGCCCCGCCAAGCGCCACAGTCGCGCCTGCGGCCCGCGCCGCCCTGACGTAGCCGTCAATCTTCGCCCCATGTTCAGCCGTGACAATCGCGCCGACCTGAGTCTCCGGGTCCAAAGGATCGCCAAACGCCACCTTGCGCGACAGCTCCACCACCCGGGCGGTGAACGCCTCGGCAATATCGGCATGCACGATGATCCGGCTGCCGGAATTGCAGCATTGGCCGACGTTGAAATAGACCCCGAAGACCACCGCATCGGCGGCACTTTCAAGGTCAGCGTCGGGAAAGATGACCTGAGGGTTCTTGCCCCCCAACTCCAGCGCCACCTTCTTCAGCGTGCCAGAGGCCGCCGCCGCAATCGCCCGGCCCACGCCGGTTGATCCGGTGAAGGTCACCATGTCCACCCGTGCATCCGCCGCAAGCACCGCCCCCACCGGCTGGCCGTAGCCCAAGACGATGTTGACCACCCCGTCGGGCAGTCCTGCCTGCATCAGCAGTTCGCCCAGCATCACCGTGGTTGATGGCGTCAGCTCTGACGGCTTGACCACGCAAGTGCACCCGGCGGCCAGCGCAAAGGGCAGCTTCTGCGACAGGATCCAGAACGGAAAGTTCCACGGCGTGATGATCGACACCACACCGATGGGGTCCTTCAGCGTCACCGCCAGAATATCGCCCCCCAGCGCGTTGTGGCTTTCCCCCGCCACCCCCCGCGCCAGCGACGCCGCATAGCGCCAAAGGTCGGCAGCACCCGAAACCTCACCCCGCGACTGGGTGATCGGCTTGCCGGATTCGAGCGTCTCCAGCAGGGCCATCCGTTCGACCTGTCCTTCGATCAGATCGGCCACACGCAAAAGGACCGCCGCCCGCGCCTTGCCCGGCAGACCGCTCCACCGGCCATCGTCAAACGCTGCCCGTGCGGCGGCAATTGCGGCCTCGGTCTCAGTTGCGCCGCCCTGTGCGGCCCGGCTGACCACCACGCCGTGTGAGGGTGAAACCCGCTCACTCACCGCCCCATCCGCGCTGTCTTGCCAGTGGCCACCGATCAGGTGGCGCGCGTGGAAGGGCGTCGCAGGCAGGACCGCATTGATGGAGGGGATCACGGTCATATCGGTCATCATCAGGTCCCCGGAAATTCTGGTTTGCGCTTGGCGCGGAAGGCGGCGACGCCCTCGGCCCGGTCGTCCGTCGCGGCAATCGCCGCCGACCCCAGCGCCTCGATCATCGCCGCGCTGTCCTCGCCCACGCCGGCGTGGATCATCGCCTTGGCAATCTCTACCGCGCGCGGCGACAGCCCCGCCACACCGCCTGCAATCGCATGGGCCGCCGCGCGCACGTCCACGGCCACCTCGGCCACAAAGCCGCAGGCCAGCGCCCGGTCCGCCCCGATCCGCCGACCAAAAAGGGCCATCTCCTTGATCATCGCCTCGGGCATCAGCCGCGCCAGCCGCTGGGTCCCCGACCAGCCGGGCACGATCCCCACGCCCGCCTCGGGCAGGGCAAGCGTCGCCCCTGGCACCATCACCCGGATGTCGCAGGCCGCTGCCAGTTCAAGGCCGCCGCCAAACGCATGCCCGTTCAGCGCGGCAATCGTCGGCTTGCCCAACCGCGCGAGGCGATCAAACAGCCGATGCCCGCCGCGCACCCAACCCTGGGCAAACTCGGCCGGGGTCAGATCGCCCCAGGCGTTTATATCGGCACCGGAACAAAAGGCGCGCTCACCCTCGCCGGTGATGACGACGGCGCGCACCTCAGCCAGACCTTCGATGACCTCCAGATGCCCGGCCATCTGCGCCAGCATGTCCACCGTGAAGCAGTTCAGCTTGGCCGGGTTCTCCAGCCGCAGTTCGGCCACGCCTCCGGCAATGTGCAGGCGCACCCCGCTCATGGCGTCCACCCCATCGGGCCATCCGACAGCAGCGACAGCGGCATGACCACCGCATTCTCTGCCACCGTCACCCGCCCGCCACTTGGCCCCACGATGTCACGCGCGGGGTCGATCCCCGGCATGATCTCGGTCGCGACCAGACCAGCGCCCGTCAGCCGGATCACGCAGCGCTCGGTGACATAAAGCACCTCTTGCCCCTGCTCCCGCGCCCGCGCGCCGGAAAAGGTGACATGCTCCACCGCCTGCACCATCTTGGCAAACTTCCCCGGCGCGGCCACCCGCAGGCC
>JBBQVR010000165.1:0-6862 GCA_038211355.1 Rhodobacterales bacterium | reverse complement strand
CATGCCGCCCGAAAGCTCGATCGGGCGGGCATCCATCCGGCTCAGCGGAAATTCCGACGCCTCCAGTGCTTCACGCGCCCGGCCGCGCAGGGCGGCAAAGCTGCGCTCGCCCGCGATCAGCAGGCGTTCGGCGACATTGCCGCTGGACGTGTGCTGCATCAAAAGCCCCATGTGTGGGTTTTGATAGACAATGCCGATCCGGGTGGCGCACAGCATGCGGCGCGCGAACCGGTCAAGGTCGAACAGGTTGCCGGGCAGGTCCGGCAAGGCGAGCCGGTAGTCGCCCGCATCCGGCGTATCTTCAAGATTCATCATCCGCAGCAGGGTGGATTTGCCCGACCCGCTTTCGCCGACAATGCCTAGAACCTCGCCGGGGTAGACGGTGGCGGAAACATCTTCCAGCGCCACCACATCGCCATAGCAGCGCGAGACGCCGGTCATCGTCAGCAAGGGCGACGTGGTCATCAGTTGCGGGGCGCGAAGTGCCAGTGCGGTCGTGGCGGCGGTCATTGCGGCATCTTTCCGTTTTCATACCATGTCGCGCCGATCTGTACCGGCGCACCTTCAGCCCTCCGGATCGCCTTGATCCCAAGATGGCTGTCCGACAGTTCGAACGCCGACCCGCCGTCATCTTGCGGAATTTCGTTCATGAAATAGCCGGCGACACCGGACCGATGGCAGGTCAGCGCACCGTGATCTTCAACCTGGTAAGGCACGTCCGAGAACACCAGAGGTTCCACCCGGGTAAACGGCGGCACGGCGTAAAGCCGCTTTTCGCGCCCGGCTGACAGAAAGGTCAGGTGCTGCGCCATGTGGAGTTTCGGCACATCCCAGCGCGGAATGGGTGACGGCGTCATCACATGCCGCCCGTTGACCAGCGCAGGATAGGCCGCGCCCTGCATGATCCGCCCCGACCGCACGATCTGTTCGTACAAGATCAGCCACAGCCGCCCGTAATCGGCATCGGCATGCATCTGGCGGGCGACGGACATGTTCGGCTCCACCGGCCGCAGCGGTTCGGGGTTGGGCACCTGAAGCACCAGCACCTGACCGGCGTGCAGCCGCTCCTCGGGGATGCGGTGGCGGCTTTGGATGATCGTGGCCTCGGTGGTGTCCCACGTCTCGGTTGCCCCCGAGACCTTGGTCAGGAAAGACCGGATCGAAGCCGCATTGACGCTGTCATCCGCGCCCTGATCAATCACCTTCACCACTGATGACGGTTTCAACAGCGTCAGCGTCACCTGCAACCCACCCGTGCCCCAACCCCGCGCCATCGGCACCTCACGGCTGGCATAGGGCATCTGGCAGCCCGGCACGGCGATGGCCTTCAGCATCTTGCGGCGCAACTCGCGCTTGGCCGAGGCATCGAGGAAGCCGTAGGACATAGGCTGCCACGGTCTGGTGAGGGTGGCGATTGTCATGCCGGCACCTGTTCGGGTTCAGTGGCTGAGGGAACGGCTTTGGCCCCGCGCAAGGCATCGAGCGAGGATTGAAACGTCACATAATGCGGCAGCTTGAAGTGGATGCAAAAGCCGGACGCCTCCACCGGTTCGGTGTGATACAGAAAGAACTCTTCCTCCACCGGCGATCCCTTGGCCGCACCGGACGCGTTCAGGTCCAGCGTGGCGCCCGAGATCACCTTGACCTCGTTCCAGCCCAGCGTAGCGCAAAAGCCCAACTCCAACAGGCCCGACTTGCCCTTGGCCGTCACCTCGGCCTGGCTGACCTTCACCCGGCCTGCCGAAAACACCGTGCCGCGCGGATGGCGCACGCGCACCTCGGCCTCGGCCAGACGAAGCTCATTGACGGTGGGATGGGCGTTGCCATAGCCGCGCATCGCCGAATAGCCCAAGGCGAGCATCCCGCCCGTATCGGCCCGCGCGAGGCTTTGCAGCGTGTGGGCGCGCTTGGCCGGGAACAGCAGCGGCTCACGCGTCAGATCCGGGATGTCACCCAAAGCCACATCTGCGCGGGCCGGATCGGCGACCAGCCCTTGCGCCTTTTGCCATGCGGCCAGCGAGGGTTGCTGAGCGGGCGCAGGGGTGGCGGCAGGCTCGATCGGGGCGGGGGCAAAGGGCTGGCCTTGCAGCACGCCCGTCGCCAGCAGGCGGTGCGAATAGTCGAGGCTTGGGCCCAGAATCTGCCCGCCCGGAATATCCTTGAACGCCGCCGAAATCCGCCGGTGGGTGAAAAGCTGGTCCTGCAGCACCGGCTCGGCGATGGTCAGGCGCGGCTGCGTCGTCCGCCAGGCGCGCAGCAGCAGCACCGCCTCGTAAAGATCGCCCCCGGCTTGCGCGAGGGCAAGTGCGGCAAGGTCGGGCTCATAAAGCGACGCCTCACCCATCACCCGGTCAATCAGCATTGGCAACGCGCGGCGCACCTCGGCCACGCGGGCGGCGTCGATCCGGCCCAGTTCCGCACGGTAGATCCGCTCTGACTGGTCAATGGCGCGGGCGCCGCCACGGGTTGCAACATAGGCCATCAGAGCACCTCGATTGTGGTAGAGCGCGGCAGGCCGATCACCTGTGCGCCGCAAATCAGAAACAGATCGAACCCCGCAGGATAGCGGGAGAGCGTGGCGCGCAGTGCCCAGAACCCGGGGGCAAGACCATCCAGTGCGATGTCTGTAAATGTCTCGATCCCCGGCCCGGTCAGGCGCAATCGCTGGCCTGAGCCAAAGCGGGCTTCAGCCAGTACAGTGGCGCCTGTATCGGGGTAAAGCGCCGATCCCACCTGCACCTGCGCCAGCCGGTCCAGTGCGGCGGCACTGTCAAGCGATACGAAGCAGTGGTCAGCCAGAGGCACGGGCGTCAGCGCCGCGCCAAAGGACGCGATGCGATCTGCCAATATGGGATCGTCGCAAAACACCCGACATTCGCGGTCAAGCAGTGCCTCGGCAATTCCGGCCATCCCGGATGCTGGCAGATCTTGCACGGCACCGGGACGCGACAAGGCCCACATCAGCGCCTCGAACGTGGCATTCGTGCGTGCCTCGAAGGCATCGGGCAGCGGAACGGCGGCAAGCTGTGACATCAGAACGTCTCCATCTCGACGCGGGTGGCCTCGATCTCGCAAAGGCGGGCTTTGTCGGCTGCGGCAAGGGCGCTGGCCTCATTGTGCAAGAAGGTGCGAATTTCCGGCGTCTGGCCAAGACTTGCGGCGGCGTCCACCACGGCCATGGCCATTGCACGGTCCATATCGCGGCCCACGACCATCCCGTAACCTTCGGTCCCGGCAGCACGGATATGCGCCTCGGCCACCAGCACTTCGCCCAGATGAAAGTCGGTGCCCTGAACGGTGTCGCGCATCGGCAGCATGACAAGGCCGGTGCGGCTTTGCACCACCTCGACCGGCCCGAGCGAGGGCAGCAAACCTTCGGCGAGCGCGATCAGGCGGGACGTATCGGCGCGGGCCAGCACGTCCAGCAGGCATGCATGGTCGAAGGGCTGGGCGGGATCATCGCCTTGGTCAAACATCGGAGGATCTTTCCGGGGCATCCTCGCCCTCATCCTGACTGTCGAAGGAAAACTGCACCCGGTCACCGGCCCAGACCGCCTCGGAATAGCCGATGGGCTGACCCGCACCGTCCACGTCGGTCTTTTGCAGCACCATCACCGGCTGATACGGGTGCTGCATCAAAAGGCCGGCTTCCTCGGCGTCGGGGCGTCGGGCAAAGACGATGGTGCGTTTGCGGAAGTAGTCGTCGATGCCGTGACTGCGGTAGATGTCGGTCACCGACTCGCCCCCGGCGCGCCTTGTGGCAAGGTCGGGAAAACGGCTGGCACAGTGATAGGACAGCCCAAGGCTGATCGGCACGCCGTCAGCCAGACCCCGGCGCAAAAGGCGGTGAACGGGGCTGCCTTCGGCCAAGCCAAGCGCTACGGCAACCCGAGGCGGAGCGGACACGACAGCATCGGCAAGCTGCTCGCCTGCGGGCGAAATACCCTGTTCAAGCAGGTTCTGCCGGAACCGCGTGCGCCGACCGATGTGATAGTTGATCAGCGGGGCCGCTTGCACAAAAGTGCCCCTGCCCTGCTCTACACGCAGTTTGCCCTCAACGGCCAAAGCTGCCATCGCGCGCCGGACTGAATGGCGCCCCGCCTGAAACGTTACGCAAAGCTGCGATTCAGTCGGCAGTTGCGCGCCCGGTTCAAGTTCCCCTGCGGATATATCCGCCGAGATCCGATCGCGAATGATCTTCCAGTTGTCGCGACCCATGCTGTCCGATCCGTCAATTCATTCGAATGAATCAATGGATACACCCTCACTGTTACGGTCGTATGACTATATGGCTTTGACAACACGCGGATGGTGCAGAACGACGTATCGGTCCTGTGCGAACGCAAGAGCGCATCCAAAGTGGGTCCATGTTCGGTCGATCAGAATTCCATTTCAAAGCCAAGACCAACCTTCACCAAAGAGCCCCGGAGATCGTAGAAGACCAACAGATGCCCGGCGAACAGGTCCTGCTCCAGCTCGGCCTTGGGTGACGCCGCCAACGCTGCAAAGCCCTTGCGTAATGTTGTCACCCCGGCCGCCAGCCGAACCTGCGTAGCGGCCAGAACCGGGATCATGCCGACCACCCGTGGATCAGACCAGCCAAAGCCTCTGGATCATATCTGCCGAATAGAGCGCACCGAAGTCGCCATCAGGGTTGGCCAGAGCGGCGTTCACGATCTTGCGGATTTTGCTGCGGCAAATGCCGGGCCGGATTACGCTCTTGAAGGTCGACGCAGCTGAACGAAGACCCACCAGTCTTGCCTGATCCCCGCATAACCGTCTCCCGCCAAACGGCCGGGAATGTGAGTCGTTTTCCGGCTTCAGCGTCCATGGTCGAGTTTTTCAGCATCGTGCTAAACCCGATAAATTGTGTATTATAGGCGCGAATTGTACCGAAAACACAGATGTGTGTCAGTGCGACCCTGCGCGGTCTTGGCTAAAATCGATCGTGGCATCAACAAGACCGTCCGCGCCGGAGAGAGAACAAGTGATCGAGATCGAACTTAAAATCGAGCTGAACGCTGCAACAGAGGCGGCCCTTTCGGTGCACCCTGCGCTGACGGGTTTGCGCGTGCGGCCCCGTCAGACCGAAGATCTCGTTTCCACCTATTTCGATACACGGGAGCAGGCACTTGCGAAGGCCGGGATCGCCCTCAGGCTGAGAAAGGTTGGCGGCAGTTTTGTGCAGACGGTAAAGGTCAAGGGTCCGGAAGCTGAAACCGCGCTGGGGCTATTCTCTCATATTGAGGTTGAGATCCCTGCCCCCGACGGAAGATTGGTCCTCGATGGGCCAGACGAACAGGGTGCCTTTGCGGCGATTGCCAAGGCGTCCGGGAACGCAGAACTGATGCCGCTTTTCGAGACGCGCGTCAGCAGGAACATCGAGCATCTCACAGCACCGTGCGGCGGCCTGGTCGAACTGGCGATTGATCGTGGGGAAATTGTCGCCGGAGACCATCGCGCGGCAATCCTTGAGGCCGAGATTGAACTGATGTCAGGCGACGTCACGGCGGTCTTCGATGTTGCGCGGATATTGTTCCGTGCGGGTCCCCTTCGTTTCTCCACGGCCAATAAGGCGGCCCGAGGCTATCAGCTGGCGGCGACTGGCACAGCAGATCACCCGGTTGCGCCGCGAAACGCGGGCAATCTGAGATATGATGCAAACACCCCGATCGAGATGGTGGCGCGCGACGTGCTGCGCGACTGCCTCTCGCAAATCTCGCTCAACATGGTTGTGGTCGCGCAGAGCGACACGTCCGAAGGACCGCACCAGTTGCGCGTCGGTTTGCGGCGATTGCGCACGGCACTCGACGTTCTGGGGCCGAGCCTTGGCGGGACTGCAATCCAGTCTCTGTCGGATAAAGCGCGAGATTTCGGCTATATCGTGGGTTCTTTGCGAGATATCGATGTGCTGATCGATGATGTGATGGGGCCTGAAACCGAAAGCAGCCTGGATGCGCCAGCGCGAACGGCGGTGTTGCTTGTCCTGAATGAGCAGCGTCGCGCCATCAGGGAAAACGTGCGTGCGGCCTTGGCGGGCCCGGAGGTGGTGGATTTCGTCCTTGACCTCATGCACCTTATCGAAGCGCGGGGGTGGCTCGAGCCTTCCGACTATTCCCAGACAGCCCGTCTCGCGGCGCCAATAGCTGCTGTCGCCCCGCGCTTGATGGGAAAGCATGCCCAAAAGGTGCGAAAGAAGGGCCGCAGATTGCGCTACCTGAACGACGAGGCACTGCACGAGTTGCGTAAGAAGTTGAAAAAGCTTCGCTATGCCACAGAAATATTTGGCCCGATCTATCGCAACAAGAAGGTCACCGCCTACCATAGCTCGCTAAAGGCACTGCAGGATACGTTTGGTAGCCTTAATGACGTGGCCATGGCAAATGAATACCTGACCGGGCCAAAAGCTTTGGACCTGGACGATCCTGATGCCCAGCGGGCTGTCGGTTGGGTGCTAGGACGGCTTGCGGCAAAGGTCGTAAATCAGCGCCCTCAGTTTTTCGAACAGTGGGAGAGGTTCACGCAGACCAAGCATTTCTGGACCTGACTCTGATCTCATTCTTTTTGGGCAGATGTATGGAATTGATCAGACTCTCCTGAAAGTGGCTGGGCTCAGAATGCCCATATACAGAAAGACCGGTGCCTGATGCCCGTGAGTGCCGCCCAATGTCGGCGAATGCCTGCCGCACGCGCTACAGGTTCCCCGCATGACACACCCGCATGACACGCCGAACATCGACGACAGCCTGCTGCCCGGCATCGACCCCGCCCGGCTGTTTGCGCCCGGGGCGGCCACGCATCCGCCGCGCATCCTGATCCTGTATGGCTCGCTGCGTGCCCGCAGTTTTTCGCGGCTGTCGGT
>JBBQVR010000164.1:0-6890 GCA_038211355.1 Rhodobacterales bacterium | reverse complement strand
GAGGCGGAGTTCTATGACCAAGACCGTGTGGCGATCGTGCCGATGGCATTCTGCTTTCCGGGGTATGATGCGAAGGGCAGTGATCTGCCGCCACCTGCCATTTGTGCCGCGACATGGCGCGGGCCGGTGATGGCAGCCTTGGGCGCGGTGCCATTGGTGCTCGCGGTGGGTGGGGCGGCGATCCGCTGGCATCTGGGTGCGCGCGATGTGACAGGTGCCGTGGCCGATTGGCGCGGGGCGCTGGGACAAGGGCTGATCCCCTTGCCGCACCCGTCGTGGCGGAATACGGGGTGGCTGAAGCGCAACCCGTGGTTCGAGGCCGAGCTTTTGCCGGTTTTGCGTGCGCGGGTGCGGCAAGTGATGGATGGGAATTGATGTCCGACGTGGTGACCCTCTTGGATGCAGCGCATGCCGCCGTGTCGGCTGACCCGGAAAACGAGGCGTTGCGCCTGCGGTTCTATGAACGGCTGGCGGATGGCGAAATGATCCTGCTTCTGGAGCGGGAAACAACGGGTGCCGCGGTAGAGCCGCGCATCTTTGACGTCGAAGGCGGGCCGGTGGTGCTGGTCTTTGACCGCGAAGAGCGGCTGGCGGCCTTTACCGGCGGGATCGCGCCCTATGCGGCCCTTCCGGGGCGGGTGATTGCCGGGATGCTGAAAGGGCAGGGTATCGGGTTGGGGGTGAACCTTGGGGTGGCACCGTCCTCGATGCTGCTTCCGGCCGAGGCGATGGACTGGCTGGCGATGGCGCTGGAGGGCGGGCCTGAGGCGGCCGAGGCGGTGCCGGAGCGGTTTGTCGCACCTGGCGTGCCCGAGGCGCTGGTGGCAAGCCTTGATGCCAAGCTGGCCAAGGCCGGAGGTGTGGCACGGGCTGCGGTGCTGGCCGGCGTGGTCTATCAGGGCGGGCGGCGCGGGCACATGCTGGCCTTTGTCGATGCCGCACCGGGCGCCGAGGTGGCGCTGGCCGGGGCCGTGCGCGAGGCGCTGGTCTTTTCCGGGCTTGAGGCGGGCGAGCTGGACGTGGCTTTTCTGACCGAGGGTGAGGCCGCGGTGGCAGCGATGGGGCGGGTCGGCCTGCGCTTTGATCTGCCGGTGCCAGAGCAGCCCCAGGGGCCGGGCGCCCCCGGAATGGACCCCGCACGCCCGCCCAAGCTGCGCTAAAGGCGGGCGCGTGCCCTGTGGTTCACGGGGCGGTCTTGTGGCGGGCTTGGGACGCCTCTGGCGGGAGTATTTGGGAAGAGAGCAAGTCAAAGGGGTGGGGTATCAGAATACCTTTGTTGTAAGGCATTGATTTAATTAGGTTATTTGTTTCGTGGCGCGCTTGACGTGGCGGGGGGCTTGGGCGATAAGCCCCCATCCGAATTCGAGGGGTCCAAGCCCCTTGCCATCTTTACGGGACACGTCCGATGAAAACCTTCACCGCTACTCCGGCGGACATCGAGAAGAAGTGGATCCTGATCGACGCCGAAGGCGTTGTTCTGGGCCGCCTTGCCACGATCGTCGCCAACATCCTGCGCGGCAAGAACAAGCCGACCTTCACCCCCCACATGGACATGGGTGACAATGTCATCATCAACGCCGACAAGGTGCAGATGACGGGCAACAAGCGCAACGACAAGGTCTACTACTGGCACACCGGCCACCCGGGCGGCATCAAGCAGCGCACGGCCAAGCAGGTGCTGGAAGGCAACCACCCCGAGCGTGTGGTGGTCAAGGCCGTCGAACGCATGATCACCCGCAACCGGCTTGGCCGGGTGCAGATGACCAACCTGCGCGTCTATGCAGGGGAAGCCCATCCGCATGAAGCCCAGCAGCCGACCGTTCTGGACGTCAAGGTCCTGAACCCGAAGAACACCCGGAGCGCGTGATCATGGCCGAAATCAAATCTCTCGATGACCTGAAGTCGGCCGTGGGCTCTGCCCCGGTTGCGGTCGAGGCTGCCCCGCGCGTTGCGGTTCGCGACAAGCTGGGCCGCAGCTATGCGACCGGCAAGCGCAAGAACGCGGTTGCCCGTGTCTGGGTCAAGCCCGGGTCGGGCAAGGTTGTGGTCAACGGCAAGGAAATGGCGGTCTACTTTGCCCGTCCCGTGCTGCAGATGATCCTCAAGCAGCCTTTCACGGTTGCCAATGTCGAAGGCCAGTTTGACGTCTTCGCCACGGTCGCAGGCGGCGGGCTTTCGGGCCAGGCTGGTGCGGTCAAGCACGGCATCTCCAAGGCGCTGCAGCTTTATGAGCCCACGTTGCGCCCGGCGCTGAAGGCCGCAGGGTTCCTGACCCGCGACAGCCGCGTCGTGGAACGCAAGAAGTACGGCAAGCCGAAGGCGCGCAAGAGCTTCCAGTTCTCCAAGCGCTGATCAGACCACATTATTCTGGAAGGCCCGCCCATGTGGCGGGCCTTTTGGTGTGTGGGTGCATGGGTCTTGAGGTTTTGGGAATTGCTGACGCGCTGCACCAGCGGACTGCCCAGAAGCGGAGGGATCATAGTGGCCTGGTGGAAACGAAAGCGTAGATCGGCGCAAGGAGTGGTCCTTGAAGGCCCGGTCGATGGATTACGTCGGGGCCAGATCGGAGCATCCTTCATCGAGGTGGGCCGCTTTACTTACGGCCTGAAGCAGGCCGAAATCAAAGAGTGGGGCGAGGGTGCGGCCCTAAGGTTGGGGGCCTTTTGTTCCATTGCGCAGGGATTGAGGGTGCTTCTGGGGGGAAACCACCGCGTCGACTGGGCGACGACTTTTCCCTTTGGCCATATTTTCGCAGATACGTTGGGCGGGGTGGAAATAGACGGACATCCACAGTCCGGCGGCGATGTAGTCATAGGCAACGATGTCTGGATCGGTGCCAATGTCACCATCTTGTCCGGCGTTACCATCGGTGATGGGGCCGTCATTGGTGCCACAGCAACGGTTGCCAAGTCCGTCGGCCCCTATGAAATCTGGGGCGGGAATCCGGCCCGGCTTTTACGCCATCGTTTCCCCCCGGAAATGGCGTTGCGGTTGCAGGCCCTGCACTGGTGGAATTGGCCAGTTGAGACCATTCAAATGATCGCACCGCTATTGTCTAGACCGCCGAACGCGGCAGTTCTGGACCAGCTGGAAGCACTGCATCCGGACAGGCCGGGCCCGCGCAAGCCATAAAAATTGGGCCGGGAAATCCCGGCCCAGTCAGGGGGTAAGGGTTTGGTCGGTTGCGGTCAGGGCTGCCAGCAGGGCTTGGCGGCCTCAGCCGCAGCCTCATTCGGATCAATCCCGATGTCGCGCAGCAGGTGGCTGTCCAGACGGGCCAGCAGCGCGCGGTCGCGGCGGCGGGTCAGGACGGCCGAGACGCCGGCCAGAAGGCGGGTCACCGGGCTTTCGATGCGGCGCAGGGGCAGGGCTCTGGTTTGAAGGGGCATTTCAGCTGTCCTTTATTTGTATTGATACAATAGTCACTATCTTGTAAATACAATATAGCAAAACCACGCAATGAGTCGCCAGAGGATTATTGTGACTGATACAACTTGGGCACCTGATCTGACTCAATTCCCCGGACCAAAGTATCTGGGCCTGTCTCGTGCGCTGCGCGAGGCGATCCGCAGCGGCGATCTTCCGGCAAACTCGCAACTGCCAACGGTGCGGGATCTGGCCTGGCGGCTGCATCTGACGCCGGGAACAGTGGCCCGGGCCTACCAATTGGCCACGCAAGAGGGGCTTTTGGCGGCAACCGTGGGGCGGGGGACCTTTGTGGCGGCACAAACGCCGCGCCTGGGCCCGACGCAGGCATTGTATACCGAGCGGGTCACCGGTGGCACAACCGGGCTGGTGGATCTACGCCCGCCGCAGGTGCCCGAGGTAGGGCAGGCCCAAGCCTTTCGCGCCGCGCTGATCGATATGGCTGGGCAGACCGACGCGGGCTGGCTGGACTATACCAGCCAGTTGGGTGAGGCCACCTTGCGCGCCGAAATTGTCACCTGGATGGGGGACCGCATTCTTGGCCCCATCGGGCCCGAGGATGTGGCGCTGACCCATGGCGGGCAAAACGCAATCAGCCTGATCTTCGATTGCTGTCTGCGCGGCGAACGCCCCGTGGTCCTGATCGAAGAACTGGCCTACCCTGGGTTCCGTTATGCCGCCCGCGCCGCGCGGGCCGAGGTGGTGCCGGTCGAGATCGACGATCAGGGCATCGTCCCCGAGGCGCTTGAGGCGGCCTGTCGGCGACACGGCGCGCAGGTGTTGTGCCTTACCACCGAGGCGCAGAACCCCACGACGGGGCGGATGCCGGTCAGGCGGCGCCAGGAAATCGCGGACATCGCGCGGCGCTATGACCTGCAGGTGCTTGAGGATGACTGCTATTCCGTTGCCGAAACCGATATCCCCAGTCTTCGGGCGCTGGCGCCCGAGCGGGTCTGGCTGGTCGGGTCGGTGTCCAAGACGATCTCGGCCGCGCTGCGCTTTGGCTATGTTGTCTGTCCGGCCGGAATGGGCGAGGCGGGGCGGCTGACAGCGCAGCACGGTTTCTTCGCGCTGTCCCGCCCGGTCGCCGATCTGATGCTGCATCTGTTCCAGACCGGGGCCGCGGCAGAGATCAAGGCCCGGGTGCAGGCCGAATTTGCCGAGCGACTGCAAGTGTTGATCAACCATCTGGGCGCCTATGACCTTGGCTGGCAGCCCGGCGTGCCCTTTGTCTGGTTGCGGATGCCGCTGGGGTGGCGGGCGTCAACCTTCGTGCGCATGGCCGAGGCGCGGGGCGTTCTTGTCCGGTCGGCTGACGAATACGCCCTTGTGCACGGTCGCGCGCCCAATGCCGTGCGGATCGCGATTGCGGGCAACCTTCCGCGTGAGGGGTTTGATGCCGCGATGCGCACCCTTGCCGACCTTCTGGCGCGTCCGCCGTCCGACCTGTCGGTGTAGGGGCGGGGATTCCCCACCTGTTGCAAATGGGACTCGATCACGCGGATTTGGCCGGCAAGGCAGTTGACCGACGGGCCTGACCTGACGGATGATTCCCGACAGAGCAGAAAAACAAGAGAGCCCGAAAAATGGGACTGCAATCCACCTTTCACGCGCCGCATGGCGGCGCGGATTTCCTTGGCTGGCGCAAGACGCGGGCCGGGGGCACCGAGATTGTTTATGACGATGGCGTCGCACGGCGGATGATCTGGCGCGTGGCCATGGATGATCCGTCCGAGGCCCGCATCTCCGAGGCGCTGCGCGTGGCCGTGGGGTCCTTGCGTGTGGTGCCGACGCTGTATGATGAGTTGAAAAAGCGTGCAATCGCCATCGAGCGCATCGGAGGATGACCGAGGTGGGGCCGCAGGCCCCTGCTACCCCCGCTTGGGGGTTGTTTTCTTTCGGTGATGATGCCCCTCTTGCTTAACAACGCGGAACGCGGCTAGTTTTGATCAAACTGCCAGACATTTGGCGGCTTCCCCAACTGGGGCGGTGGGTGAAGGGGGCAAGATGGCGCAGATTCCAAGTGCCGAGGCGAAAGCTGGTCTCAAACTGATCAGCCCGACGGCGATCTACGTGATCTTGCTGCTGGCGGTGCCGTTGGCCACGGTGATCCTCTATTCCGTCCTGACAGGGGCGCGAGGCAGCATCGCGTTACCCTTCACCTTTGAGAACTACGCCGAGTTGTGGTCAAAACCGATCTACGGCTACATCATGCTGAAATCGCTGCTGGTGGCGCTGGTCGTGACGTTCATCACGGTAATGCTGGCCTATCCGGTGGCCTATTTCGTCAGCTTTCACGTCAAGCCCGAGCGCAAAAGCCTGTGGCTTTTCCTGATCACCATCCCGTTCTGGACCAGCTACATCATCCGCGTCAGCCTGTGGTTCGTGATCCTTGGCTATGACGGGGTGGTGGACAGCACGTTGATGTCGCTTGGCATCATGGATGTGCAGCTGAACATCGCCAGCTATTCGATCCTGTCGATTGTCATCGTGTTGGCCCATGCCTATGCGCCCTTTGCTGTGCTGCCGATCTTCGTCAGCCTCGAAAAGGTTGACCGCAGCCTGTTGGAGGCGGGCCAAGACCTGGGTGAGACGCGCTGGCGCACCTTTTTGCGCGTGACGCTGCCCTTGTCGATGCCGGGTGTGATTGCCGCGGCGCTGATCGTCTTTATCCCGACGGTGGGCGACTATGTGACCCCCGAACTGGTGGGTGACGGCAAAGAGCCGATGATCGCCAACCTGATCGAGACGCAGCTTTTGAAGCTGAACAACTTTGCCCAAGGGTCGGCCTTCGCTGTCGCCTCGATGCTGATGGTCGGGATCGTGAGTGTGATCTTCGTCCTTCTGAACCGTCGGTTCATCGGGGGGCAGAAATGAAGAACGCACCCCTTCTGCGCGGGTACACGCTGTTTTACCTCTTGTTCCTGTACGGCCCGATCATCCTGTTGCCGATCTTTGCCTTCAACGACAGCAAGGTCGTCACCTTCCCGCTACAAGGCTTTACCCTGCAATGGTTTGGCGAGATGCTGGCCGACCAGAACCTGCGCAATGCGGCGAAGAACAGCCTGATCATCGCGCTGTCGGTCGCGTCGATTTCCACCGTGCTTGGCATCTTCGCGGCGCGCGCCTCGGTCCGCTACCGGTTTCCGGGCAAGGGGCCGATCCTGGGCATGGTCATGCTGCCACTGGTCCTGCCCGAGATGATCGTGGCGATGGCGCTGTTAGTGGTGCTGCTCTCGATCGGTATCCCACTGTCGCTGTTCACCGTGATCCTGGGGCAGGTGCTGATCTGCACGCCTTTTGCGGTGGCAATCCTGACCTCTGCCTTCCAGTCGCTGGACCGGTCGCTGGAAGAAGCCGCCCTTGATCTGGGCGAGACGCAGATTTCCACCTTCCGGCTGATCGTGCTGCCTTTGGTGATGCCGGGCGTTCTGGCCAGCTTTCTGATCTGCTTCACCATCTCG
>JBBQVR010000163.1:0-6985 GCA_038211355.1 Rhodobacterales bacterium | reverse complement strand
TGGAAGGCTAAGGTCTTACCATTACACAACGCCCGCGCACATCTCGGTAGGTATTAGGACATGGACGTTTCGTCAAGGCGGCAAGGCCAGGAGAAGTGCACCTGTGTAGACTGCAGGATTTTGCCAACCGGCCGGTACGGGCGGCAAGCAACACAACGCCACCCTGACTGAAGGCAACGGCACCAGCGATCGAGGTGATCGTAAACGTCCGGATTCCTGCAGGGGACCGTGTGCGTCAAGGTCGTCGTCTCTGGTGTTGCCGGCGCTGCCTCTGTCAAGGTCAGGCCATGCGCCAGGTACAGGTCGGGAGCCATCGGCAGATCAAGGGGTCTGGTTTCTCCGGCTCCTATTCCAGGACCGGGCGTGCGCGCGAGGGCATCATGTCGCAGATGGAGGCAATTGTGGCAGCGGCCGCGACGGCGCCGTTTTCGGCCATGTGGGACAAGGCATAGCGGCGCCCCGCGGCGGCGAATGCAGCGCGCGTCGCAGGGGCGAGCATTTCCTCAAGCGCGGCGTGCAACGCAAAGCCTTCGGTGAGGCGCAGGGTCAGGCCAAGGCCGGTTTCGCTGGCAAAGCGGGCGCGCAGGATTTGCTGATCCTGCGCGGGCGCTTCGTTCGGCAGCCAGATCGTTGGCAGGCCAGCCGACAAATGTTCGGCAAAGGTGTTGTAACCTGCGGCGGCAATGGAGAAGTCGAAAGCCCCCAGATTGCGCGAGAAGGGATAATCCGAGTGCCGCACGACACCAGCCGGCAAGGCCAGTGTCCGGGTGGCAATCCGCCATTCGGCCAGCACTACCCCAAGCCCGGGCCTGCATGCCAAGGCCGCCAGCACTGCATCAGTCAGCGCCCCAGTGGCAGCGTTGTTGCCAGAGCCCGGCGCGACCAGCACGTTGACCGCCCCCGGGTCAAGCCCAAGCGCGGCGCAGGCTTCGGCGCGGCCCGGCCTCTCACCCTCGTCCAGAAGGCGGGTCGGCGGCACCTGCAAGGCTTCGCCGGGGCGCAGGGCGGTGGGGCCGTTGTCAAAGGCATCGGCCGGTTCACCCGGTTCAAGGATCAGATCGAAACCCGCGCTTGCTTCCAGCACGTCAAGGTCGCGATCCGGGCCCCAAAGCCCGCGACGCACCCAGATCCGTGCAACCTCGGGTCGCAGGTGCAGCGCCGCGAGCAGGCCAAGAAAAGGAATGTTGCCGTCATAGACCAGCGCCGAGGGCTGCCAGAAGGCCAGTGCAGCATCCAGCCTTTCGGCCAGCGCGGCATTCCAATGCGCGCGATTCTGGCCATAGGTCGCGTGATAGGGCAGATGTTCGCCCGGAAAGCCGAACCCGCGCACCACGTCAACCGCCTGCGAATGGCTGACGAAGACCGGGGCGAAGTCTGAGGGCAGGCGTCGGGCGATGGCAAGTTGCCGGGTCAGATGCCCCATGCCGATGCCGTTTGACGAATAGAACAGCACCCGGCGCGGGGGCCGGGCCAGCACAGCGGGGGCAAAGGCATCGGCCCGCGGTGGCCCGATCAGGCTGGCCAGACGCTGGGCAAATCCCTCGGGCTGGTGCCGACGCTGCAAAAGCCGCTTTCCGCCGTCGAGCGTTTCGGCGCGCAGGGCTGGGTCTTCGTGCAGGGCAATCAGGCGGTCCGGCACCTCATCCGGCGGGGCGTAAAGGGCCGCCCCGCCAAAGACCGGGCGATACTCGGGGGCAAGCACGGGCACCACGCCTGCGGCAAGTGCCAACAAGACCTCGGGCGGGCAGGGGTCTTGTGCGGGATCATCCTGCAGGACCAGCGCGTCGATCCGCGCCAGAAAACCGGCCATGTCCACGGCCGTGTCGGGCCAAAGTTCAACCGGGGCGCGCTGCGGCCAGGGCGGACGCGGTGCCTCTGGCCCAAGCCGCAATCGCCAGGCGATGCGCGGATCGTCAAGCCAGGCCTGGGGCAGGTCAGCCTTCGCCCTCCGCACCCGGGCAAGCCGGGCAACGCCGGCCACTGGGCGGCTGCGCTGAACGTTCAGGGGCGAAACGGGCAGGACATCAGGCAGGACAAGGGGCCAGTCCTCGGCCGTCAGTGGCCAATGCGGTGCCAGATGGGCCAAGGCATCGCGCGCCAGCACCGTGCCCGGCGCCCATGTCACGGGAGCACCCAGCACCGCGCGGGCGCGCTGTTCGATCTGGTAAAACTCGCGCGCGGTCAGGTCCGACAGATGGGATGGCCGGTCGACCGATACAAAGGCCATATCTGCCGAAAGGTCAAAGCGCCGGGGCAGATCATGGGCCAGAATTCGGCTGTCCAGCGCCAGCGCCACCCGGGCCGCGACCCGCGCGCTGGGGGCCAGCCGGATGACCAGCCCTGCGTCCAGCAACGCGGCCCAGCCTGGGCAAAGGGCACCCGTGTCAGCCGCAATCGCATCCGACGCCACGGCCAGAAGGCCGATCCGGTATCCAAGCCCGGCAAGGGCGGCCAGCCCCGCGGCATGGCAATCCCCCGCCGTATCGCCAAGTCGCGGATCGGCCAGTACGCAAAGGTCCAGCCGAACCGAAGCTGGCATCAAGCGCTGGTGCAGGTCAAGCCAGAGGTGAAGGCCCGCGATTGCCCGGGGCCAAAGTCGATGCCTTCCAGCGACGAACCGGGGGCGCGCAGAACAATGGCGTAGATTCCCTGAACCACTTCGCCCTCGCTCAGGATCAGATAGGCGTCCAGCGTGGCGCGTTTTTCAACGCCATCAAGGTCGGTCATCCGGGGGGTGATCGGCCTTTTCGGCCCGCGCCTTGGGCCACAGACGACAGCACCCGTTACCGGCCCGGAATAGGTCATCGCGATGATCTGGCCTTCGCTGTCGCGAGCACTGGGCTTGAACCCCTTGGTGCGCAGAGCGGATATGGCCTTTGAGTCAGTACTCATGCCGTCAGCCATCATCGCCTCGGTGCAGCCGGTCAATGCTAACGCGCCGCACAGCGCCATAGACCCAGTCAGACGAAAGTGTTTTGACACGAAGTTTCTCCTCAAATGGCGGCCAGAATGGCAAGGTCTTCCAATGTCGGCACATCTCCGGTCGGGGCGTCCAACCCCTGTGCGGCGAAGGCGTCTGCAAGGGCTGCGCTGGTGGCTGGGCCCGGCTGTCCGTCAACCGTCCCGGTGAAATAGCCCTGATCGGTCAGTAGGGCTTGTACGGCGCGGGTGATGTCTTCGCTCGTGGCCCCAGCCGCCGCTTCCCGCGCGGCATCTGCCAATTTCTGGTCGTTGCCCGAAAGGCCAAGCGCGCGGGCAAAGAGGATCAGAGCGGCGTCGGGGTCCTTTTCGGCCCCCTTGCCCGCAACCACGAGACGCCCCAGATCCAGCGCAGCGGGCGGCACCTTGCCCGCGACCGCGATCTGGTAAAGCCGCGCCGCCTCGGCAAAGTCAGGCTCGGCCCCGTCGTCTGACGCATAGGCCCGCCCGGCATCGCGCGCAGCCCAGGGGTTCTTGTCGGCCTCGGTCACATAAAGCGCCCGTGCCCGCGCCAGATCCTTGTCGACCCCGTGCCCCTGTTCATAGAGCTTGCCCAGTTCCCGGTTGGCGCCGAACACCTCCGCCTCGGCGGCAGCGGTCAAGAGGCCTGCGGCGCGGACGGGATCGTCATAAAGCGGGGCCTTCGAGGCATAGACCTTGCCCAGCCGGAACCGCGCCTCCATGTCGCCTTCCCGCGCAGCGCGGGTGTAAAGCCGGACGGCGGCATCGAGGTCCTTGTCGGTGCCCTGACCTTCCTCATACATCAGGCCAAGCCGCGTCAGCGCGTTCGGCACCCCGCGGGACGCCGCGGTCTCAAACCAGAATCGGGCAAGGACAAAGTCCTTCGCAACCCCGTCGCCCACCTGATACATCCGCGCCAACCGGGTTTGCGCGGTCAACTCGCCACTTTTAGCCGCAGCGGTGTACCAGCGCACCGCTTCGGAGGGATCAGCGGCAACGCCGAAACCTTCCTTGTGGAACTCGGCGATGTTGGTCATCGCCCAGTCATTCCCGAGGGCAGCCCCTTCGCGATAGTAGGACAGCGCGCGGTCATAATCCTGCGGCACGCC
Organism: Rhodobacterales bacterium; assembly: GCA_038211355.1. Classification (GTDB taxonomy): domain Bacteria; phylum Pseudomonadota; class Alphaproteobacteria; order Rhodobacterales; family Rhodobacteraceae; genus Tabrizicola. Next base: position 2,936 of record JBBQVR010000163.1, on the reverse strand, counting down.
GACCCCGGCGCGATAGATCCAGGCCAGCGCTGTATAGGCTGCGGTATCGCCTTGGACGGCGGCAAGCTCAAACAGCTCTTTGGCCTTGGCATAGTCCTGCGGCACGGCCTGCCCGTCCAGATACATCTGACCCAGATAGACGGCGGCGTTGACATAGCCCGCATCCACCGCCTTCTGCTGCCAGACCAGCGCCTCGTCATACCGGCCCGCGGCGCGGTAGCTGCGCGCCAGCTGGGCCCAGAACCGGGGCACATTGGGGTAACTCTGCACCGCGATTTCGCAGACCGCGATGGCGGCATCGAAATTCCGGTCGATGATGAACTGGCGCGTGCCGGCAGTGACACGCTCGCCGTCATACGGGTTGCCTGCAAGAAGGTCGCAGGCATCCACCACCGTCTCGAACTGCGCTTCGATGGGGGTTGCCGCCCCCCCTTCCCCCAGAAGAGCACCCTTCAGCGTATCGACCCCACCGTTCGTGCCGACCTTCGGCAGATAGGCGAGACCCGCCCCCGGCGGCAGCCATTGCACGGCACCATCAGCCAGCACGGTGCCGGCGGCACCCGACACATCGCCCAGATGCGCCGGGTCCGAGACCCAGAACCAGCCGCCATCCCCCACGATGTCCAGCGGCTGTGCGGCGGTGCCGATGGTCACTTCCAGCGCCGGGCCGTCCAGACCGTCCAGCGCATCCTGCCGAGCTTCGGCCTCTTCCTCTAGGGTGCGGGCTGGGGCGAAATCGGGCAGTAGCGGATCCTGAACCATCAGCGTTGCCGGATCGACGCCCGCAGCCTTCAGCCCGGTTTCGGCATCTGCGCGAAAGGCGCCGTCGGGCATGCTGCGAAGATAGGCCGCGTAAGCCTCGGCCCCTTCACTGTCGCGTATCGCCCGCCAGAAGGCGCGGTCCAACACCCGTTCGGGCGGCAGGATGCCCAGCGTATCGCCCGCCACGGCCATGCCCGCTGTCGTCTGGCGCGGGTCGCCACCGGTTGGCGAAAAGTAGAACCTGCTTTCCAGGGTTGAGGTGGTCCAGGTGATCTGCGTGCCGCCCGTCGCTTCCCGCACATGGGCGCGGACCGCGCGGAACAGGTCACCAATCTCCATCCCCGGCTGGTCGATGTTCTGGGCCAGCGCCTCGGTATAGGGGCTGTGGCGCCCTGCCCCATCCAGCGCGACCGACCCCGGCGCCGTCGCAAAGGAGATCATCGTCTCGACTGAGCCTGCCGACATCTCGGCCAGGCCTTCGCTGGCCACCCCGGACAAGATCGTCAGGCCACGACTGACCTGATCCTCGGTCTGGCCAAGGGCGATCGACCGCGAGGCGATCTGTGCCGAATCCTCGGCCGACAGGGTGGCAAAGGGATTGTTGCGGCAGGCGTCCAAGAGCAAAAGGTTCAGCTTCGCGCCAGAGCCGGACATGATATCGACCACAAACTGCGCGTCGATGGATTGGGCCTTCAACTCATCAACCGAGGCGGGCGAGACCGAGACTGGCAGCAGATAGTTGCGCCCGTCCAGCTGGACCCCATGCCCGGCATAGTAGAACAGGGCCTCACTGCCATCGCGCAACCGGCTTTGAAAGGTGGCAATATCGGCCAGCATCGTCGCACGGTCCGAGTCGATGGATTCGATCACTTCAAACCCGGCAAGCCACAGTTTTTCCGCGACAAGACGCGCATCATTGGACGGGTTCGGCAACACCTCGACGTTGACATAGGCCGAATTGCCAATCACCAGCGCGACCCGGGGGGCGGCTGGCCCGTCTTGCGCCAGCGCGCTTTGCGGGACCAATCCAACAAGGACAAGGCCGCAGAGCCGCGCTACAGACCTGCGTCGCCAGCTGTAGATTGCCACCACGCTTGCCATGGCTTGCTCTCCGCTGAATGACCTTAATAAATGGGAACGACCACCTCACGCTGGCGGCTGATCACGATGGGTTTTTTGGAAAAGACAGCCATGGCCTGCTTCTTGGTCAGGCCCGGATTTTCACGTATCAGTCGGTATTCAACCAGCGCCAGAAAGGCGAGCCGGGCAAGTTCGCCGGTCGGGTATTCTTTCAGGTACGAACGCGCCGCCTCTTCTGACGGGAATTTCACCAAGGGCGAATTGTCCCCTTCGCTGGCCCTTGCCGGTGTGGCCAATGCCACCGCCACGGCTGCCAGCTTGGCAAGGATCCATTTTGGCATAAAATCCTCCAAAGCAAATCAGTGTTGCTATGGTACTGGAATTGTCCTTGAATTGAAAATCATAAATAGACCTTGCAGATCATAGACCTTGCAGATCAAGGCCTGTCGCCCGGGCGACGGCCTGCATGGGCTTAAGGGTGGAAAGGGCCTCCGATCGCCATGAACGATCATTCGGGATTTCCCATCGCACTGACCTACTTTCCCGATTACCGGGGCGCGAACCCGGTTCAAAGCCAGATTTACGACCGTCTGCCCCTGATGATCCAGCCCCGGCCCGGGGCGGTGGAGGGCATTGGCGCGCTGCCGTATCAGGCGTCGGTGTTCCATCTGCATTGGGAGGATGCGGTCCTTCGCCAGCCCGGTGCCACGGCTGAGGGGTTTCTGGACCGGCTGCATGCGTTTCGCGGTCGGGGTGGCCGGGTGATCTGGACGATCCACAACCTTGCTGCGCATGACCCGGCCGTGGAACCCCGGTTGGCCGATCTGCGCGCCGGCCTGTTTCAACTGGCCGATGTGATCCATCTGCATTCGCTGCCCGCCGTGGCGGCGGCCCGCCTGCGCTGGGACCTGCCTTTGCACAAGGTCAGGGTCATCGCGCATCCGTCCTATGATGGGCATTATCCGCAGGCTGACCGCATTGGCGCCCGGGCCGCGCTTGGGCTGCAGGATGCCGGGATGGTCCTTCTGCTGCCCGGCCGCATCGCCGCCTACAAGCAGCCGCAGGCCCTGATCGCGGCCTTTCTTGCCGTGGCA
>JBBQVR010000162.1:0-7033 GCA_038211355.1 Rhodobacterales bacterium | reverse complement strand
GCGGCGACCGGGGGTTTCACACCCCCGGACCCCCGTGGGATACTTTTGGAGAGAGGAAGTCACAGGGTCAGACATCGTAAGCGATTGTCATTCCATCGAAGGCCGGAGCGACGTTGGGGGGGAGTTCGCCCCGCAGCGTTTCGTAGTCCAGATCGATATGCATGTTGGTCAGCAAGGCGCGGGCAGGCTTGGCCCGGGCGATCCAGTCCAGTGTCATGGCCAGATGGGCATGGGTCGGATGCGGCTTGCGGCGCAGCGCGTCGACGATCCAGCAATCAAGGCCTTCCAGGACTTGCCAGCTTGCCTCTGGTATCGCCACGGCGTCGGGCAGGTAGGCCAGGTTGCCGATCCGAAAGCCAAGCGCGTCCATGCTGCCGTGTTCAGCGGTGAAGGGGGTCAGGGTGATCGGCCCGCCGTCGCCGGTAATCGTCACCGGCCCGTGCAGGGAATGCAGATCCAGGATCGGCGGGTAGGGTGACCCCTCGGGCTGGGTGAAGGCATACCCAAAGCGCGACAAGAGCGCTTCTTGCGTCGGGCCATCGGCCCAGACGGCCAGGCGGCGGCGCAGGTTGAAGACGATCTGGCGCAGGTCGTCGATGCCGTGCATGTGGTCGGCGTGGCTGTGGGTGTAGACCACCGCGTCAAGCACACCGACCCCGGCATCCAGCAACTGGTCGCGCATGTCGGGTGAGGTGTCGATCAGCACGCGGGTGCTGCCCGAGGCCGTTTCCCGCGTGACCAGCAGCGAACAGCGGCGGCGGCGGTTCTTGGGGTTTGCAGGGTCGCAGTCTCCCCAGTCGCCATACATCGTGCCCCCGCCCAACCGCGGCACCCCGCCCGATGAGCCGCAGCCAAGGATGGTAAAGGTCAGCCGGGCCATCATGCCGCCTGCGCCGCGCGGGCGGCGCGGGGAAAGAGGCGGTCAAAATTGGCGGTGGTCTGCGCAGCGAACGCCTCAAGCCCAAGGCCGAATACCGGGGCCATGGCGCGGGCGGTATGGGCGACATAGGCGGGCTCGTTCCGCTTGCCCCGGTAAGGTGGCGGCGCAAGATAGGGGCTGTCGGTTTCCAGAAGCAGCCGGTCCAGCGGTGCCTTGGCGAAGATGTCGCGCAGGTCCTGGCTTTTCGGGAAGGCCGCGATGCCGGAGATCGAGAGGTAGAAACCCATCTCGACCGCCGCCGCCGCCAGCCGGGGGCCGGAAGAAAAGCAGTGCATCACGCACCCAAACGGCCGCCGCGCCATGCCTTCGGTCAGGATCGCCGCCATATCCACATCCGCATCGCGTGCGTGGATGATCAGCGGCAAGCCGGTTGCCTGTGCCGCCTCGATATGGATGCGCAGCGAGGTTTGCTGGATGGCCATGCTGTCGGCGGTGTAATGGTAGTCCAGCCCCGTCTCGCCGATCCCGACAAAACGGGGATGGCGGGCAAGGGTCACCAGTTGATCCAGCGTGGCAAGGGGTTCGTCGGCGGCGTGCATCGGGTGGGTGCCTGCCGCATAGAACACCTGAGGGTGCGCTTCGGCAATGGCGCGGACGGCGGGTTCGTTCTTCAGGCGGGTGCAGATCGTGACCATCCGGTTCACGCCTGCCGCAGCGGCGCGGGCCAGCACCGCGTCCCGGTCGGCCGACAGGTCGGGTAAATCAAGATGACAGTGGCTGTCAACAAGATCGGGCAGGCTGGGGGGCTGGGTTTCGAACACGGGCGCGGCTACCTCTGGGCGAGGGAACCCGCCGTCTCATCGACCTTCAGAAGCATATCCATCAGAAGGGCGGCAGGGTCAAGGTTGACCGCCTTGCCCCGCCGCGCGCGTGACGACAGGGTCTGGGCCAGATCAGCCCAGGCGCGGGCCGCATCGGCGTGGGGGGACAGGCGGGCAAGAAGGGCGGCTTCCTGTAGGGCGGCCTCGGGCACGGGGTGGCCGGTTGCGCCGTGGCGGGCAAGGCGGGCAAGGAAAAGGTCGATCAGCGTGACCAAGAGATCAAAGGTTTCGGCCTGGCCACGGCCTGCGGCAAGTTCGGCCATCGACAGGGCCTGGGGCCGGTCCAGCCGGGGCAGGGTGGCAAAAAGCCGCGTGAGGGCCGCGTAAAGTTTCAGCCCGTCAAGGTTGGTCAAACGGAACGCCTCGCCCACGGAGCCGGCGGAAAGCTCGGCCAGGGCAGCGCGATCATTTGGCGCCACCTCTCCGCCCGCCTGGGTCAGCGCATCGGCAAGGTCCTGGGGGCCAAGTGGCGTCAGCCGCAACTCGCGGCAGCGCGAGCGGATGGTGGGCAACAGTCGCGCGGGCTGGTGCGCGATGAGGAAAAGGGTGACATTGGCGGGCGGTTCTTCCAGCAGTTTCAGCAGCGCGTTGGCCGAGGCGGTGTTCATCTCATCCAAGGAGTCGATGATCGCGGTGCGGCGCCCCCCGTCAGCGGCCGAGAGGGTGAAAAAGGATTTCATCCGGCGCAGCTCATCAACCGAGATGACCTGAGCCAGCGCGGTTTCCTTGTCATTGGCGGCGCGGCGCAGCAGGAAATTCCGCGGCTCGGCAAGTTGCAACATGCGGCGGGCGACAGGGTGGGTCGGTGGCACATCAAGGCTGGTGGGCGCAGGGGCTGCGAACATGCCGCCGTCATCATCCGGTGTCGCCAGTAAGAACCGCGCCAGTCGCCAGGCGAGGGTGGCCTTGCCCACGCCTTTTGGTCCGGTGATCATCCAGGCGTGATGCAGACGGCCCGAGGTGAAGGCCTGCAGGAAGTCAGCCTGCGGACCGGCATGACCAAAAAGGGCAGCGGTTTCCCGCGGGTGGGGGGCCCCTTCAAGGCGGTCAGGTTCGGGCAGGGGATCGGAAGTGGCCATGGGGGGGAGATTGCACAGGCAGGGGGCTGGGGGGAAGGGGGATGGGTCTGAAAGTCGTCAGAAGATCGGTTGTGGCAGGTGTTCCAGATGGCCCTGACAGTCAGAGGACGTGAGGCCGATCTTCAAGGCTGCGGCGGGTGCGTCGCAGGCGGCAAGGTCTGTGGTCAACCGGCTGTCATGCGGGGGTGCCGCTTGAGCCCAGAAAGCTTGCCACGACCGACCACACCCGTATGGCCACGGTATCCGGGTCGGCGTCGGCGTCGATCACGCGAAAGCGGGGGTGGCGGGCGGCCAGGGCCAGAAAGCCCGCGCGGGTCTTTTCCTGAAAGCCCAGCCCCATGTCTTCGAACCGAAGCTCGGTTCCGGCGCGGGCGGTGGCGCGGGCAAGGCCCTTGGCAGGCTCAAGGTCGAAAAGCAGGGTGAGGTCAGGTTCCACCCCGATCATCAGGTCATGCAGGCGGTCGACGGTGGCGGTCAGGTCGCCCCGTGTCAGGCCCTGAAACACCCGCGTGCTGTCGGCAAAACGGTCGGTTATGACGATTTCGCCCCGGGCAAGGGCAGGGCGGATGGTCTTTTCCAGATGGTCGCGGCGGGCGGCGGTAAAGAGCAATATCTCAGTCTCGGGTGACCAGCGGTCGGGGTCGCCTTCAAGCACAAGGCGACGGATTTCTTCAGCCCCGGCGCTGCCGCCGGGTTCACGGGTCAGGGTCACGCTATGGCCCTTGGCGCGCAGATCATCGGCCAGACGCCGCGCCTGCGTAGACTTGCCCGAGCCGTCAATGCCTTCAAGGCTGAGGAAAAGCCCGGCCATTCAGCTGGCCGGTGACCCAAGATACTGGCCGTAAAGCACCTGCGTCGCGACCGTCAGGCGGCGAAGGAACCCGGCGGTGCCGATGTCCGTTTCCGCCACCAGCGGAAAGCGGCGGTCGGGCAGGTCTGGGACGTGGACGATCAGCTCGGCCACCGGGGCACCGGCAATGATGGGCGCGGTGAGGGGGCCGTTGTAGACCACCTCGGCCGTCATGTTTTCCTGCACAAGGGCTGGCACCAGCAGGCGCACGTCTTCGGCCGGAACCAGACCCACGGTAAGGGCATTGCCCAGATGCACCTCAGCCTCGGCCACGCGGATGCCGGTTTTTGCAACGGTTTTTTCGGAAAACTGGCGGAAGGCCCAGGCAACGATGCGTTCGGATTCCTCGGCCCGCGCCTGTTCGCTTGGCAGGCCGGTGATGGCAAAGATCACCCGCCGGTCACCCTGCTTGGCACTGCCGACAAGGCCGTAACCCGCCTCTTGCGTGTGGCCGGTCTTGAGCCCATCTGCCCCGACCCCCAACTCCAGCAGCGGGTTGCGGTTGCGGGCATTCGCGGGGGCGCGGTCTTTGTAGTTGAACTCAACCTCGGCGAAGATCGGGTAGTATTCGGGGAAATCCTCGATCAGATGCTGGGAAAGAATACCAAGATCGCGCATCGACATGCGATGAACGGGATCGGGCCAGCCGGAGGAGTTGGCGAAGACCGACGACGTCATCCCCAAAGCGCGGCCGCGTTCGGTCATCTGGGACGAAAAAGCCTCTTCCGTCCCGGCAAGCCCTTCGGCGACCACGACGCAGGCATCATTGCCAGAGTTGATGATCATGCCGTGGATCAGATCACGCACGGTCGGCCGGTCGGTTTCCTGCAGAAACATGGTGGACCCGCCCATCGCCTTGGCGCGGGCCGAGACGGCGAATTCCGTCTCCATGGTCACGCGCCCATCGCGCAGGGCCTCAAACAGCATGTTGATGGTCATCAGCTTGGACATCGACGCCGGTGGAACCGGCAGGTCAGCGTTATGATCCATCAACACGGTGCCGGTGGTAAGGTCATAGACCCAGGCCGCCGTGGCCTGCGTGTCAAAAGCACGGGCAGGCAGCGCGGCAGTGAAGATGGCAAGGCAGGCGAGAAGCGTGCGAAGCATGGGCGTCCTTTGCTTGAACGATCGGCGGTTGACCAAGGGTGGCTTTATGCTGGGCGACCAGATCGTTGGAGACAGCCGGATCATTGCAGGAAAAAGGCATCGGCAAAACCGAAGCCCTTGATGGCGGTCAGCTGGGCTTCGTCGCCGGTGGTGACAACACCCCAGACGATCTTGCCGTTCGCTTCAGATTTGCGGGTCTGGCCGCTAATGCCGGCCTTGGCCAAAGCCTCAACCGCGCGGTCGGCGTTCGCCTCTTTGGCGAATGAAGCGACCTGGATCAGACGGCCAGCGGGTGCCGCAGCAGCAGGGGCGGCTTCAGCAGGGGCTTCGGGCAGCGTTTCGGTTGCGGCGGTTGCGGCGGCAGCTTTGGCGGCCGCCTCTTCGGCGCGAAGCTGGCGGCGGGTTTTCGGCGGCGCGACAACGACGGGTTCAGCGGCGACTTCCGGGGCGGCGGCAGCGTCGGTTGCCGGGGCTGCGGCGGCATCGGCACTGCGCGCATCCAGCGGGGCAGACTCGATTGTGGCCCCGGTGACGGCGTTTGCCGTAGCGGCAACTTCGTCGGCCGCAGAGCCAGTGGCGCCATCCGCCAATTCCCCTGCAGCAGCGGCTGCAGCGGCGGCTTTCTTGGCCTCACGCGCGGCTTTGGCTTCGGCGCGACGTTCTTTCCAGGTCTTGCGTTTTGGCGGCTCTGTTACGGTCGCATCCGGGGCGGCGGCATCTACCGCTGCCACAGCGCCATCGGCCACTGCGGCCCCGGTCGCGGCAAGGGCGGCGGTCGCCGCTGCCGCCGTTGCTGCGGCATCGCTTTCGACAACAGTACCTTCGGCGTCAGTCGCGGGGGCTGCAGCTGTGCCAGCACCCGTAGCGGCGGCCTCTACGGCAGGCGTGGCCACTTCCGCTGCGGCCACCGCTTCAATGCGGCGCAGGGCCGTTACGCGGATTTCGACCGGCTGGCCGGCCAGAATACCCAGCGCCTCGGCCGCGTCGGATGAGATCTGCAGCCGTGGGCCGGGATTGTCACGCTCACGCCGGAAGAGAGCACCTTGCACGGTCTTGCCGTTGGCAGGGTTGAACATCACCACCCGCTCAGGGTCTTTCACGTCGGCTGAGGCGACCCAGATGCCACCAAGCGACGGGCGGCCATCCCAAAGCGCGCTGTCGGTGGCCTGAAAAACTTCGGGCGCCTCGACATCTCCGGTCGCCGTGGCGCGGGCGGTACCCGAGGTGCCAGGTGCGGCCGGGGTTGCTGTGTCGCCCCCCTGAACGCAGCCCATCAGCAAACCCGAGGTTGCCAGTCCCAAAAGGATATGACGAAGTACTGCCTGTGCCATCTTCCGCCCTCAATGCTGCGCAATCTGACTGCTGCGCTTGATGCTGTGTCCACCCGACAGGGTTGCTAACAGGGCCTTGTCCGTCCTTGCCGCCATCAGACACGCCCGCGTTTCAGCGTAGCATATCGGCTTGTCGCGCCGGTGGGAAGGCCGCAGGCGCACCCCCCCCTTCACGATCAGCGGAATTCGCCGCAAAGCTGCCCTTTCAGAATCATCGCCCGCCCGATATTGCGGCGCTGTCGGAGGAGTGGCGGAGTGGTTTATCGCACCGGTCTTGAAAACCGACGTAGGGGAAACTCTACCGTGGGTTCAAATCCCACCTCCTCCGCCACTTGCCCTTGAAGAAAGTTTCTCTCCCCCCGGCCAAGCCCAGATTTTTCCTTTTTTTCAAGGGTTATGCGGGATGGGCTATCCACCAGTACAGCCGCGAAATGACCTGAAAGCGTTCTCTTCTGACCGATATTCTCCACGGCTCTTGACTGCGGGCTTTTGGTGGAGAGCCATAAGCCTCTGCTTTTGCAAAATTTATTTCGCGACCAGAAATACATAGTTCTCAAAACCGTCCGCACGACGCGCGAGACTGGGGTCGGAAAGACCTGCGCTGATCTGTATACCACGATGGTGCCGTTTCATTGCGCCACCGCTACAGGTTCGGGGGCATTCGCGTGCTTGGTGATGATGTCCTGCACATCGCTTGGATTGAACGCGACGTCCCATGACCACTGACCAAATCCGCCTGTCCCATTGATCGCCTTCACCCACTCGTTCAGGGCGTCGCGCTTGGCCTTGTTCTGCGGGCTGTCCGTTCCCTTGATCTCTAGCGCAAGCATCTTGCCGCTGGAGAGCCGGACAAGGAAGTCGGGGATGTATCGGCGGCGCGAACCGGCCCACATGTATTGAATCTG
>JBBQVR010000161.1:0-7076 GCA_038211355.1 Rhodobacterales bacterium | reverse complement strand
ACTGGACGACGGATTACATCCAGTTCCTTGACCCGGTGGCCGAGGGGCATCCGGTGCGGGCCTTTACCGAAACGACCGCGATGCGGCCTTTCGTGCAAGCCATGACCGTAGAGGAGGCGCGGGCGTTTGTTGCCGCCTATGACGCCGCCCTTGCGGTGGCTTACCCTGTTCAACCGGACGGGCGGGTGATCTTTCCCTTCACGCGCGTGTTCTTCCTGCTCGAGAGGCCCTGATGGCAGCCCTGATGCCCACTGATATCGTCGGAACCGTGGTCTGGCTGGGCACGCAGCCCGCGCCGGTGGAAAATCTGGTGATCCGGGCGGTGCCGCTGGAGGTGATGCCGCTGAGCTATGCCGGTTATGCGGGCGAAAGCCACGCCGGCCTGACGCGGCCCGCCTGCAGCCGGGTCCGGGCGCAGCACCCGCGCGGCACGGACATCCGCAACGCGCGGCAACTGTCGGTGGTCAGCGCCGAGGAGATGGCGGAGGTCGCCGGCAAGCTTGGGTTGGAGGCGATGAATTACGCCTGGGTTGGCGCGTCGCTGGTGGTGGCGGGCATCCCTGATTTCAGCCATCTGCCGCCCTCAAGCCGGTTGCAGGGGCCGGACGGGGTGACACTGGTCGTGGACATGGAAAATCTACCCTGCCAAGAGCCTGCCGTAACCATCGACAAGGTGCGGCCCGGAATGGGCAAGGGCTTCAAGCGGGCCGCGAAGGACAAGCGTGGCGTGACCGCCTGGGTGGAGCGGGAGGGGACCTTGCGGCTGGGCGATGTGCTGACGCTGCATGTGCCGGCGCAGCGGGCCTGGCGCGGCTGAGCGCGCGCCTCTGGCTGACCTTGGGGAGGCGCAAAGCCCCCCGAGGGGGGCCAGCTGTGGGACATAGTTGCAGAAAGGAAGTTCGTCCGGGTGGGGTGGCTGCGCCTCGATTCATGCGGGATGTTTCCGATCGGAAACCGGCGCTGGCGAATTTTGTGGGCATCTGGTCGGAAACCAGCCTCGTTTACCTCGAATTGCCCGATATCACGTCGCAAACGGGATATTTGCCTAAGGGAGAAGCAGATGGCCATCAAGACCGACATCGAAATCGCACGCGAGGCGAAAAAGCAGCCGATCATGGCGATCGGGGCCAAGCTGGGCATCCCGTCGGACCAGCTGCTGCCTTACGGGCATGACAAGGCCAAGGTCGGGCAGGAGTTCATCAAGTCCTTGGCCGGGCGCCCCGATGGCAAGCTGATCCTGGTGACCGCGATCAACCCGACGCCCGCGGGCGAGGGCAAGACGACGACGACGGTGGGTCTGGGTGACGGTCTGAACCGGATCGGCAAGAAGGCGGTGGTGTGTATCCGCGAGGCCAGCCTTGGCCCGAACTTTGGCATGAAGGGTGGGGCGGCTGGCGGCGGGATGGCGCAGGTCGTGCCGATGGAGGAGATGAACCTTCACTTCACCGGCGACTTCCATGCGATCACATCCGCCCACAACCTGCTGTCGGCGATGATCGACAACCACATCTATTGGGGCAATGAGCTGCAGATCGACGCCCGCCGCATCGTCTGGCGCCGGGTGATGGACATGAACGACCGGGCGCTGCGCGACATCGTGGTGAATCTGGGCGGCGTGTCGAACGGCTTTCCGCGGCAGACCGGTTTTGACATCACGGTGGCCAGCGAGGTCATGGCGATCCTGTGTCTGTCGAACGACCTTGAGGACCTGCAAAAGCGGCTGGGCGACATTGTGGTGGCCTACACGCGCGAGAAAAAGCCGATCTATGCCCGCGACATCAAGGCGGATGGCGCGATGACGGTGCTTCTCAAGGATGCGATGCAACCGAACCTGGTGCAGACGCTGGAAAACAACCCGGCCTTCGTGCATGGCGGGCCGTTTGCCAATATCGCGCATGGCTGCAACAGCGTCATCGCGACCAAGACCGCGCTGAAGCTGGGCGAGTATGTGGTGACCGAGGCCGGCTTTGGGGCTGATCTTGGGGCCGAGAAGTTCTTTGACATCAAGTGCCGCAAGGCGGGGCTGAAGCCCTCGGCTGCGGTGATCGTGGCGACTGTGCGCGCGATGAAGATGAACGGCGGGGTGGCGAAGGCCGACCTTGGGGCCGAGAATGTGGGCGCGGTGCAGGCGGGCTGCCCGAACCTGGGCCGCCACATCGCCAACGTGAAGGGCTTTGGGGTGCCGGTGGTGGTGGCGATCAACCACTTCTACAGCGACACCGACGCCGAGATTGCCGCCGTGAAGGCCTATGTTGCCGAACAGGGCGCCGAGGCGATCCTGTGCAAGCATTGGGCGCAAGGCAGCGCGGGCATTGAAGAACTGGCGCATAAGGTGGTCAGCCTTGCCGAGGGGCCGTCGGCGTTCAAGCCGCTTTACCCCGATGATCTGGGCCTGTTTGCCAAGATCGAAGCCATCGCCAAGGGCATCTACCGGGCCGACGGGGTTGAGGCGGACAAGTCGATCCGTGACCAGCTGAAAACCTGGGAGGCCGCGGGCTATGGCCATCTGCCGATCTGCATTGCCAAGACGCAATACAGCTTTACCACCGATCCGACCGTCCGCGGCGCGCCGACCGGCTTTACCATCCCGGTGCGTGAGGTGCGGCTTTCGGCAGGGGCTGGCTTCATCGTCGCGATCTGCGGTGAGATCATGACGATGCCGGGCCTGCCCAAGGTGCCGTCGGCCGAGGTGATCCGGCTGAACGATGCGGGTCAGGTCGAAGGGTTGTTCTAACGGGTCGCATTGCCCTTTGCGGGCTTCCCCCTTATCTGCGGGGCAGCCTGAAAGGGAGATTTCTGATGCCTAAGCCTGCTGACTGCACCTCGATGGCCCAGATCCGGGCCGAGATTGACCGGCTGGACGAAGCGCTGGTCTGCCTGTTCGCTGAACGGGCGGGCTATATCGACCGCGCGGCCGAGATCAAGGCGGCGGTCGATCTGCCCGCGCGGATCGAAGACCGGGTCGAGGAGGTGGTGCGCAATGTCCGTCGCCATGCCACGGCACAAGGGCTGCCGCCCGAGCTGGTGGAAAAGCTGTGGCGGCGGCTGATAGACTGGTCCATCGCGCGCGAGGAAAGCAAGCTTGGGCCGGACAGTTTACGAAAGGGATGAACGAATGACGGCCACGGTGATCGACGGCAAGGTCTTTGCGGCACGGGTGCGGGGGCAGGTCGCCTTGCATGTCGCGCGGCTGAAGGAAGAAAACGGCCTTCAACCGGGCCTTGCGGTGGTGCTGGTGGGGGAAGACCCGGCCTCACAGGTGTATGTGCGTAACAAGCACGCCTCGACCATCGAAGTGGGAATGTCATCTTTCGAACATCGGCTTGATGTGGAGACTGGCGAGGCCGAGCTGCTGGCGCTGATCGACAGGCTGAACGCCGATCCGAAAGTACATGGGATTTTGGTGCAGTTGCCGCTGCCTGCTCATCTGAATTCCGAACTGGTGATCAACCGGATCGACCCGGCCAAGGACGTGGACGGCTTTCACATATCGAATGTTGGCCTTTTGGGGACCGGGCAGAAGAGCATGGTGCCCTGCACGCCTCTGGGGTGCCTGATGATGCTGCGGGATCATCACGGGTCGCTGTCGGGGCTGAACGCCGTTGTGGTCGGGCGGTCGAACATTGTGGGCAAGCCGATGGCGCAACTGCTGCTGGGTGACAGCTGCACGGTGACGATCGCGCATAGCCGGACGAAGGATTTGACCGAGGTGTGCCGCCGGGCCGATATTCTGGTGGCGGCTGTCGGGCGGGCCGAGATGATTACCGGTGAGATGGTGAAACCCGGAGCCACGGTGATTGACGTGGGCATCAACCGGGTGGAGCGGGACGGGAAGACGCGGCTGGTGGGAGATGTGCATTACGCCAGCGCCGCCGCCGTTGCCGGGGCGATCACACCGGTTCCGGGCGGGGTGGGGCCGATGACGATTGCCTGTCTGCTGGCCAACACGCTGACGGCCTGCTGCCGCGCGAACGGGTTGGCCGAGCCTGAGGGGCTGACGGCCTAACGCGGCATCGGGATGGCAAGGGCGCGGGTGCCGGTCAGGATGGCGAGGGCGTCTGGCGCCATGAGCGTAGTCAGGGCGGCAGCATCTGTCCGCAGGCCCCCGGTATAGACCCCATAGGCTGGCAGGATCAGCCGGGCGGCATCGGCCAGAAAGCAGGGCCGCGCCTGACCCGCAAGGCGCGCCTTGGGGTGATAATGACCTGATATTTCAGCTTTTTCCGCCGGATCGGCAATATGTCGGAAGGTGAAGGGGGCAAGCGTCACCGCATCGCGGTGGGTGCCGCCAACCTCAATCGGGCCGGGATCATGGTTGCCGGTGATCCAGGTCCAGCCGCGCCCGGCCATCAGGCGGGCAAGCCAGAGGCGGTTGCTGTCATCCATGCCGTCGGCCGAGGCGGTGTCATCAAAACTGTCACCAAGGCAGATGACGGCGGTGGCACAGGTTGCCTCAAGATCCCGGTCCAGTTTTTCGAGGGTGGCTTGCGTCTCATAGGGTGGCAGCAGCGACCCGCCGCGCCGGGCGAGGCGTTCGGATTTGCCAAGGTGCAGGTCGGAGACGGTAAGGGTGGTTCGGGCAGGCCAGAAAAGGCCGCCTGAGGGCAGCAGGTGCAGCGTTTCGCCGTGGAAGAAAAGCGCGTGGTGCATGGCGCGAGATGTGCCCCGGCGGCGGGGCGGTGGCAAGGGCGGAGCCTCCGGCGGGGAGATTTTTGCTGAAAGGAAACCGCTTCAGGAAAGGCCTGCGGCTTCCATCAGGGCTTGCGCCTGTGCCGAGGCGAGGCGGTCGCGGCCGCTGCCGTGGACGGGGATGCGGCCGGGTTCAAAGAACAGGGGGGCGGCCAGGGGGGTGACGCGGGGGCGGCGGATCAGGGTGATGTTGCCTTTGACCCGGTCAAGAAGGGAGTCGATGCGGGAAAAGTCGATCAGGCCGCGCAGCGCCTCTTCCCTTGTGATCTGGAGGAGGAGGTGGGTTGGGTCGTATTTCCGCAGCGTGTCGTAAAGGATGTCGGAGGAGAAGGTGGCCTGACGGCCGGTCTTGCGGCGGCCCTGGTTGGAGCGTTCGATCAGCCCTGCGATGATGGCGGTGGCGCGGAAGGTGCGTTTCATCACGGCGTTGCCGGAAAGCCAGACCTCCAGCCCCTCACGCAGGGTTTCGGGGGCAAAGAGCGGGGCGGGGTCGGTTACGGGATCAAGGCCCCAGATCAGGGTGGCGTAGTCAGTGGCGACAAAGCCCAAGGGAGCAAGGCCCTGGGATTCCATCTGTTTTGTCACAAGAAGCCCGAGGGTTTGCTGGGCGTTCCTGCCCGCGAAACCGTAGATCACAAGGTGTTCGCGGCCATCGTGGGGGAAGGATTCCAGCAGCAGCGAGTGGGGGTCGGGGAGGCGGGACACCTCACGCTGTTTTGCCAGCCACCAGGCGGTGTGGGCGGGCAGATCGGGCCAGCTTTCTTGTTGGAAAATCTGGAGAATACGGTCAGCGAGCAGGGTAGAGGTGGCGAATTTGGTGCCGTTGAAGACGGCGACCTTGGGGTCGCGGCCGGGGGCGCGGGACACCTCGACCGTGAGTTCGCGAAGGCCTTCGTAGCGCACGATCTGGCCGCCGATCAGGAAGGTGTCGCCGGGGGTGAGGGTGGCGGCAAAATCTTCCTCAACCTCGCCCAGGGGGGTGCCGCCGAACTGGTTTTTCAGGCGGACCTTGAGGGTGTCGATGTCGATGATCGTGCCAAGGTTCTGGCGGATCAGGGCGGCGGCGCGGGGGTCGCGCAGGTGCCATTTTCCGTTGGTTTGCTTGAGGCGTTGCCAGCGGTCATAGGCTTTCAGCGCATAGCCGCCGGTGGCGACGAAATCGAGGCAAGCGTCGAATTCGGCTTTGGTGAGTGCCGCATAGGGGCCGGCGGTGATGATTTCTTCGTAAAGTTGGTCGGCGAGGAAAGGGCCGGCGCAGGCGGTGGCGAGGATGTGTTGGCAGAGGACATCGCGAGGGCCAGGGCCGCGGGGTTCGCCGTCCAGCGTGTGGGCTTTCACCGCGTCAAGGGCGGCCTGGCATTCCACCACCTCGAAGCGGTTGGCGGGGACCAGAAGAGCCTTGGACGGCGCGTTGTAGCGGTGGTTGGCGCGGCCAATGCGCTGGACGAGGCGCTTTACGTTTTTCGGCGCGCCGACCTGGATCACAAGGTCAACATCGCCCCAGTCAATGCCGAGGTCGAGGGAGCCGGTGCAGACGACGGCCCTCAGGGCCCCGGCGGTCATTGCTTGTTCGACACGCTCACGCTGTTCGCGGGACAGGCTGCCGTGGTGGATGCCGATGGGCAGGCTTTCGGTGTTCTGGAGCCAGAGATCGTGGAAGAAAAGTTCGGCCTGTGCACGGGTGTTGTGGAAGATGAGGGTGGTGCGGTGGCGGGTCACCTCATTCAGGATGGCGGGGATGGCGTAGCGGCCGCCGCCGCCGCTCCATGGGGGGGCGTCGTCGGTGTCCAGCATGGAAATGTCTGGGTCGGGGCCGGGGTCGGCTTGCAGGATGGCTGTATCGGGGGCGAGGAAGCGGGCGAGGGCGGGAGGGTTTTCCACCGTCGCGGACAGGCCGATGCGGCGGAGGCCGGGGTTCAGGGATTGCAGGCGGGCAATCTGGAGGACGAGCTGGTCACCGCGTTTGGATTCGGCGAGGGCGTGGATCTCGTCAATGATAACCCGTTGCAGGCCTTGGAAAATCCGGGGAGAATCTTCGTAGCTGAGGAGGAGGGCGAGGCTTTCGGGGGTGGTCAGCAGGATGTGCGGCGGGTCGGCGCGCTGTTTGCGGCGCTGGGTGTAGGTGGTGTCGCCGGTGCGGTCTTCGACGCGGATTTGCAGGCCCGCGCCCTCGATTGGGGTGCGCAGGTTGCGGCGGATGTCGGCGGTGAGGGCTTTCAGGGGGGAGATGTAGAGGGTGTGGAGGCCTGCCGGGGGATTGGGGCCAAGCTCGGCCAGGGTGGGCAGGAACCCGGCAAGCGTCTTGCCGCCGCCGGTGGGCGCGATGAGGAGGGTGGCGGGGTCATTGGACCGCTGAAGCATGTCCAGCTGGTGGGGGTGCAGGGTCC
>JBBQVR010000160.1:0-7101 GCA_038211355.1 Rhodobacterales bacterium | reverse complement strand
GCCGTCGATCTGGTCGTAGGCCTTGAATTCGCCGAAATACTTCGTGATCGCCGCCGTCAGCGTCGTCTTGCCGTGGTCAACGTGGCCGATCGTGCCAATGTTGACGTGCGGTTTGTTCCGTTCAAACTTTGCCTTGCCCATTGCGAATTCCGCCTTGCTTTGATCGGGCCATGCGGGGCCCCAAGTTACACGCGCGGCGACTTAGCCCGTGGGGCCGGGAAATTCAAGCCTGATTGGGCGGCAGCCGGTCAGGTAAAGCGGTTGTCCCTCGGGAACCCGCGCGGGGCCATCTTGCCGGCGGTTGCACGGCCGCCTTGCCATTCGGCAAGGTCGGTTTCCGTGCGGGTGCGGCCGGCAGGGTCTTTCCAGCTAAGGCCATCGGCCAGCCGGAAGGTGGTGGCGTCAGACAACCCGCCGTCCTTGTACTTTTGCAACCGAACGCCCTTGCCCTTGGCCATTTCCGGCAGCTCGGCCACCGGAAAAACCAGCATTTTTCGGTTGTCGCCGACGACGGCGATGGTGTCGCCCTGTACCTTGATGCAGACCGCCGTCTTGACACCATCGCGCACGGTCAACACGGCCTTGCCGGCCTTGGTCTGGGCGACCAGTTCTTCGGACGGGACGATGAACCCATCCCCTGCGGATGAGGCGAGGAGGAGTTTTTCCCCAGCCCGGTAGATCATCAGATGGGTGATGCCGGTATCATTCGGCAGATCGACCATCAGGCGCACGGGTTCGCCCATGCCGCGCCCGCCGGGCAGGTTGGCACCCAGAAGGGTGAAGAACCGGCCGTTTTCGGCGACCAGCAGGATCTTGTCGGTGGTTTCCGCGTGGAAGGCAAAGCGGGGGCCGTCGCCATCCTTGAACTTCTGTTCCAGCGCAAGATCGACATGGCCTTTCATCGCCCTGATCCACCCCATGCGTGAGCAGATCACGGTGATCGGCTCACGTTCGATCATCGCCTCGTAGGGCACATCCTCAATCTCGGCCGCATCGGCGAACTGCGTCCGGCGGGCACCTATGACCGTGGCCTTGCCGTAAAGTTTGCGCACCTCGTTCAGGTCGGTGCCCACACGTTTCCACTGGCGTATGTCGTTGGCCAACAAGTCTGCAAGATCAGCACGTTCCGCCGTCAGCGCATCGCGTTCGGCGTTCAGCTCCATCTCTTCCAGCCGCCGCAAGGACCGCAGGCGCATGTTCAGGATGGCTTCGGCCTGATTGTCGGTCAGCACGCCCTGCCCTTTGGCTGGCGGCTTGTAGTCCTTTTCCGACATGGCACGGATGTGAGATTTTGCCCAATCCTCGGCCATCAAGGCGGCCTTCGGGTCATCATCATAGCGGATAATGTCAATCACGCGATCAAGGTTCAGGAAGGCGATCAGCAGGCCCTGCAGAATCTCCAGCCGCGCGTCGATCTTCTCCATCCGGTGCAGAGAGCGCCGCCGCAGCACCTCACGCCGGTGGTCAAGGAAAGCGCGCAGCACGTCTTTCAGCGAACAGACGCGGGGCACGCGGCCATCGATCAGCACGTTCATGTTCAGCGAAAACCGCACCTCAAGGTCGGAATTCTTGAAAAGGCTGCCCATCAGCACATCGGGGTCAACCGTGCGGACGCGGGGTTCCAGAATCAGACGCACGTCCTCGGCGGATTCGTCGCGGACATCGGCCAGAAGGGGGACCTTCTTGATCTGGATAAGCTCGGCCAGTTTTTCGATCAGTTTGGACTTTGCCACCTGATAGGGAATCTCGGTGACCACGATCTGCCAGGTGCCACGGCCAAGATCCTCAACCTGCCACTTTGCGCGCAGACGGAATGCGCCGCGTCCGGTGGCGTAGGCCTCAAGGATGCTGTCACGCGGTTCGACGATCACGCCGCCGGTCGGAAAATCAGGGCCGGGGATCAGGGCGACCAGCGCCTCATTCGTCAGGTCGGGGTCTGCCAGCAGCGCCTGACAGCCGTCAATCAGCTCATCAAGGTTGTGGGGCGGGATATTGGTCGCCATGCCGACCGCGATTCCGCTGGAGCCGTTGGCCAGAAGGTTCGGGAAGGCGGCGGGCAGGACAACCGGTTCCTCAAGCCGTCCATCATAGTTTGGGCGGAAATCGACAGAGGTCTCGTCGATACCCTCCATCAGCGCCTCGGAGGCTGCCGTGACGCGCGCCTCGGTATAGCGGCTGGCCGCCGGGTTATCTCCGTCGATGTTGCCAAAGTTGCCCTGCCCGTCAACCAGCGGGTAGCGCATGTTGAAATCCTGGGCGAGACGCGCCATCGCGTCATAGATCGCGGCATCGCCGTGCGGGTGGAAATCCCCCATCGTGTCGCCAGCGATCTTGGCCGATTTCAGAAAGCCCCCCGTCGGCGTCAGCCGCAGCCGCCGCATCGCCCAAAGGATTCGCCGGTGAACCGGCTTCAACCCATCCCGCGCATCGGGCAGCGCCCGGTGCATGATGGTGGAGAGCGCATAGGTCAGATACCTCTCGCCGATCGCGCGGGAGAGGGGTTCGGATACGGTCAGGCCAGTCGGCCCCTCGATCTTGGGATCATCATCATCGGTGGTCATGCATGTTGTGTATGACGGGCAGGCGCGTCGGTCCAGATGGCTTGCGCACGGGCGTTAGGAACCTTTGACTGAATGATGCGTTTTGGACTCAACCCCCCGGCCCGGCCTGTGATAACACATGGGCACCTCAAGAACGGAAATACCCATGCTGCGTCTGACGTTATTCCTGTGTGCTGCCATGATTGGCGCGTTGATGCTGTTCGGAGAGGACCGGGGGCAATTGCGCCCAGGTCTGGCCAAGGCCGCAGCTGATGGGCCTGCACCCGAGGCTGCACCTGTGGAATCCGCCCCGATGGTCATCGCCGCCACACCGGAGCCGTCGTCAAAGCCCGCACCGGTGCCCGCGCCAGTTTCGGCCCAGCCCGAACCTGCGCCCACTGAACCTGCGCCCTATGTGGAACCCGTGCGTGAGGTGGTTCAAGCGGTCGAAGAGCCGGTTTTCACCTTGTCAGCCCTGGGCAACGAGCTGGTGCCGGGCGAAAACGGGATCGCCCCGGTGTCAGATCAGCCAGCACCCGAAACCCCGGCCGAGGGGATCTGGTATGTCAACGCAAGCTCGGTCAACGTGCGGTCGGCACCTTCGACCCAAGCTGAGGTTCTGGGCAGGCTGGCAAGCGGCGAGGCCGCGCTGATGGTGTCGTCCGTTGATGGCGAATGGGCGCGGATTGTCATTCAGGGCGACGGGCTGGAAGGCTATGTCGCGCTGCGCTACCTGACGCCCGAGGCACCCTGACACATGGCTGAACGGTCTGTCCTGATCACCGGATGCTCATCCGGCATCGGCCTTGATGCGGCCCGCACCTTGAAGGCGCGCGGCTGGCGCGTCTTTGCAACCTGCCGACAAGCGGCTGATTGTGACCGGCTGCGCAGTGAGGGGTTGGAAAGCTTCCAACTGGATTACGCCGACGAAGACAGCATCGCTGCGGCGGTGGCCGAGGTGGTGGCGCGCACTGGTGGCACCCTGGACGCGCTTTTCAACAACGGTGCCTATGCCTGCCCGGGCGCTGTGGAAGACCTGCCCCGCGGCGCCCTGCGTGAGATCTTCGAGACCAACCTTTTCGGCTATCACGACCTGACGCGCCGGGTGATCCCGCTGATGCGGGCGCAAGGCCACGGGCGGATCATCAACTGTTCCTCGGTGCTTGGCCTGGTCGGCCTGACATGGCGGGGGGCCTATGTCGCAACCAAGTTCGCGATGGAAGGCCTGACCGACGTGATGCGGATCGAGATGAAGGGCACCGGGATTGAGGTGATCCTGATCGAACCCGGCCCCATCGCCACGAAAATCCGCGAAAACGCCATTCCGCATTTCGAAAAGTGGATCGACTGGAAACAGTCGGTGCGGCGGGATCAGTATGCCAGTCTGCGCGACCGGCTTTACTCGGAAAAGACCAAGAAAGACACGTTTGAGCTGGAGCCCGCAGCCGTGACCGCCAAGCTGATCCACGCGCTTGAGGCGCGGCGACCAAAGGCGCGCTATTTCGTCACGGTGCCGACCTACCTGATGGGGATCGCCCGGCGGTTGCTGCCGACGCGGGCGCTGGACTGGCTGATCGCCAAGGGCTGACCGACGGCCCCAAGCGCGCCGGGATTTCGGTAAACTCTGACGCAAATCTCTTCGTCGAGAAATTTGGCTTCGCTTTTGCGGCCTGCGCACCTAAGTCTTCTGCAAAGGGAGTGCGCCAATGTTTTCCGATCCGCTGTTTGCCTTCGCCGCCATCGCCTGCCTTGTGGTGCTGGGGATCCTTCTGTTCGGGATCGGCACCTTCGCCAAAGGCGGTGAGTTCAACAAGCGCAATGCCAACAAGATCATGCGCTGGCGCATCGGGGTGCAGTTCGTGGCGGTGATCGCCATTGTTGCCTTTGCCTGGCTGCGCGCGCGCGGCAACTGACGCAGTCCTACGCAGGGAAGAAAATGGTCGTTCTGTCAAAGATCTATACAAAGACCGGCGATGCCGGGGAAACCGCTTTGGGCAACGGGGCTCGGGTGGCCAAACATTCCGTCCGGGTCAGCGCCTACGGGACCGTGGATGAGACCAATGCCACCGTTGGTCTGGCACGCCTGCACGCGACCGGCGACATGGCGGATGCGCTGAAGCGTATCTCGAATGACCTTTTTGACCTGGGCGCAGACCTTTGCACCCCCGACCGCCATCTGGACGCCGGGCTGCCCTACACGCCGTTGCGGATGATCGAAGTTCAGGTCAACCGGCTTGAGCGTGAGATTGACGCGATGAACGAAAAGCTGACGCCGCTGCGCAGCTTCATCCTGCCGGGGGGGGCGGTCCTTGCGGCGCAACTGCACCTCTGCCGGACCGTCTGCCGCCGCGCGGAACGGCTGGTGGTGGAAACCGCAACGATGGAGGACGTGAACCCCGATGCTGTTCGTTACCTCAACCGCTTGTCGGACTGGTTCTTTGTCGCAGGGCGGATTGCCAACAATGACGGCAAGGATGATGTGTTGTGGGTGCCCGGCCTGACGCGGTGATGTCGGTCTGATCGCGCCTCACGATCAGAACGCGGCGTCGTGTCACCCGGAAGGGTCGCATTTGCTCTGTTCCGGGGGCTTTCGCTGCGGTAACAGGCAGACGAAGGCTTGTGCGCCCCGCGTTGGGCTACGGATGAGGAGTTTCGGCCATGAAGGTGCTGGTCCCGGTCAAGCGGGTGATCGACTATAACGTCAAGGTCCGCGTCAAGGCGGACGGGTCAGGTGTTGACCTTGCCAACGTGAAGATGTCGATGAACCCCTTTGACGAAATCGCCGTGGAAGAGGCGATCCGCCTGCGCGAAAAGGGCATCGCAACCGAGGTTGTGGTGGTGTCCATCGGCGTCAAGCAGGCGCAGGAAACCCTGCGCAACGCCCTTGCCATGGGCGCAGATCGCGCGATCCTGATCGAAGCGACCGACAATGTTCATACCGATATCGAACCCCTTGCCGTGGCCAAACTTCTGGCGGCCGTGGTCAAGGAAGAGGGCCCCGGGCTGGTCTTGTGCGGCAAGCAGGCCATCGACAATGACATGAACGCGACCGGGCAGATGCTGGCCGCCCTTCTGGGCTGGTCGCAGGCAACCTTTGCCTCTGAAGTGGCGATCGAGGGCGACCACGCCCGCGTGACGCGTGAAGTGGACGGCGGGCTGCAGACCATCACCGTGAAGATGCCGACGATCATCACGGTTGACCTGCGCCTGAACGATCCGCGCTATGCCAGCCTGCCGAACATCATGAAGGCCAAGGCCAAGCCTTTGGCGATCAAGACCCCGGCGGATTACGGCGTTGATGTCGCCCCGCGTCTGACCGTGGTCAAGACGGTGGAACCGGCGGGTCGCAAGGCTGGGGTCAAGGTCGGGTCTGTCGCCGAACTGATTGCAAAACTCAAAGACGAAGCAGGGGTGATCTGATGGCCGTTCTTCTTCTTGCTGATGTGAATGCGGGCCAACTTGCGACCGATCAGGTGGCCAAGACGCTGACCGCCGTGAAATCTCTGGGGCCGGTGACGGTGCTGGTTGCAGGCACGGGCGGCGATGCCGCGGCGGCTGAGGCGGCAACGCTGCAAGGCGTGGCACGCGTGCTGTTTGCCGACGATCACGCCTATTGCCACGGCATGTCCGAGCCGACGGCGGCGCTGGTCGTGTCGCTGGCGGGCGACTACGAACATATCGTCGCCCCCTCGGGTGCGCTGTCCAAATCCGTGCTGCCGCGGGTGGCGGCCATGCTGGACGTGATGGTGATCTCTGAGGTGTTGGCCGTGCATGACGCCTCCACCTTTGACCGGCCGATCTATGCCGGCAATGCGATCCAGACGGTCAAATCCTCGGACGCGAAAAAGGTGATGACGATCCGCACCGCGACCTTTGACGCAGCGGGCACAGGCGGTGCTGCGGCGGTTGAAAAGGTGGCGCTGGCTGCTGATGGCAGCCTTTCCGCCTGGGTCGAAGACCGCGTCGCTTCAAGCGACCGGCCGGACCTGACCAGCGCGGGCATCGTGGTGTCAGGCGGGCGTGGCGTCGGTAGCCTTGCCGATTTCGCGATGATCGAACGGCTGGCCGACAAGCTGAACGCAGCGGTCGGTGCATCGCGCGCGGCGGTCGACAGCGGCTATGCGCCGAACGACTGGCAGGTCGGGCAGACCGGCAAAGTCGTGGCGCCTGACCTTTATGTCGCCGTGGGCATCAGTGGCGCGATCCAGCACCTTGCAGGGATGAAGGATTCCAAGATCATCGTTGCGATCAACAAGGATGAAGAGGCACCCATCTTCCAGGTGGCCGATTACGGCCTGGTCGCCGACCTGTTCACCGCCGTCCCCGAGTTGATCGAAAAGCTGTAATCCATCCTTGCCTCAACACTGTCAGGGGGTCGCGAAAGCGGCCCCCTTTCGCGTTCAAATCAGGCGCTTCACCACTGGGCCCAGCAGGGCCGCCACTTCGTCATGCACGGCCGAAGGGGGCAGGTAGCGGGCCTGCTCAACCTCGGTCTGAGGGACGTGCATGCGCGCCAGACCTTCGGCGCGTGCGGTGGGGCTGGCGACAGCCTCAACCAGCG
>JBBQVR010000159.1:0-7185 GCA_038211355.1 Rhodobacterales bacterium | reverse complement strand
GTCTTTGCCGAAGAGGACAAGCTGAGTTTGCACCGCTTCAAGTCCGACGAGGCCTACCGGATCGGCGAAGGTCTGTCGCCGGTAGGGGCGTATCTGTCGATCCCGGAAATCATCCGGGTGGCCAAGATGGCCGGGGCGGATGCGATCCATCCCGGTTACGGCCTTCTGTCCGAAAACCCCGATTTCGTCGATGCCTGCGATCAGGCCGGGATCACCTTCATCGGCCCCCGCGCCGAAACCATGCGCGCCTTGGGTGACAAGGCGTCTGCCCGCCGCGTGGCAATGGAGGCGGGCGTGCCCGTCATCCCCGCGACGGAAGTGCTGGGCGAAGATATGGCCCTGATCAAGCGGCAGGCGGCAGAGGTCGGCTATCCCCTGATGCTGAAGGCCAGCTGGGGTGGCGGCGGGCGGGGGATGCGGCCGATCAACTCGGAAGACGAGCTTGAGGCCAAGGTCCGCGAAGGCCGGCGAGAGGCGGAAGCGGCCTTTGGCAACGGCGAAGGCTATCTGGAAAAGATGATCATCCGCGCCCGGCACGTTGAGGTGCAGATCCTTGGCGACAAGCAGGGCAACTGCTGGCACCTGTGGGAGCGCGACTGCACCGTGCAGCGCCGGAACCAGAAGGTCGTGGAACGCGCGCCTGCGCCCTACCTGACCCAGGCCCAGCGCGAAGCGGTCTGCGAGATGGCCAAGCGCATCTGCTCCCACGTCGATTACGAATGCGCAGGCACCGTCGAATTCCTGATGGATATGGACACCGAGGAGTTTTACTTCATCGAAGTAAATCCTCGCGTGCAGGTCGAACATACGGTGACCGAGGAAGTCACCGGCATCGACATCGTGCAGGCGCAAATCCTGATCGAAGAGGGCAAATCGCTGCCCGAGGCGACGGGCGTGGCGTCCCAGGCCGATGTGAAGCTGAACGGCCATGCGGTGCAATGCCGGGTGACGACGGAAGACCCGCTGAACAACTTCATCCCCGACTATGGCCGCCTGACCGCCTACCGGTCAGCCACCGGCAACGGCATCCGCCTGGACGGCGGCACGGCCTATGCCGGGGGGGTGATCACGCGGTATTATGACTCGCTTCTGGTCAAGGTCACGGCCCACGCCCAGACGCCGGACAAGGCGATTGCCCGGATGGACCGCGCCTTGCGCGAGTTCCGCATCCGGGGCGTCGCCACGAACATCGAGTTCGTGATCAACCTGCTGAAACACCCGACGTTCCTGAACGACACCTACACCACCAAGTTCATCGACACGACGCCCGAGTTGTTCAACTTCAAGCGCCGCAAGGACCGGGCGACAAAGATCTTGACCTATATCGCGGACATCACGGTGAACGGGCACCCCGAAACCGCCGGCCGCCCGAAACCGGCAGCCGAAGCGCGCGCGCCAAAGCCGCCCGCGCTGAAGGCGGAACCCGCGATGGGCACCCGCAACCTGTTGGAACAAAAGGGCCCGCAGGCGGTAGCCGACTGGATGAAGGCGCAGAAGAAGGTCCTTATCACCGACACCACGATGCGCGACGGGCACCAATCCCTGCTCGCCACCCGGATGCGGTCGATCGACATGATCCGCGTGGCCCCGACCTATGCCGCGAACCTGCCGCAGCTTTTCAGCGTCGAATGCTGGGGTGGGGCGACCTTCGACGTCGCCTACCGCTTCTTGCAGGAATGCCCCTGGCAGCGGCTGCGGGAACTGCGCGCCGCGATGCCGAACCTGATGACGCAGATGCTGCTGCGCGCCTCCAATGGGGTCGGCTACACGAACTATCCCGACAATGTGGTTCAGGCCTTCGTGCGTCAGGCCGCCGACACCGGGGTTGACGTGTTCCGCGTGTTTGACAGCCTGAACTGGGTGGAAAACATGCGCGTCGCGATGGACGCGGTGGTGGAAGCCGGCAAGGTCTGCGAAGGCACGATCTGCTATACCGGTGACCTGCTGGACCCCGCCCGCCCGAAGTATGACCTGAAATACTACGTCGCGATGGGGCTGGAGCTGAAGGCAGCCGGTGCCCATGTCCTTGGCCTGAAGGACATGGCCGGCCTTTTGAAACCCGCCTCGGCGCGGGTTCTGGTCAAGGCGCTGAAGCAAGAGGTCGGCCTGCCGATCCACTTCCACACCCATGACACCAGCGGTGCGGGCGCGGCCACGATCCTTGCCGCCTGCGATGCCGGGGTGGATGCGGTCGATGCGGCGATGGATGCGTTCTCGGGCGGCACCTCGCAGCCATGCCTCGGGTCAATCGTCGAGGCGCTGAAGAACACCGAACGCGACACCGGGCTGGACATCACCGCGATCCGCGAGGTTTCCAATTACTGGGAAAAGGTCCGCGCCCAGTATGCGGCGTTCGAATCCGGCATCCCAGCGCCCGCGTCCGAAGTTTACCTGCACGAAATGCCGGGGGGCCAGTTCACCAACCTCAAGGCGCAGGCGCGGTCTTTGGGGCTTGAGGATCGCTGGCATGAGGTTGCGCAGACCTATGCCGACGTGAACCAGATGTTCGGCGATATCGTTAAGGTCACGCCGTCCTCGAAGGTCGTCGGTGACATGGCGCTGATGATGGTGGCGCAGAACCTGACCCGCGCGCAAGTGGAAGACCCCGGCGTTGAGGTCGCCTTCCCCGACAGCGTCGTCGACATGCTGAAAGGCAACCTTGGCCAACCGCCCGGCGGTTGGCCTGCGGGCATCCTGACAAAGGTTCTGAAGGGCGAGGCCCCGATGACAGACCGCCCCGGCCTGCGCCTGCCCCCGGTTGACCTGGAGGGCGCACGCCGGAAACTGGCCGAAGACCTGCGCCTTGGCGATGATGAGGCCGAAGGTGAGACGGTCGATGACGAAGACCTGAACGGCTACCTCATGTATCCCAAGGTGTTCATGGACTACCGCGCCCGGCACCGGCTGTATGGCCCGGTGCGGGTGTTGCCGACCAAGGCGTTTTTCTACGGCATGGACCCCGGCGAAGAGGTGACGGCAGAGATCGACCCCGGCAAGACCCTTGAAATCCGCCTGCAAGCCGTGGGCGAGACGACGGATGAGGGTGAGGTCAAGGTGTTCTTCGAACTGAACGGCCAGCCCCGCGTGATCCGCGTGCCGAACCGTGCAGTCAAGGCCAAGACCGCCGCACGTCCCAAGGCACTGGACGGCAATCCGGGCCATGTGGGCGCTCCGATGCCAGGCTCTATCGCGTCGCTGGCGGTGACGGTGGGGCAAAAGGTGCGGGCCGGTGATCTGCTGCTGACCATCGAGGCGATGAAGATGGAAACCGGCCTGCATGCCGACCGTGAAGCCACGGTAAAGGCCGTCCATGTCCAGCCCGGCACCCAGATCGACGCCAAGGACCTGCTGGTCGAGCTGGAGTGACGCGCCCAGCCCACTGAATGAAAAAGGCCCCGCGCGGCGGGGCCTTTTTCGAGGTGGGCTGATCCGGTTGCGCGGGTCTTAGAACACGTCGAACAGGTACAGCAGGATGATGATCGGGATCGGCAGGCCAATGGCCCATGCTAATATGCCTTTCATGGCAGTCTCCTTGCAGATTGGCCAACCGGGATGGCCGACACTCGTGCCAACGCGGGCCCTGCCGCCCCGGTTCCGTGCCAACAGGGAATTCATGATCTTCGCGAAGCCGATGCTTTTTCCCCTTGCAGCCGCGCGCGGGCTTTTATAGAGGATGCGCACCGAAACGGAGTGCGGGCGTAGCTCAGGGGTAGAGCATAACCTTGCCAAGGTTAGGGTCGGGCGTTCGAATCGCCTCGCCCGCTCCAATTCGGTCGCTTGAAGGGCCGCCCCAACCGGGCGGCCTTTGGCGTTTACGGGTCCGGCCTTTTGACCAACGCGTAAGTCCATGGGCCGTTGGCCCGCCCCCCCATGTCATGAAACCTTCACTGGACAGCGGATGATATTTCCTGATTTCTGGAAATATGGATCAGACCCACGCCACCCTTGCTTTTGCCATGCTCGGCCACCCCGGCCGCCTTGCGGTGTTTCGCCTTCTGATGCGGTTTGCCCCGCAAGGCGTGCGCCCGACCGAAATCGCATTGGCGCTGGCGCTGAAGCAGAACACCCTGTCGCATCATCTGGCTGACCTGCACGCCGTCGGGCTTGTGCAGGTCCGGCGCGACGGGCGGTCCCTTTACTACGCGGTTGATCTCGACATGGCCGAGGGGCTGATCGGCTACCTTGCGCTTGATATCGGCCGGGCGCGGCCCGACCTGCTTTCCCCCCTCCTTGCCACCTCACGGGAGCCTGTGATGCAAGATACCGACTTTGACGTGCTGTTTCTGTGTTCCGGCAACTCGGCCCGGTCGATCTTCGCCGAGGCGCTGCTGCGCGACCTTGGGAAAGGCCGGTTTCAGGCGTTTTCGGCCGGCACCCGCCCCGGCACCAGCCTGAACCCGGTGGCCCTGGACGTGCTGCAACGCAACGGCCATGACATCACCGGCCTGCGGTCCAAGCACATCTCGGAATTCCAGCAGCCCGGCGCCATCGTGATGGATTTCGTCTTCACCGTCTGCGACACGGCCGCGGCCGAGGAATGTCCCCCCTGGCCCGGCCAGCCGATCACCGGCCATTGGGGCCTGCCCGACCCGGTCAAGGCCACCGGCACCGAGGCTGAGCGTGCCCTGATCTTCGCCCAGACCTACGCCGCCCTGCGCCGCCGGATCATGGCCTTCGTCGCCCTGCCCTTCACCAGCCTCAGCCGCCTGTCGCTGCAAACGCATGTCGATGCCATCGGCACCGAAATCGCCCCTTCGGAAAAGGCCTGACGCCCATGCCCCAGCCCCGTATCGCCCTGAACGGCCTAGGCCGCATCGGAAAACTGGCCCTGCGTGACCTGATCGACACCGGGGCCGGCGGTCAGATTGTCCTGGTGAATGACCCCGCCGGTGACGCCGAACAGCACGCCCTGCTGATGGAGTTTGATTCGGTCCATGGCCGCTGGCACACCCCGGTTGACCATGCTGCAGACAGTTTGATCCTGAACGGCCAACCGATCCGGCTGACGCATGAGCGGACGATCGAGACCCTGCCTTTGGCAGAGCTTGGCATTGATCTGGTGATCGACTGCACCGGCGTCTTCAAGACCGCCGCCAGGATCGCCCCCTATCACGCCGCCGGGGTGAAAAAGGTGGTGGTCAGCGCCCCGGTCAAGGACGGTGGCGCGCTCAACCTGGTCTACGGCGTGAACCACCAGCTTTATGACGGCACGCAGAACCTTGTCACTGCGTCCAGCTGCACGACGAACTGCCTCGCCCCGGTGGTCAAGGTGATCCACGAAGGCCTCGGCATCCGCCACGGGTCGATCACCACGATCCATGACGTGACCAATACCCAAACCATCGTTGACCGCCCGGCCAAGGACATGCGCCGCGCGCGCTCGGCCCTGTTGAACCTGATCCCCACCACCACCGGGTCCGCCACGGCGATCACCCTGATCTACCCCGAGCTGACGGGCCGTCTGAACGGCCACGCCATCCGCGTGCCCCTCCTCAACGCCTCGCTGACCGACGCCGTGTTCGAGGTGGACCGCCCCACCACGGTGGATGAGGTGAACGCCCTTTTCGCAGCCGCCGCCGCCGGGCCCCTGAAAGGGATCCTCGGATATGAGACTCGCGCCCTTGTCTCGTCCGACTTCACCAACGACCGCCGCTCGGCCATCATCGACGCGCAATCCACGATGGTGGTGAACGGCACGCAGGTAAAGGTCTACGCTTGGTATGACAACGAATGGGGCTATGCTTGCCGCCTGGCCGATATTGTCCGCATGGTGGCAGGCGCGCTCTGATGCCCTTTCATCTGTCCCCAAATATCCCGGGAGGGTCCGGGAGGGCAGCGTCCTCCCGGGGTCGGGCACAAGTATGACCGCCAGCCCCTTGCGCGCCTATGCCGCCGTCACCGCTGCCTACTGGGCCTTCATGGCCACCGATGGCGCGCTGCGGATGCTGGTGCTGCTTCACTTCAACAGCCTTGGCTTCACCCCGATCCAGCTGGCCTGGCTTTTCCTGCTTTATGAACTCGCCGGGATTGCGACCAACCTGTGCGCCGGCTGGCTGGCCGCACGGTTCGGCCTTGCCGCCACGCTGTACGCCGGGCTTTGCCTTCAGGTCGCTGCGCTTGTGGCGCTGGCGCAGCTTGACCCCGGCTGGGGCATCGTCGCCTCGGTCGCCTTCGTCATGGCTGTGCAGGGCGTATCGGGCGTGGCCAAGGATCTGGCCAAGATGTCCGCGAAATCCGCCGTCAAGCTGCTTGCCCCCACCGAGGGCGGCGGCCTTTTCCGCTGGGTCGCCCGGCTGACCGGATCAAAGAACGCGGTCAAGGGCCTGGGCTTCTTCCTTGGCGCTGCCCTTCTGGCGCTGGTCGGGTTTCAGGCGGCGGTCTGGGGCATGGCCGCAGCGCTGGCGCTGATCCTTGTGGCCGTCGTCCTCTTCCTGCCCGCAGGTCTGCCCGGCCGGATGAAGACGGATGAGGGATGGGGCGGCTGGCGTTCGCCCGACCCGCAGGTCAACCGCCTGTCCCTCGCCCGCCTCTTCCTCTTCGGCGCCCGCGATGTCTGGTTTGTTGTCGGCGTGCCAATCTATTTCCAGATGGTCCTGTCGGACGGCACCCCCGAAGGCCGGCGTGAGGCATTCTTTCTGATCGGCGGGTTCCTCGCACTTTGGATCATCGCCTATGGCGCGGTGCAGGCGATGGCCCCCCGCATCTTGGGTGCCAAGGACCAGCCGCAGGCGGCCACCATCGCCAAAGCGATCCGCTGGGCGGGCTATCTTGTGCCGATCCCCTTCGCGCTGGCGGCGGCAGCCCTTTGGGCGGAAGGGCCTTCGACCATCCTCAGCCTGACAATCGTGGCGGGGCTTCTGACCTTCGGCTTTGTGTTCGCCATCAATTCCTCGGTCCATTCCTATCTGATCCTTGCCTTGGGATCAGCCGACCGGATCACGCGCGACGTGGGGTTTTACTATATGGCCAATGCGGCGGGGCGGCTGATCGGCACGCTTTTGTCGGGCCTCAGCTATCAGCTGGGCGGACTGCCGCTCTGCCTTGCCACGGCCGGGGTGATGGCTTTGCTTGGCTGGCTTGCCGCCCGCCGGTTGCAGGCCGCCTGAACCGCCTTCCCATGGCCGCCCCCGCGCCCTATAAGTCCGCGAAGCCGCAGGAGAACCGCAATGCGCCGTGCCGAGGTCA
>JBBQVR010000158.1:0-7338 GCA_038211355.1 Rhodobacterales bacterium | reverse complement strand
GGGCATGTTGTGCATGCCATACACCTCATGCACGCCAAAGCGGTCGAGCATGCCATCGGCCACCATCTCCCGCCCGCCGCCGCCGCCTTCTTCGGCGGGTTGAAAGATCACCACCGCCGTGCCGTCGAACTGCCGGGTCTCGGCAAGGTATTTGGCCGCGCCGAGCAGCATTGCGGTGTGCCCGTCATGGCCACAGGCGTGCATCTTGCCGGGCACGGTGCTGGCATAATCGACGCCGGTCTGTTCGGTGATCGGCAGCGCGTCCATATCAGCGCGCAGGCCGATCACGCGGCCTGCCGTGTCGGTCTTGCCCTTGATGACACCGACCACGCCGGTGCGGCCAATGCCGGTCACCACCTCGTCACAGCCGAAATCGCGCAAGAGATCCGCCACCCGCCCGGCGGTGCGGTGCACGTCAAAGAGCAGCTCTGGGTGGGCATGGAAATCGCGCCGCCATCCGGTGATCTCGGGCAGCATTTCGGCAAAGCGGTTCTTGACGGGCATCTTTGGCTCCTGTGAATGGATTGGCCTGATGGTGGGCTGGATCGTGGCCGGCTTCAAGAGTGGATCACGCCAGCGCGGGTCCAACCTGCGGGGCCGAGCCGTCGGAAAACCGCGACAGGCGAAAGCGGGACAGGTCATGCCCGACCATGCCGCCGGTAACCAGATCGGCGATCACCCGGCCCATGCCGGGGCCGATGCCAAAGCCATGACCGCTCATCCCCGTGGCGATGGTCAGGCCGGGGATCGGAGCGTGGTCAACCATGGGCACGACATCGGGCAGCGTGTCGATCATGCCGCCCCAGGCGCTGCGCAGCTTTGGTCGGCCAAGAAAGGGGAAGGCCCTGGCGAAGGCGTCCTGCACCTTTCCCAGCGTTTTCATGTTGGGCGCGGGGTTCAGGATGCGCGTCGCTTCAAACGGGGTCACCGCATCTTCGGCCCAGCGGCGGGGGGTGGACCAGGCATCGGGAAAGCCCTTGGGGGCAGAGGGTTTGAAGTAGGCATGGCGCAGGTCCTTCTTCAGGATCGGCAGATAAGGCCGGATCGACCGCAGGGCGTCAGGGCCAAGGAAAAAGTCGTGTTCGGACCCGCCCGGCGCAATGGAATACCCACCATCGGCGCGACGGCGGAAGGCAAAGTCATCATCGGCGGCATTGCCGGCAAAGATCTCGGGCATCGGTTCCGTCGCCGCGACCGAGGCGAGGACGGAAAGCTGCGGGATGGTGATGCCATGCCGGCCAAGAAACAGCCGCGACCAGGCCCCGGCAGCCAGCACCACATGGTCACAGGCGATCCGCCCGTGTTCGGTGATCACCCCGGTGACACGGCCCGCGGCAATGTCCAGCGCGCGAACGGCGCAGGATTCGCGGATTGTAACCCCCCGTTCCGCCACCGCAGCGGCTAGGGTGGGGACGGCAAGCCAAGGTTCCGCCCGCGCGTCCGAAGGCGTGCAAAGCGCGCCTTTCCACGGTGCCACAGCCCCTTTCAGCATCACCTGAGTCTCGGCCCCCGTCAGCATCCTTGTGTCAAGCTGATGGGCGCGGGCATGCTCCATCCAGTCTTCAAACACCTGCAATTCGCGGTCGGTTTTCGCCAGATAAAGGACGCCGGTTTGTTTGAATCCCAGCCCCTCGCCAAATTCAGCCGACAGCGTTTTCCAGATCGACAGGCTTTCCACCATGATCGGCAATTCGCCGGGGTCGCGACCCTGCTGGCGCACCCAGCCCCAGTTGCGGGCCGACTGCTCGCCTGCGATGCGGCCCTTTTCGCACAAGGTCACGCTCAGGCCCTTCTGGCGCAGAAACCACGCCGTCATCACCCCGATGACGCCACCGCCGATGATGACCACATCCGACCGCGCCGGAAGGGGGGCGGCAAAGCGGACGGGGCTGCCGTCATGGATCGGGAAGGTCATTGCAAACTGTCCAGAAGGCCCGCCATGAAGCGGTGGCCGGCCTCAAACTCTGACACGGCCAGAAACTCATCCGCCTGATGCGCCTGGGCGATATCACCCGGCCCGCAGACGACGGCGGAATAGCCCGCCTCCTGAAACTGGCCGGCCTCGGTGCCGTAGCTGACGACGCCGGTGGTGTTCGCCCCTGTCAGGCGGCGCACCAGGGCTTCGGCGGGGCCATCGGCTTCGGGGACAAGGGCGGGGACACCAAAGAAGCGGTCAAGGTGGACGCCCGCCTCGGGGCGGACCTGTTTCAGGGCGGCGTCCAGGCGAGCAGCCTCAGCCCGAAAGCGTGCCTCATATTCGGCGATGTCCTCACCCGGCACGACGCGCATTTCGACGGCAAAGCGGCAGTCGGCGGCGGTGATGTTATGGGCGGTGCCGCCTTCGATCATGCCGACATGCAGCGTGGTGAAGGGCGGGTTGAACTGGGCCGCGACCGGCGCAGGGGTCCGGGCCTGAATGGCAGTGTTCTGGTCATTGACCCAAGCAATCAGCCGCGCCCCTTCCATGATCGCCGACACGCCCTGTGGCAGCAGCGAGGAATGCACCTCAAACCCCTTCACATGCACATGATAGCCGGTGCCGCCCTTGTGCCCGGTGATCAGGCCCATCAGTGACGGCTCTCCCACAATCACCGCCGCACCTTTGGGCAGAACGCCCTGCATCGCGGCAATCATCGGCGGCGCGCCGGTGCAGCCGATTTCCTCATCATATGACAGCGCGAGTTGCAGGGGCGTCGTCAGCCCCCCGTGCAGGCTGCGGTGATGGCCTTCGACCAGCGCCCAGATCGCCAGGGCAACATAGCCCTTCATGTCACAGGTGCCGCGCCCGAAAAGGCGGCCGTCGCGTTCGGTCACGGTCCAGGGGTCCGAGGTCCAGGTCTGGCCGTCCACCGGCACCACGTCGGAATGGCCTGACAGCACCACGGCCCCCGGCACCCAGGGGCCGACGTGGGCGAAAAGGGCGGCTTTCTGGCGGTCTTCGTTCCAGTGGCGATGGGCGGTGATGCCGTGGCTGGCAAGATACCCCTCCAGCCAGTCGATCAGGTCAAGATTTGACCGTTTGCTGACCGTTGGAAAACTGACCAGGTGGTCAAGGATTTGACGTGGCGTCAACGCCGTCAGGGTCATGGATTGCGGCCTTCCCAGATGTTGTGGTCAGATTGTAGGCAGGGGTCTGGACTGTCAACATCTGGCGAACTGCCCGACCAATCGGTCAATCTGCCAAAAGATGACTGTGGAATTGGACTGCAAATCGGGATTGATAGACGACAGAAAATGCGAAACAGTTACATGACTGTTGGGCAACCGTTGGTTGATTTGGTCAAAAAGACCTAAAGAAAACAAAAACTAACAAGAAAAAGAAACGACGCGGGGAGTATCTGATGGCCGATCCGGCCTTGCCTGTCCTTGATGTCAGGGGCCTCAAAACCGTGTTCCGCACCCGCGGAGGCGAGATTCACGCCGTCAACGATGTCAGCTTTCATCTCGACCGTGGTGAAGTTTTGGGCGTTGTGGGCGAAAGTGGGTCAGGCAAGTCGGTGACCATGATGTCGCTGATCCGGCTTTTGCCCTCGCCCCCTGCGGATATCCGGGGCGGTGAGGTGGTCCTGAACGGCACCGACCTCCTTAAAATGGACGCCGACAGCTTGCGCCGCGTACGCGGGGCGAAGGTCGGGTTCGTGTTTCAGGACCCGATGACCAGCCTCAACCCGGTCTTCACCATCGGCAATCAGATCATGGAGCCGTTGCGCGCACATATGGGGATGACCAAATCGCAAGCTGAGGTTCGCGCCATCGAACTGCTTGACCTTGTGGGTATCCCGGATGCGAAAAAGCGTCTGCGCGCCTACCCGCACCAGTTTTCCGGCGGTATGCGGCAGCGGGTGATGATTGCCATCGCGCTGTCGTGCAACCCTGATGTGCTGATCGCGGATGAGCCGACAACCGCGCTGGACGTGACCATTCAGGCCCAGATTCTTGAGTTGATGAAAGAGTTGCGGCGCAAGCTGGGCATGGCGATCATCTGGATCACGCATGATCTGGGCGTGATTGCGGGCATCGCTGACCGGGTTATGGTGATGTATGGTGGTCAGGTGGTCGAACATGCCCCGGTGGGTGAGCTGTTCGCCAACCCCCAGCATCCCTATACGCGGGCGCTTTTGCAGACCGTGCCAAAGATCAGCGGCGCCCGCGAGGCGCGGCTGAAGGTGATCGAGGGCCAGCCCCCGATGATGACAGGTGCACCGCACGCCTGCCCGTTCCGCGCCCGGTGTGAGTATCGGCATGACGCCTGCGACAAGGTCAACCCGCAGCGCCGCGCGGTTGACGGCAAACTGGTTGGCCACGGTCATGACGTGGCCTGCCACTGGACCGCCCCAGCGCAGCAAGAGGTGGTCCATGCTTGATCTAGCCCCCCGCTTGCCTACTGGTGCCCCGCTGGTTCAGGTCGAAGGCCTGAAGATGCACTTCCCTATCTATTCGGGCATCCTGCGCCGCCATACCGGCGACGTGAAGGCGGTGGATGGCGTGTCTTTCAGTATCAACGCTGGCGAGACGCTGGGCCTTGTCGGCGAATCCGGCTGCGGCAAGTCCACCGTTGGCCGGGCACTTTTGCGGCTATATGAGCCGACCGCCGGCCGCGTGATCATCGACGGTGAGGATGTGGCCAGCCTGTCGCCCGAAGACCTGCGCAAGAAGCGCCCCACCATGCAGATGGTGTTTCAGGACCCGCAAGCCAGCCTGAACCCCCGGATGACCCTTAGCCGGATCATTGCCGAGCCGCTGGACGAACATACCGACTGGTCCGAAGACAAGAAAACCGCCCGAGTGCATGAGCTGATGGATGCCGTTGGCCTGAACCGCCGCTTCGACAACCGTTTCCCGCATGAGTTTTCCGGCGGTCAACGCCAGCGGATCGGCATTGCCCGCGCGCTGGCCCTGAACCCCAAGTTCATCGTCTGCGACGAACCGATTGCCGCCCTTGACGTCTCCATTCAGGCGCAGGTGGTGAACCTGCTGGAGGATTTGCAGGAAAAGCTGGGGCTGACCTATCTGTTCATCAGCCATGACCTTTCCATGGTCCGCCATATCGCGGACCGGGTTGCGGTGATGTATCTGGGCAAGATCGCGGAACTTTCCCCGCGCGACGCCCTCTACAGCCGCCCCTTGCACCCCTACTCCGAGGCGCTTTTGTCCGCGGTAAACGAACCCGATCCCGCTCTGGCCGCAAACCGCCGCCGGATCATCCTGACGGGCGACGTGCCTTCGCCCGCAAACCCACCACAAGGGTGCAACTTCTGCACCCGCTGCCCCAAGGTGATGGACATCTGCCGGACCGTGAAACCCGACTTGATCGAGGTTGAGGCCGGCCGCCTTGTCGCCTGTCACCTTTACCCAAAAACCCCCGACACAATAAAACTGGCCGCCGGATCAACCGGCGCATTCGAGGCACAAGAGCGTAACCAACAAGGAGTATCCCTATGAAACTGACAACCGCCCTGATGGGCGCTGCCGCCGCACTGGCGTTTGCGCCAGCGGCCTTCGCCGAGCGCGGGGCCGATGGCAACGTCAACGTGCTGTACTGGCAGGCGCCGTCGATCCTGAACCCCTACCTGTCTTCGGGCACCAAGGACGTGGAAACCGGCTCGCTGATCCTGGAAGGTCTGGCGGGCTTTGACGAAAAGGGCGTGGTCTTCCCGCGCCTGGCGGAATCGGTTCCGACCGTGGAAAACGGCGGCATCTCGGCTGACCTGACCACCATCACCTGGAAGTTGAAGCCGGGCCTGCTGTGGTCTGACGGCACGCCTGTCACCTCGGCCGATGCGAAGTTCACCTATGAATATTGCACCCATCCCGAAGGCGGCTGCGCCCAGGCTGCCCGTTATGAAGGCATCGCCAGCATCGAGACGCCGGACGATCTGACCGTCGTCATCACGTTCTCGGCCCCGAAGCCGAACCCCTACACCGCCTTTGTCGGCGGCACCTCGCCCATCCTGCAGGCGGCACAGTTCGCCAACTGCCTTGGCGCTGCGGCCTCGACCTGCACCGAGCAGAACTTCAAACCGATCGGTACCGGACCCTTCGTCGTCACCGACTTCAAGGTGAATGACGTGGTCACCCTGGCCGCCAACCCGAACTACCGCGACCCGGCCAAGCCTGCCTTCGCCACGATGACGGTCAAGGGCGGCGGCGACGCTGCAGCCGCCGCGCGCGCCGTGCTGGAAACCGGCGAGTTCGACTATGCCTGGAACACCCAGATCAACCCCGAACAGCAGATGCAGATGGCAGCCGCTGGCAAGGGTGTTCTGCTGAACGGTTTCGGCACGCTGGTTGAGCGGATCGAGATGAACATGACCGACCCGTCGGCCGATCTGGCCGAAGGCGAACGCTCGACCGTCAAGCATCCGCACCCGATCCTCAGCGACATGAACGTCCGCAAGGCGCTGTCGATGGCGATTGACCGGCAGATCCTGGTCGACATCGGCTATGGCAGCGCAGGCCGTCCGACCTGCAACCTGGTGCCTGCGCCGGAACTGTTTGCCTCGCCGAACACCGAATGCCTGACGCAAGACATGGAAGGCGCAAAGGCCCTTCTGGAAGCTGCGGGCTGGGTTGACAGCGATGGCGACGGCATCCGCGACAAGGACGGCAAGCCGCTGAAAATGCTGTACCAATCCTCGACCAACCCGGTCCGTCAGGACTTTCAGGCGGTCATCAAGGATTGGTGGACCGAGCTGGGTGTGGACGTAGAGCTGAAGAACATCGACGCTTCGGTCTTCTTCGGCGGAGATGCGGGTTCGCCCGACACCTTCCAGAAGTTCTATGCCGACGTGGAAATGTACGCCAACAACTTTGACGGCACCGACCCGGAACCCTACCTGGCGCAGTACAAGTGCGACAAGATCCCGGGCCCGGACAACCAGTGGCAGGGCGAAAACATCAACCGCTTCTGTGACCCGGCCTATGACGCGATGGTGGATGAGCTGTCCAAGACCGCCGACATGGCCAAGCGCGGTGAAATCGCGATCCGCCTGAACGAGATGCTGACGAAAGACAGCTATGTCGTGGTTCCGCTGGTTGACCGTGGCCGTCTGTCGGCTGCCTCGAACACGCTGGGCGGTGCCGTGCTGAACACCTGGGACACCGAAATGTGGAACGTCCAGGACTGGTTCCGCGTGAAGTGATCTGACAAAGGCTTGGTGGGCAGCAATGCCCACCTTGCAGGCGGGGGCCTTTCGGGGCCCCTGCCCCACCCCGGCGCGCCCCGGGGGCCCCCCCCGCCCGGGGGGCGGGGCGGCCGCCCCCCGGGGCCCCGCCCGCGGGGGGGGGGGGGTGGTGGGGGGCCGGAGGGGGGGGGGGGGATGGGGGGGGGTTGAGAAG
>JBBQVR010000157.1:0-7478 GCA_038211355.1 Rhodobacterales bacterium | reverse complement strand
GCTGGCTGCCCGGCATGTTCGCCTTGTCGCGCCGGTAAAGGCACTTCACCGACAGCGCGCCCTGACGGATCGCCGTGCGCACACAGTCCATCGCCGTGTCACCGCCGCCGATCACCACCACGCGCTTGCCCAGCGCGTTCAGCTCACCGCTGTCATATTCCGGCACATCGTCGCCAAAGCCGTGGCGGTTGCTTGCGGTCAGATAGTCCAGCGCCTTGACCACACCGCGCGCGCCCACGCCCGGCGCTTCAATGTCGCGCGACTTGTAAACGCCGGTCGCGATCAGCACCGCATCATGCTGGCCCCGGATCGCATCAAAAGTGATGTCATCGCCCACGTTGCAGTTGGCCACGAACTGCACGCCGCCCTGCGCCAACTGGTCAATCCGTTGCATCACAACGGGTTTCTCCAGCTTGAAGCCGGGGATGCCATAGGTCATCAACCCCCCCGCGCGGTCATAGCGGTCATAGACGGTGACCTGCACGCCCTGCCGCCGCAGCACATCGGCGGCTGCAAGGCCACCCGGCCCCGCGCCGATGATGCCGACGGACTCAGCGCGCTCGGCATGGGGGCGGATCGGCTTGACCCAACCCTGCTCCCACGCGGTGTCGGTGATGTATTTTTCAACCGCGCCGATGGTGACGGTGCCGTGGCCCGAGCTTTCGATCACGCAGTTGCCTTCGCACAGACGGTCCTGCGGGCAGATGCGGCCGCAGATCTCGGGGAAGGTGTTGGTGGCCTGGCTAAGTTCATAGGCCTCTTGCAAGCGGCCCTCGGCGGTCAGCTTCAGCCAGTCAGGGATGTTGTTGTGCAAAGGGCAATGCGACTGGCAGTAGGGCACGCCACATTGGCTGCAACGGCCGGCCTGTTCGGCGGCCTTGATGCTGGCGTACTCTTGATAAATCTCATCGAAATCCTGCGCGCGCGAGGATGGGTCACGCTTCTCGGGCGTTTCCTTGGCCAAAGTCACGAATTTCAGCATTTTCTGCGTGGCCATGGGCTGCGTCCCTTGTCAGAACCTTCGGGACCGACTGGCTACATCGGATTGGATCGGAATAAAAGTCAGCACTGCTTACCTATTAGTGGGTTTTTTGCACGGTAAGACAGTGAAGCTGCCATTTTCCTGCGGAATTAGGTCAGTATGGTTTCCGAACCAACCTAGAACCCCAGCGAAAGCGCAACCAGAGCAGCGGTTCCGACGATGATTCGCCACCAGCCGAACAGCGCATAGCCGTGACGCGAGATATAGCTCAGCACCCAGCGCACAACCAAAAGCGCGGTGACAAAGGCCACGGCAAAGCCGACCGCAATTTCCCAAACCGCACCGAAATCAAGGACATCGCGGTTCTTGAACAGGTCATAGGCGACGGCGGCCCCCATGGTCGGCAGGCTGAGGAGAAACGAAAACTCCGCCGCCGCGCGCTTTTCCACGCCCATCAGCAGCGCGCCAACAATGGTAGCTCCAGACCGGCTGACCCCCGGAACCATGGCAAGGCACTGGCAAACACCAATCGCCAGCGACTTGCCAAGCGGCAGCGCCAGCGCGTCGTGATGCTCCGGAACGGGGGCGATGCGGTCGATCACCAGCAGGACAAATCCCCCAAGGATCAGCATGATGGCGATCAGCATCGGCGTCTCGAACAGCACGGTCTTGATGAAGTCATGCGCCAGAAGCCCCACCACAACGGCGGGCAGAAAGGCAAGGAACACCGACACGATGGACCGCCGCGCCGCATCATCATGCCGGGCCGCCAGAACCAGCCGCGCCACCATCGCCGCGTAAACCGACGTCAGCGCCAGGATAGCCCCAAGCTGGATCACGACCTCAAAGGTCCGGCCCTTTGACTCAAACCCCAGGAAATGCCCCGCCAGCAACAGATGCCCGGTCGAGGATACGGGCAAGAATTCGGTCAGCCCTTCAAGCAGGCCCAGAAGCGCGGCCGTCAGGGTTGTGTCCAACCCCTCAGCCCTTCTTCAGGTTCTTGGCCGACCCCTTGATCGCCGCATACTGGCCCGAGGGGCGATAGCGCCACAGATACTCTGGCAGAACGGCCTCCATTGCGGTCGGAGTGATCCCAAGGTCAGCAAAGCCCTTGGCGCCGGGGGCCACCACATTGTCACGGGCAAGGTTCTTCACCTGATCGCGGGTGATCATCTTGTTCTCGATCAGCCCCAGCGACAGGGTCTGCAGCATGTCAAAGCCGAACCCCATCAGCCGCGCCATGAAGAACGGCACGT
This sequence comes from Rhodobacterales bacterium, assembly GCA_038211355.1. Classification (GTDB taxonomy): domain Bacteria; phylum Pseudomonadota; class Alphaproteobacteria; order Rhodobacterales; family Rhodobacteraceae; genus Tabrizicola. The sequence goes on along the minus strand of JBBQVR010000157.1, from coordinate 5,240 downwards.
TCACCACGGCCCGACGGCGTTGGATGACCTTCAGCATCCGGCCCATCAAACCGCGGAACGTATCAACCTCTGGCCCGCCAAGTTCATAGACCCCCGGTGCTGCCTGCCCCAGCACAGCCTTGACCGCGGCCTGCGCAACGTCGTCAACGTAGACGGGCTGGAACCGCGTTTCCGCCCCCACCACCGGCAAAACCGGGCCCATCCGCGTCATCGCGGCGAAGCGGTTGAAAAAGCCATCCTCGGTCCCGAAAATGATCGACGGGCGCAGGATCACCGCGCCGGGAAAGGCGGCAGTCACGCCAGCCTCACCTTTGGCCTTGGTGCTGGCATAGTCGCTGGCTGACGCCGCATCCGCCCCGATGGCCGAGATTTGCACCAGATGGGCCACACCTTCTGCCGCAGCAATCCGGGCAATCCGGGCAGCGCCTTCGTCCTGAACCGCGTCAAAGGTGTTCTTGCCCGACCGGTTCAGGATGCCGACACAGTTGACCACCGCCTGCGCCCCAAGCAACGCCGCCCGGACGCTGGCATCGTCGCGGATGTTGCAGGCCACAGGTTCAACCTGACCGGGGGTACCATAGGGCCGCACGAACAGCGCCTCATTCGGGCGGCGGACGGCGACACGCACGCGCCAACCCTCTTTCGCCATGCGCCGGGCGATGTAGCGGCCGACAAATCCCGATCCGCCGAAGATGGTGACAAGCCTGCTCATCAAGAAACCCCTGCCCGACGGCGCCGGAAACTGGGCGCGGAACCTGGGGGGATGAATACCCGCCAGCCCAAGGCCCGGCAAGGCAAAACCGGTGCGGCGAATTTTGCAGCGGGGGCCGTTGACTTCGCCAAACCGGGCAGTTACATCGCCCATCAGTGCCCAGATGGCGGAATTGGTAGACGCACTGGTTTCAGGTACCAGCGCTGCAAGGCGTGGAGGTTCGAGTCCTCTTCTGGGCACCATTCCTACCAGAAAAACCCTGCAACCTTTCATGGTTGCGGGGTTTTTTCTTTTTCCCGACAGCTCAGGTCATCGCGCAACCCAAGCTTGAAGTTCCGGTAGTCTTTCCCCAAAAGGGGGTAGTGTCGAAGCACCGCATGGCGCTTTGTGCCGGCCCCCTCACAATCCTCTGACAGACAAGAGCAAGAAATGTTCAAACGCCTGTTCATCGCCGTGATTCTGCTTGGACTGATCGCCGGGGGTATCGTCTGGTTCAAGTATTTCCGTGATGGAATGATCGCGCAGTTCATGGCGGGGGCGGTGCCGCCGCCGGTGCCAGTCACAGCCGTGACCGTCACGCCGGCCGTTTGGGAACCTGGATTTGAGGCGGTGGGAACCGCGATTTCGGCGCGCGGGGTTGACCTCGCGCTTGAATCCAGCGGGCTGGTGCGAAGCATCGACTTTGCCCCGAATGCCACGGTGACCGAAGGTCAGGTTCTGCTTCAGATCGATGACAAGGCTGAACGGGCCGGTCTTGCCGCCGGCGAAGCCGCCCTTGCAGTGGCCAAGGCCGAGGCCGGCAGGGCGCAGGCCCTGACGACGCGCGGGGTGAGCGCGGCAAACACCCTCGAATCCGCCGAAGCGCAGGTGGAAAGCGCGCTGGCACGGGTAGCGCAGTTGCAGACGGCGCTGGACGCCAAGCAGTCTCGCGCACCTTTTGGCGGTGTGCTTGGGATTCCGCGGGTCGAGGTGGGCCAGTATGTCATGCCGGGAACGATCTACGCCACCTTGCAGGACCTTGAGCGGATGTATGTCGATTTCACCGTGCCGGAACAACAGCTTGCCGTTGTCGCGCCGGGCCAGGCCATCGGTGTCACGACCGAGGTCGGCGCTTTCAGCGCTGAGGGCCGGATCATTGCCATCGAACCGCAGGTTGACCCCAACTCACGCCTCGCAAAGGTCCGGGCTGAGGTCAGCAACCCCTCGGGCCAGCTTTTGCCCGGGCAGTTCCTGCGGGTGCGCGTGGCGCTGCCGGTCGAAGAGGGCGTGATCGCATTGCCGCAGACCGCCATCGTCGCCAGCCTTTATGGCAGCTACGCCTATGTCCTGCGCAAGGGCGAGGGCGAGGGCGATGCGCTGACCGCCGCGCAGGTCTTTGTCCAGACCGGACGGCGCAACGGCAGCCAGATCGAGCTGATCTCGGGCTTGTCGGCCGGCGATCAGGTCGTGACTTCCGGGCAGAACCGGCTGTCGAATGGCGCAGCGGTAGTGATCGACGACTCAGTCGATCTGACGACAGGCGAATAGGGGCGGCCCATGCATTTCTCTGAAATCTTCATCCGTCGACCCGTCCTCTCTACGGTTCTTGCTGCGCTTATCCTGTTCCTGGGCCTGGCTTCGGTGCTGAACCTGCCGGTGCGGCAGTATCCGGAAGTTTCGGAAGGCGTCATTACCATCACCACCGTCTATCCAGGCGCAGCACCTGACCTGATCCAGGGCTTCGTCACCACGCCCATCGCTGCCGCCGTTTCGACCACCGAGAATGTCGATTTCATCAGCAGCCAGTCGCGGCAGTCCGCCTCGGTCGTGACCGTGCAGATGCGGCTGGGGGCCGACCCCGATGTCGCCTTGACCGAGGTGATGTCCAAGCTGCAGCAGGTTCGCGGCCAGCTGCCGCAGGACGCCGAGGACCCGGTGATCGTCAAGGGCACTGGCATGACCTTTGCCCTGATGTATTTCGCGGTTCAGAACCCGAACATGTCGCCCGAAGAGCTGAACGAATACCTTGAACGCGTGGTGCGGCCGCGGGTGACGAATATTCAGGGCGTCGCACAGATGGAGATTCTGGGCGCGCAAAAGTTCGCGATGCGCGTCTGGCTTGATCCCTTGAAGCTGTCGTCGCGGGGCGTGACCGCGCCCGAGGTGCTGGCAGCGATCCGGTCATCGAACTTCTTGTCCGCGCCGGGCAAGACCGAGAACGAGTATTTCGCCTATTCGCTGACGCTGGACAGCACGATCCAGACCCCCGAGTCCTTCGGGGCGTTGCCGCTTGTGCAGGGCACGAATGGCGTGGTGCGGCTGCGCGACGTGGCCCGGATCGAGCTTGCCTCGGGCTCGACCGACGCGATCGTGACCTTCGCAGGGGAACCCGGGACCTTTATCGGGATCGTCCCCGCGCCCGGCGAAAACCAGCTAGACGTCGCAACCAACGTGAACGCGGCGCTTCCCTCACTGGCGGCCACGCTGCCACAGGGGATGACGATCGACCTTGTCTACGATTCGACCGAAACGATCGCAGCCTCGATCACCGAGGTTTTCAAGACCATCGCCGAGGCAGTGGTCATCGTCATGGTCGTGATTCTGCTGTTTCTGGGGTCGTTCCGGTCGGTCATCATGCCGATCGTGACGATCCCGCTGTCGCTGATCGGCGTCTGTGCGATCATGCTTGCCCTTGGCTATTCGATCAACCTCCTCACGCTGCTGGCCATGGTGTTGGCCATCGGCCTTGTGGTGGATGATGCCATCGTCGTGGTCGAAAACATTCACCGCCACATCGACGACGGGATGCGACCCGCCGAGGCGTCGATCATCGGCATGAAGGAAATCACCGGTCCGGTGATCGCCATGACGATCACACTTGCGGCCGTGCTGTCACCCCTGGCCTTCATTGGCGGCCTGACCGGGGCGCTGTTTACCGAGTTTGCGCTGACGCTGGCCGGATCGGTCATCATCTCGGGCCTCGTTGCCCTGACCATCACCCCCGCCATGTCCGCCCGCATCCTGCAAGCTGGAGAGCCGGGCCGTTTCCAGCGCGGTGTGGACCGAACGCTGAACGGGCTGTCCAACTGGTATGAACGCCGGGTGTCTTCGTCGCTGGATTACCGGCCGGTCACGCTGCTGATGTCGGTGGTTCTGGTTGGTGTCACCGGGTTCATGTTCGTGAACACCTCATCGGAACTGGCGCCCGAGGAAGACAACGGCGCGCTGTTCGCGATCATGAACGGCCCGCGGTACGCGACCCTGTCCTATACCGACGCCTTCACACAGGAAGTCGCCCGGCGCACTGCCGGGATCGAGGAGGTGCAGACGTCATTCTCGGTCGCCGGGATGGGCGGGGCCGCGAACACCGGCTTCTATATCTGGGCGCTCAAGGACTGGGTCGAACGGGACCGCAGCCAGAAAGAGATCCAGCAGGAAATTCAGGGAATTCTGAACCAAACCCCCGGACTGCAAAGCTTTGTCTTTGCGCCGCCCTCCCTGCCCGGCGCGGGTGGAGGGCTGCCCATCGCCATGGTGATCCAGTCGATCCACGGCCCCGAACGCGTGGTCGAGGTCACCGAAGAGATCCGCGCCAAGGCGATGCAGTCAGGCATGTTCATCGTGGTGCAAAACAGCCTGTCCTTCGACGCCCCACAGGTGCGCGTCACCATCGACCGCGACCGCGCGGCCCTGCTTGGCGTGTCGGTCAGCGACATCGGCTCTACCTTGGGCCTGCTGGTCGGTGGCGGCGCGGTGGCGCAGTTCGACCGCGATTCCAACAGTTACGACGTGATCACGCAGGTTCCGCGCGAGTGGCGCGACAACCCCGAGCGGCTGGGGGAATTCTTTGTGCGGGCGCGGTCTGGCGCGATGATCCCGCTGTCGTCGATCGTGTCGATCACGCCCACGGTCGCGGCGGCGTCGATCGAGCAGTTCAACCAGCTGAACTCGGCTTCGTTGACGGGCATGCCGATGATCGGCCTGTCCACCGGTGTGGCCCTGGCAGAGCTGGAACACATTGCCGACGAGGTGCTGCCCGACGGGTTCTTCATCGACTACTCTGGCCAGTCCCGGCTGGAAAAGTCCGAGGGCAACGCGATCCTTCTGGCCTTTGGCGCGGCGCTGATCGTGATCTACCTGGTGCTGGCGGCGCAATTCGAAAGCTTCCGGGATCCCTTTATCATCCTGATGTCGGTGCCGCTGTCGATCTTCGGCGCCATGCTGCCGCTGTATTTCGGGCTAAGCACTTTGAACATCTACACGCAGGTCGGGCTGATCACGCTGATCGGCCTGATCACCAAGCACGGCATCCTGATGGTCGAATTCGCCAACCAGCAGCGCGAGACCAAGGGCGCCACGCGCCGGCAGGCCATCGTCGCAGCGGCCAAAACGCGGATGCGCCCAATCCTGATGACGACGGCGGCGATGGCGCTGGCAGTGGTACCGCTGATCATCGCCGACGGCGCCGGCGCAGCAGCGCGGCAGGCCATGGGCATCGTGATCTTTACCGGCCTGCTGATCGGCACGGTCTTCACCTTGTTCGTGGTGC
>JBBQVR010000156.1:0-7481 GCA_038211355.1 Rhodobacterales bacterium | reverse complement strand
ACCGATGACCGCGACCCGTACCGAAACTGACAGCTTTGGCCCGCTTGAAGTGCCCTCCGACAAGTATTGGGGCGCGCAGACCCAGCGGTCGATCATCAACTTTCCAATCGGCTGGGAACGCCAGCCTGTGGCCATCATCCGCGCGCTGGGGGTGATCAAGAAGGCCTGTGCGCTGGTGAACATCGCGCAAGGCGATATCGCTGCCGATCTGGGTCAGGCCATCGCCGCCGCCGCGACCGAGGTGATCGACGGCAAGTTCGACGACAACTTTCCGCTGGTCGTCTGGCAGACCGGGTCCGGCACTCAAAGCAACATGAACGCGAATGAGGTGATTTCCAACCGCGCGATCGAAGTCCTGGGCGGGGTGATGGGGTCAAAAAAGCCCGTCCACCCGAATGACCATGTGAACATGGGCCAATCGTCGAACGACACCTTCCCCACCGCGATGCATGTGGCCATCGGCATGATGGCGCGGGATGTGCTGATCCCGGGGCTGGAAAAGCTGTCGGCGGCGCTTTGGGCAAAGTCACATGAATTCAAGGATATCATCAAGATCGGCCGCACCCATACGCAGGACGCCACACCCCTGACGCTGGGCCAGGAGTTTTCGGGCTATGCCACGCAGGTCGACAAGGGGATTGCCCGGGTCAAGATGTGCCTGCCCGACATCTATGAACTGGCCCAGGGCGGCACCGCCGTCGGCACCGGCCTGAATACTCGCGTTGGCTGGGATACCCGCGTGGCGGCCGAGATTGCGAAGATCACCGGCCTGCCCTTCATCACCGCCCCGAACAAGTTCGAGGCACTGGCCGCGCATGACGCGATGGTGATGTTCTCGGGTGCCTTGAAAACGGTCGCCGCCAGCCTCTTCAAGATCGCCAACGACCTGCGGCTTCTGGGCTCTGGCCCGCGTTCGGGCCTGGGCGAGCTGATCCTGCCAGAAAATGAGCCGGGCTCCAGCATCATGCCGGGCAAGGTCAACCCAACCCAGGCCGAGGCGCTGACCATGGTCTGCGCGCAGGTGATGGGCAACGATGCGGCGGTGGGTTTCGCAGGGTCTCAGGGGCATTTCGAGCTGAACGTCTACAATCCGATGATGTCCTACAACGTCTTGCAATCCATGCAGCTTCTGGGTGACGCAGCCGGGTCATTCACCGACAACATGGTGGTGGGCACGCAAGCGAACGTGGCGCGGATCGACAAGCTGATGAAGGAATCGCTGATGCTGGTGACGGCGCTGGCGCCGACCATCGGCTATGACGCGGCCACCAAAGTCGCCAAGACCGCGCACAAGAACGGCACCACCTTGCGCGAAGAGGCGATTGCGCTTGGCTATGTCGATGGCGAAACCTTCGACCGCGTGGTGCGGCCCGAAGACATGATCGGCCCGAAGGGCTGACCCTTGGCCGAGATCGTAAACCTGCGCCAAGTTAAAAAGCAGACGGCCCGCAAGGCCGCCCGCTCTGCCGCAGATGGCAATGCCGCCAAGTTCGGGCGCACGAAGGCCGAGCGTGCGCTGCAACAGGCTCAGGCCAAAAGGCCGCGCGAGATCTGGACGCGCATAAGCGCGAAACGGATTAACCGGCGCTTAACCGTGTTCTGGCAGCCTTCGGGGACGGAGGTTTGCCATGACCAGTCTTCCCGCCTACCTTTCGTCTGGCCACTGGGTCGCCCATCTGTTCACGTCGCAAGCCGCCCGCGAAGGAGGGGTGATCCGGCGGAAGGTGCGCGATGTCGAACGCTTCGTCGGCCGAGGCCCTTTTCTGGAGGAGATGCGGCGGCGCGGCTTTCCGGTGATTGAGAACGCCGGCCAATTCGTCATCTTCTGCAACCGCGAGCCATTGCGCCGGATCGTCTAAGCGATTTCTTCAAAGAAATCGCACCGGACCCTTCAAAGGGTCCGGACCGGAGTTTTTGAAAACTCCGGTGACAACGCCAACCGCCACGCGCTATGGCTGGCGCATGAGCACCCGCCCGATCAAACACTCGTTGACCCTGCATGGCCACCGGACCAGCGTCTCGCTGGAGGCGCCGTTCTGGGATGCCTTCCGAGAAATCGCCGCCGCGCGACAGGTCCCGCTCAACCAACTCGCGGCCGAAGTGGACGATGCCCGTTCCGGCGACGAGGGTCTGGCTTCGGCGATCCGGCTTTTTGTGCTGGCGCACTACCGATCCGCGACCGCCTGAAGCGCTGTCGACAGATCACCATAGCCGGTAAAACGCCGCTCATATTCCAACCCCAACCGCGCGGCGCAATCCTGTGCTTTGGCGTCCAGCGCAGGGTCATTGACCTGCGCCTGATAGACCAGCTTGGTGTAGTTCCCGAAATACATGTCGCGCAGCTCTGGATGCCTGTCCAAACCCATCGGTCGCCACACGAAGGCATCAAACTGCCGGACCAGGAAATCCGTCAGGTAAAATGCCGTGAACTCAGTTTCTGCCTTGGCGGCAAAGGCGGTGTTGCCTTCAAAAAACGAATAACAATGCGGGCCTTCGACCATCTCGACGCCCAGTTCCTTGCACTTTTCGAACAATCTCCCACCTGTGCCGCAGTCAGCATAGACGACGAAGATGCTTTCGTACCGGCCACGCGCATCAGTTACCGCAGCCTCAACCGCGGGAATGATCCGGTCCGGCCAAAGGTGCAGTTTGGCCGGCAGGCATTGCAGATCAAGGTGATCCCAGGCGTTCGCAGCTTTCAGGGCCAGGATCTCATGCGCCAGGGCCCCGCAGGCGATCAGCAGCACGCGCCCCGTCCGAACGGGTGCCAGGCCAACCTCGCTTAGCATCAGATCATCCATGCCGTTTCCTTGGCCGTTTCCTTGGGCAAGCAGGCCCTATCGGCCGACCCGCGACCAGGCAAGAATAAGACTGGCCGAGACTGCGGCGAAGGCCACGGCAGCGATCGGCACGCCGGACCAAAGCGCAAGCGCCAAAGTAAGGCCCGCCGACAGGATCACCAAAGCAACCAGGCCCAGAAAATGTGTAAGTGGCATGACAGCGCCTCCTCACCCTGTAACCTGCGCGTCGAAAACGGTTTTCGCAAGCCCTGACAGGATCACACCACCGTGCGGGCGTTGTCATGCCGGGCGCACGCAAACAAGCGCGTCCGGCACAGCCCGGCCTTCAGGCGCCGATCTGGTTGTGCTTGCGGGCCACGAACTGCTTGGCGGTTTCCACCGCAACAGCGGCATCCCGACAATAGGCGTCGGCGCCAATGGCCTTGCCGAACTCTTCATTCAGCGGCGCGCCACCGACCAGCACGATATAATCCTCGCGCATGCCCTTTTCCTTCATCGTGTCGATCACGACCTTCATATAGGGCATCGTCGTGGTCAGCAGGACAGACATGCCAAGGATATCGGGCTTTTCCGCCTCAAGCGCGTCGAGGTATTTCTCGACCGAGTTGTTGATCCCAAGGTCCAGCACCTCAAAGCCCGCGCCTTCCATCATCATCGCGACAAGATTCTTGCCGATGTCGTGGATGTCGCCCTTGACGGTGCCGATCACCATCTTGCCCATGCGCGGCGCGCCGGTTTCCACCAAAAGCGGCTTGAGGATGAACATCCCCGATTTCATCGCGTTGGCGGCCAGCAGCACTTCGGGGACGAACAGGATACCGTCGCGGAAGTCGGCGCCGACGATGGTCATGCCCGCCACCAGTGCCTTGGTCAGCACGTCATAGGGCGTCCAGCCCCGTGCGATCAGGATGTTTACGGCATCCTCGATCTCTTCCTTCAGACCGTCGTAAAGGTCATCGTGCATCTGCAGCACAAGTTCGTCATCGGAAAGATCAGCAAGGATGATTTCGTCTTCGTCGGCCATCGGATGGGCTCCAAGCGGAAGGGTCTGTGATCATGCATGGTCACAAAGCGGCAGCGCCACTGTTCGGCAAGCGACATACACCGGATTAAAGCCGACAGAAAGGTGTCGGGCTCGGGAAAGGTGTGGCAAATGTTCCGTTTTTGTTCTACTGTTGCGGCTATGGCAGATGAAACCATCCTTCCCGGCCAACGTTTGCGCGGACGCGGGGCCGACAGCAACCGCGCAGGTCGCTTTGAACGCCAGACCCAGGCCGCACACCACGACGGCTGGGACCTGCCCGAAGAGGACCGTCTGCTGCGTACGGAGACGCGGGCTGAACGCCCCCGGTCGGCCATCACATACAACCGCTCGCCCGACCTGCCCTTTGACCGGTCGATCAACCCTTATCGCGGGTGTGAGCATGGCTGCGTCTATTGCTATGCCCGGCCCAGCCACGCCTTTCTGAACCTTTCGCCGGGCCTGGATTTTGAGACTCGGCTGATCGCGCGGCCAGGCATCGCAGCCGTGCTGGACGCCGAACTGCGCCGTCCGACCTACAAGGTTGCCCCTATCGCCATCGGCACCAACACCGACCCGTATCAGCCCATTGATCGTGAACACCTTTTGATGCGTCAGGTGCTGGAGGTGCTGGCCGCCTTCCGCCACCCGGTCTGGATCACCACGCGCGGCACGCTGGTCGAACGCGACATCGACCTTCTTGCCCCGATGGCCGCTCAGGGGCTGGCGGCGGTGTCGATCTCGGTCACCACGCTGGACGAAGGGCTGGCCCGCAAGATGGAACCTCGCGCCCCGGCACCCAAGCGGCGGCTGCAAATGATCCGGGCCTTGGCCGAGGCGGGTATTCCGGTGCGGGTGCAGGTTTCGCCCCTGATCCCCGCGCTGACCGATCATGAGCTTGAGGCGGTCATGGCTGCCGGGGCCGAGGCTGGGGCGAGCTACGCCAATTCAATCCCCCTGCGCCTGCCGCTGGAGGTGGCGGACCTGTTTCGCGCCTGGATTGAGGCCACCTTCCCCGACCGCGCCGCCCGCGTCATGGGCCGGGTGCGCGAATTGCACGGCGGGCGCGACTATGACCCCGAGTTCGGGCTCCGGATGACCGGTCAGGGCCTGTGGGCCGAGCTGATCCGCCGCCGGGCCGATGTGGCACGCACCCGGCTGGGCCTTGGCAGCGGATTGCCGACGTTGCGCAGCGACCTTTTTCGCCCGCCGCCACGGGCAGGTGACCAGTTGTCGTTGTTCTGACCGTCATCGCCCCGATTTCTTAGAAGAAATCGGATCGGAGCCTTTGAAGGCTCCGGTCCGGAGTTTTCCAAAACTCCGGCGCTTACCCCCGCCGGCCGCGACGCTCACGCTTGGGATCGCCCGAGGTATCGCCGGTCCCGTCCGAAGCAGACGAGAACCCGCCGAGGTGGGCCGAGATATCCTCAAGCGACGGGCGCGGTCCCGTGGGGCGGCTTTCAAGGGCCGCGCGCATCGCTTTCAGATGTTCCGGCATCGTGCCGCAGCATCCCCCGATGATCCGCACCCCGGCGTCACGCGCCAGCACTGCATATTCGGCCATCAGGTCAGGCGTGCCATCATAGTGGATGTGGCCGTCGTGATACTTCGGGATCCCGGCATTGCCCTTGGCGATAAGCGGGCGCGCGGTACCGGTGGCGCCAAAGCCAAGCACAGTGCGCATCAGGTCGGATGCACCGACGCCGCAATTGGCGCCAAATGCGATCGGCGGGTTCGGCAGCTTTTCCACCATTTCGGCCATCGCAGAGGAGGTGACGCCCATCATCGTGCGCCCTGCGGTGTCAAAGCTCATCGTGCCGCACCAGGGCATGCCTGCCAGTGCGGCAGCTTCTGCGGCGGCTTTGTATTCTTCAAAGGCGCTGATCGTCTCGACCCACAACACGTCTGCGCCGCCGGCTTTCAGACCCTCGGCCTGTTCATGAAACATCTCGACTGCCAGCGCATGGGTCAGGGTGCCCATCGGCTCAAAAATCTCGCCCGTGGGCCCGACAGACCCCGCCACCACCACCGGGCGGCCTGCGGCATCGGCAATCTCGCGGCCAAGGGCGGCGCCGATGCGGTTCAGCTCATGCACCCGGCCTTGCGCGCCATGCAGTTTCAGGCGGCTGGCATTGCCGCCAAAGGTGTTGGTCAGGAAGATGTCCGACCCCGCCTCGACCGCCCCGCGATACAGCGTGCGAATGTTGTCCGGCCGGTCGGTGTTCCAAAACTCGGGCGGTTCGCCCGATTCGAGGCCCATGTTGAAAAGGTTGGTCCCCGTGGCCCCATCAGCCATCAACCACTCACGCGAGGCAAGCATCCGGGTCAGCGCATCGGTCATTGTCGGGGTCCTTCCCTCAGGCGTTTTTTCCCGTCTGCCACGGCCCGCAGACAGAGGCAAATTCATATTCCGCATCACGTCTTGGCGTCCACCTCAACTTGGCAGAGATCGCCCCGCCCGTCGATGTGAAGGCGCATGCAAACGGCGCGGACCACCAGGGTGCCGCGCCGCGTGCCGTTCAAGCCGCGTGCCGTTCAAAAGGCAGGCGTCAGACTTCGCCCATCAGCTGGGCCTTGGCCACTGGCAGCATTTCGGCCATCTTGGCGCGGATCTGGTCGGCGCTGGCCTTGCCTGCAAGGTCGGCAACCAGCTTGCGCACCACATCTTCGATCCCGGCCTCTTCGAAATCGGCGCTGACGACTTCCATGGCATAGGCCGCAGCCTCATCGCCGGTCTTGCCCATAAGGTCTGCCGCCCAAAGCCCGGTCAGCTTGTTGCGCCGCGCCTCAGCCCGGAACTGCATTTCGCTGTCATGGGCGAACTTGTTTTCAAAGGCGTTTTCACGATCGTCGAATGTGGTCATCGGGGGCCCCCATGGAGTTTGGCGTTGGGTCACTTGCGTTCCATATGCCCCTCCCGATGGCTTGCTGCAAGCCCCTCTGCCGGTGTAAACTCTCACGCGCCTTGCGACCGCGCGACCCTTGGACTATAGGCCAGAGGATACCCCCGACATGACCGCTGGTCATGGCGGTCACCGTCATCGGAGAACGCATGGCACGGCGCAAGAAGGTCTATGAGGGCAAGGCAAAGATCCTCTATGAAGGCCCCGAGCCCGGGACGCTGATCCAGTACTTCAAGGATGACAGCGCCCCCACCGTCGCGGCCCCTGCCACGCTGGAAGGCAAGGGCGTGCTGAACAACCGCCTGTCGGAATTCTTCATGACCGGTCTGAACCAGATCGGTGTGCCCACGCATTTCATCCGCCGGATCAACATGCGTGAGCAGTTGGTGCGGATGGCTGAGATCATCCCGCTTGAGGTTGTCGTGCGCAACTTCTCCGCCGGGCCGATGGTCGCCCGTCTGGGCATCCCTGAGGGCACGCAGCTGCCGCGCCCGATTGTGGAATACTACTACAAGGACGAACGCCTGAACGCCCCCCTTGTCGCCGAGGAACATATCGTCGCCTTCGGCTGGGCCAACCAACAGGACCTTGACGACATCATTGCGCTGGCCTTGCGGGTGAATGATTTCATGTCAGGCGTGATGATGGGCGTCGGCATCCGTCTGGCCGACTTCAAGATCGAGGTTGGCCGCGTCTGGGATGGCGACTACATGCGCCTGATCGTGGCCGATGAGATCAGCCCGGATAGCTGCCGTT
>JBBQVR010000155.1:0-7518 GCA_038211355.1 Rhodobacterales bacterium | reverse complement strand
TGGCGCCCGCAGACTTGGCGCCCGCAGACTTGGCGCCCGCAGACTTGGCGCCCGCAGACTTGGCGCCCGCAGACTTGGCGCCCGCAGACTTGGCGCCCGCAGACTTGGCGCCCGCAGACTTGGCCGCCGAAGTCGAAGACTTGGCCGACGCAGAGCTGGCCCCCGAAGGTGGTGAAGACCTTCCGCCGGCTGACCTTGCGCCCGCAGGGCTGTCCCCGATTCTTGACGCAGCTTTCGAGGCAGCACTGCCTGATGATGCCGGGTTCGAAGATCCGCTGGATGACACCCCGCAGCCCGAAAGCACCTTTGCCAGCTCCGCGTTTGAAGACCTGCAGCCGGAAGATGCCGCTGATCTGCCCGCCTCCCTGATCGAGGCCCTGAGGGACGACCCGCTGCCAGAGGCGCTGGATCTTGATGCCGTGGCCCCTGATCTGACAACCGACGCGCCGCTGGTCGCGCCGCCGGTGGCCCCCGTTGACGCAGCCCCGGAACCGTCTGAGGCGGATCGCCCTGCCGGACGCGGCAAGCGCGTAAATTCGCGCGTTGTGCGGCTGCGGCCCAATGACGGTGACAATGCACGGCTGGATCGGCCCACCTCACGCGGTCTGGCCGCTGGCGGTGATGACGCAGAGATTGCACGCCTGATGCGCCAGACCGACGACGCACTGGCCGATGACGAAAACCGGCGCCGTCTGGATTCGATTGCCCAGCTCAAGGCCGCCGTCGTCGCGACCGAGGCTGACCGCGCCCTGTCGGGTGAAACAAAACCGCCGGTGGATACCCGGTCCGACGCCTACCGTGATGATCTGGCCGATGTTGTGCAGCCAGATGATCCCGTGGCCGACAAGCCCGCCCAGGGTGGCGCCGGGGTCAAGCCGCGCCGCAAAACGGTGTCAGTGCGATCGTCAGGTCCGCGCCCGGGGACGATCCGTCCGGGCATGATGGGGCCGCCGCCGTTGGTGCTGGTGTCGGAACAGCGGATTGACCGGTTTACAGCCGTGCCGCCTGTGACGCCTGCCCCTCTTGAGGAACCTGCGGCCGAAGCTGTCCCTCCAACCGGGCCTGTCCTGACCCCCGCTGCCGCGCCAGCATCAGACGCAGTCGCCCCCGCCGCAGCCCCACCGGTTCAGCGTGAGGATCAGCCGATGGTTGGCCTGCGCACCGGGCGTCTGACCGGCGCCATCGGCATCGGTGCCGCAAGCCCGCTTGCGCCGCAGAAGAAGATTGTCCTTGATCAACCGTCCCAAGGTGCCGGCGGTGAGCTTGACGATGAGGAAGAGCACGACGAAGACCTTTCCGCCACCGAACAGGCCGGTCTGGTCGAGTTTGCCGAACGTGTCGGCGTCAAGTCGATGGCCGAAATGCTGGAAGCCGCCGCCGCCTACGCCACCTGCATCGAAAAGCGCAGCCAGTTCACCCGGCCGCAGCTGATGCGCCGCCTGATGGCCAGCGCGGGAACCCGTCAGGTCAGCCGTGAAGATGGATTGCGCAGCTTTGGCACCCTTCTGCGGACGGGCCGGATCGAAAAGGTCAGCCGGGGGCATTACATGCTGGCCGAAAACTCACCCTATCTGGCCGAGGCGCGGCGTCTTTCCTGAACGGCTCCGCACCGGACCTGACGACCATATCTGGATAACGGGCGGCCTACCTGTGCGGTGTGCCGTCCGTTTCCGTTTGTGCGGGGGCATCCGGATCTGCCTGACCAATGCCGCGAAACACAAAACGGAACGGCAGCGCCCAGAGAAACCCCAAGGCGACGTAGACGAACAGTTCTACCAGGATCGGCGGGCGTTCCAGAAGGTTGACCACTGTCACTGCGGCCACGACGTAAAGCGGCATCCCGACCAGCAGGATCACGAGCGCCCAGCGCCGCCGTGCCTTGTAGCTTAGCGCCATTCCCAACCCTTTCCCATCCGCACCGTCCCGATCTCAGTCTCAGTCCCAATCTCAGTCTCAGTCTCAGCCTCAGTCTCAGCCTCAGTCTCAGTCTCAGCCTCAGCGACATTCCACCTGCACGGGCGCTATGACCGGCAGCTTCACCGCGCTTTCGCCAAAGTCCGCAAGTTGGCCCGCGACTTAGTTTGCGAAAGGATCGGTCACCAGGATCGTGTCATCCCGTTCCGGCGAGGTGGAAAGTAGGGCGACCGGGCATTGGATCAACTCTTCGATCCGGCGCACATATTTGATCGCCGCCCCCGGCAGATCGGCCCAGGACCGCGCGCCTGCGGTGGTCTCAGACCAGCCTTCCATCTCTTCATAGATCGGCGTGCAGCGGGCCTGCTGGTTGGCTGCCGTCGGCAGATAGTCCAGCCGCACCCCGTCCAGATCATAGCCGATACAGATTTTCAGCGTCTTGAACCCGTCCAGCACGTCCAGCTTGGTCAGCGCGATGCCGGATACGCCGCTTGTGGCACAGGTCTGCCGAACCAGGACCGCATCAAACCAGCCGCAGCGCCGCTTGCGGCCCGTGACGGTGCCAAACTCATGCCCACGCTCGCCCAGCCGCTCACCATCGGCGTCCTGCAGTTCTGCCGGGAACGGGCCTTCGCCCACCCGGGTGGTGTAGGCCTTGACGATGCCCAACACGAAATCAATCGCCGTCGGCCCCACGCCCACACCGGTTGCCGCCTGGCCCGCGATGGTGTTGGAGCTGGTCACATAGGGATAGGTGCCAAAATCGATGTCCAGAAGCGCGCCCTGCGCCCCCTCAAAAAGGATGCGCTTGCCCGCGCGCCGGGCCTCGGTCATCACCTTCCAGACGGGGCCGGCATAGGGCTTGATCTTCGGCGCAATCTCCAGAAGCTGCGCCTTCAGCGCTTCTGCGTCCACCGGGTCCAACCCCAGACCCGACCGCAGCGCGTTGTGATGGGTCAAAAGACGGCCGATCCGCGTTTCCAGCGTGGCTGCGTCAAACAGGTCTGCCACGCGGATGGCGCGGCGACCGACCTTGTCCTCATAGGCCGGGCCGATCCCACGACCGGTGGTGCCGATCTTGGCCACGCTGGTCTGCGCCTCACGGCCGCGGTCAAGTTCACCATGGATCGGCAGGATGAGGCTCGCGTTTTCGGCAAGCATCAGGTTCTCCGGCGTGATCTCAACCCCCTGGCCGCGCAGCTTTTCGATCTCGGTGACCAGATGCCAGGGGTCCACCACTACGCCGTTGCCGATGATCGACAGCTTGCCGCCGCGCACGATGCCGCTGGGCAGAAGGCTAAGTTTGTAGACCTTGCCGCCGATGACCAGCGTGTGGCCCGCATTGTGCCCGCCCTGAAAGCGCGCGATGACATCGGCCCGCTCGCTTAGCCAATCGACGATCTTGCCCTTGCCCTCATCGCCCCACTGGGCGCCCACCACGACGACGTTGGCCATAGGATTCCCCTTCACACGTTCAAACCCTGCGGGGTATAGCGGCAGGGGGCCGAGGGGGGAACCCTTGAAACGCTGTGCCCTGCAACCCATGGTCCAGGCCGAACTTGCCAGCCCCATTGCCTTGGCCGACAGGACGGCTAACCTGCGCCATTAGACATGGGCCCCGCATACCCGGCACCCCACACCCTGAAGGAAACGATCATGGGCATTTTTCTGCGCTGGCTTGGTGCCTTCCTGCTTATCGCGGCGATCTTCAACCCGACGCGCTGGAACTACGTCATCTGGGCCCGCAGCGGGTGGGAGGATCAGATGCCGCTGATCGTGTTTTCTGGCCTTCTCCTTGCCGTGGTGACGATGGTCTATGTGGTGGCCACCATGCGCTCCATCGGGATCCTGGGCGCGATCGTCATCGCGGCGATCTTTGGTGCTGGGCTGTGGGTGCTGACGGATTGGGGCCTCTTGGCCTTGGGCAATTCGGCGCTGACGGTGTGGCTGGCGATCTTCGCGCTGTCGCTGATCCTTGGCATCGGCATGTCCTGGTCGATCCTGCGCCAGCGCCTGTCCGGTCAGCAGACCACCGACGAGGTCAATGGCTAGGATGGTCCGCTTTTGCCACGTCTGCGTTGAAAGACCGGGCCAGTGTCGCAAATCCTGACCATCAAGGACGCCGTGTTGCGAACCACGCGCCCCGGCGAAAAGCGGGCGTTCCAGCAGGTCTGCGGCGTTTTCACGGCCGAGAGAGACCTCGTAGCCGAAGCCCAGACAACGACCCATGTAGGAGGGGCGTGCCTGCCATGCCGGTTTCCGGCCTACAGCCTGGTCGGATGCTCGCGCCGCCCCGGACGCTGGCTTTTTGGAGGGATCGGGTTTCACCACTTTGGCCATGCGCTGATCTATTCGACGGCACGGCTTTGGGCGCTTGACCAGCTTTCCACCCCGCCAGACGGCATCTTGTACCTTGATCGTGGCACCGATGGCCTGACCCGGCCCGGCACCACCCGCAATCTGCAAGACCTGTTGACGCTGCTGGCGATTGATGTGCCCGTGGTGACCGTCGGCGCCGACGAAGCTGTGGAAGAGCTCCTGGTGCCAGACGAAGGTGTATCAACCGCGGCGCAGCTTTTTGACGGCATTGAGACGTATCGCCGCTTTATCCGGTCCCGGCTGGCGGCAGTTGGCGGGCGTGGCAGTCATCCTGACGTCTTCATCTCGCGCAGCGGACTGGGTCTGAGGCGCGAAGGGATGATGTTCGAGGACCGGATTGAGGCTCTGCTGGCAGCGGCCGGATATCATATCTTTCACCCTGAACGCGCATCGCTTGCCGAACAGATCGCTACCTATCGCGGCGCGCGGCGCATCATCGGTGTCGACGGGTCAGCCCTGCATATGGTGGCCTTCGCCTGTGAGCCTTCGGCCAGGGTTGCCGTCCTTGGTCGCAGGCCGTTTTATCCGCAAGCAATGGCCTCGCAGATCCGCAGCTTTTCGGGCGCCGAAACCATCAGCCTTGCGCCTTGGACGCAGGTTTTTGTGCGCAGCGATGGGGTCACGGCGCCCGATCCTTGGTTTTGGACCCATTGCCTGCCAGAGTTGCCGGAACTTGGCCGGGCGCTTGCGCAAGCAGGGTTTATGGACCCGCAGACTGACCCCTGGCCTGCTTTGAATCCACAGGACATAAAGGACAGGCTAAACCTGATCGCACGGCGAAACCGATCAACGCTCCAGCTTATGGCCAGATAGCCCCCCGGTCTTCGCGCCATTTTGCCCCCTGCACCCTTGCACCCACACGCCCTTCCGCCTAGATAGGCGCGTCTGCTGGCCAAAGGCCTGCCGTCATGTCCGCCCAGAAGTCAGCCGGGAAGCCCCATGGAAAACGTCGTCCTCACCATCCACCTGATCCTCGCCCTTCTGCTGATCGGTGTGGTGCTGTTGCAGCGGTCGGAAGGTGGCGGCCTTGGCATCGGTGGCGGCGGTGGCGGTGCGATGTCAGCGCGGGGTGCGGCGACCGCGATGACCAAGCTGACCTGGGTTTTTGCCACGGCCTTCATCATCACCTCGATCACCCTGACGATCCTTGCCACCCGCGGCGCGGAAAGCGGGTCGGTGGTGGACGGTCTTGCAGTGCCTGCCGAGGCTGTGGCGCCTGATGCGCCCGCCGTTGGCGGCTTGTCGGGCAGTGACCTCTTGCCGCCCACCGCAGGCGACGCGCCTGCCACGCTCCCCCGCGCCGAGGAACCGGTTCCCGAGACCGCACCAGATGCGGCCCCCGGCACCACAACCCCGGCACCGGCAAATCCCTGACGCCCACTACCGCTTGGCTACCCCGCAGCATCCGCCGCAGCATCTAGCGGCGGGCGTTGCGTAATGGCTGGTCCTTCGTTATACCTCACGTCCCGTGGTGTCGCGATTCTGCCTGGTCCGAATCGCCTCAAACACATCGACACACACACGGGGGTCTTCCATGGCGCGCTATATCTTTATCACCGGCGGCGTGGTGTCCTCGCTTGGCAAGGGGCTGGCGTCGGCCGCCCTGGGCGCCTTGTTGCAGGCGCGCGGCTACACCGTTCGCCTGCGCAAGCTTGACCCCTACCTGAACGTCGACCCCGGCACGATGTCCCCGTTTGAGCATGGTGAGGTTTTCGTCACCGACGACGGTGCCGAGACCGACCTTGACCTTGGCCATTACGAACGCTTCACCGGGGTTTCTGCCCGGCAGACCGACAGCATCTCGTCTGGTCGGATCTATTCCAACGTGCTGGAAAAGGAACGCCGGGGCGATTACCTGGGCAAGACCATTCAGGTGATCCCGCACGTCACCAATGAGATCAAGGATTTCCTGCGCATCGGTGACGCCGAGGTCGACTTCATGCTGTGCGAAATCGGCGGCACGGTCGGCGATATCGAAGGTCTGCCCTTCTTTGAGGCTATCCGCCAGTTCATCCATGAACGCCCGCGCGGCCAGTCGATCCTGATGCACCTGACGCTGCTGCCCTACCTCGCTGCAAGCGGAGAGCTGAAAACCAAACCCACGCAGCACTCTGTCAAGGAACTGCAATCCATCGGCCTTGCGCCTGATGTCCTCCTCCTGCGCTCGGAGCACCCGATCCCGGACAAAGAGCGGGAAAAGATCGCCCTTTTCTGCAACGTCCGCAAGGAACACGTCATCCCCGCCTATGACCTGAAGACGATCTACCAGGCCCCCCTTGCCTACCATCAGGCGGGGCTTGACCAGGCGGTGCTGGACGCCTTCGGGATCACCCCTGCGCCGAGACCGAACCTTGCCCGCTGGGAAGACGTGATGGACCGCATCGCCCACCCTGAGGGTGAGGTGCGCGTGGCGATCGTCGGTAAATACACCCAGCTGGAAGACGCCTACAAATCCATCGCAGAGGCGCTGACGCATGGCGGTATGGCCAACCGCACCAAGGTTCGCGCCGAATGGATCGACGCCGAGATCTTTGAGCGCGAAGACCCCGCCCCCTATCTGGAAAACTTCCACGCCATCCTGGTGCCCGGCGGCTTTGGCGAACGCGGCACCGAAGGCAAGATCAACGCCGCCCGCTATGCCCGTGAAAAGAAGATTCCCTACCTGGGGATTTGCCTGGGGATGCAGATGGCCGTGATTGAGTCCGCCCGCAATTTGGCGGGGCTGCAAAATGCCGGGTCCGAAGAGTTCGATCATGAAGCGGGGGAAAAGCGCTTTACGCCCGTGGTCTACCACCTCAAGGAATGGGTGCAGGGCAACCACACCGTCACCCGCAAGGCGACAGATGCCAAAGGCGGCACCATGCGGCTGGGGGCCTATACGGCGAACCTCAAGGAAGGGTCGGCCGTCGCGCGGATCTATGGCACCACGGTGATCGAGGAACGCCACCGCCACCGCTATGAGGTGGATATCCAATACCGCGACCAGCTGGAAAAATGTGGGCTGGTGTTTTCGGGCATGTCCCCTGACGGCAAGCTTCCCGAAATCGTCGAGGTCAAGGATCACCCCTGGTTCATCGGCGTCCAGTTCCACCCCGAGCTGAAGTCGAAACCCTTTGCCCCCCACCCCCTGTTCGCCGATTTCGTGCGCGCAGCGGTCGAGGTTTCGCGTCTGGTCTGACCAGTCCGTCTGTGCCTTCGTGCCACCGTACCGGTCACCAGACTGGC
>JBBQVR010000154.1:0-7562 GCA_038211355.1 Rhodobacterales bacterium | reverse complement strand
TGGCACAGGACAAACCCGCCCGCCGCCCGCGCGCCGAAACGCCCAAGGGCTTTCGTGACTATTTCGGCGCAGAAGTGAGCGAACGCAAGCAGATGCTGGACAAGATTTCCAGGGTCTACGAACTTTACGGGTTTGACCCGCTGGAAACCAGCGCGGTTGAAACGGTTGAGGCGCTGGGCAAGTTCCTGCCCGACGTTGACCGCCCGAACGAAGGCGTCTTTGCCTGGCAGGAAGATGAAGCCGATTGGCTGGCCCTGCGCTATGACCTGACCGCCCCCTTGGCGCGGGTGGCGGCGCAGTATCGCAACGACCTGCCCAGCCCTTACCGGCGCTATGCGATGGGGCCGGTCTGGCGGAACGAAAAGCCGGGGCCGGGGCGGTTTCGGCAGTTTTATCAGTGCGATGCGGATACGGTTGGCAGCGCCTCGGTCGCGGCGGATGCCGAGATTTGCGCGATGCTGGCCGACGCTTTGGAAACAGTCGGCATCCCTCGCGGTGAATATGTCGTCAAGGTAAACAACCGCAAGGTCCTGAACGGGGTGATGGAGGTTGCGGGTCTGGCCGGTGACGACAAGGAAGCCGAACGCGGCATCGTCCTGCGCGCCATCGACAAAATTGATCGGCTGGGGCCGGAGGGTGTGCGCGCCCTGCTGGGCGCAGGCCGCAAGGATGAGAGCGGGGATTTCACCAAGGGCGCGGGCTTGTCGGCTGAACAGGCCGAAGTGGTGATGGGTTTCACCACCTCCAAGCGTGATACCGGTGCCACCACCGTTGCGCGGCTGCGCGAATTGGTTGGGGCTTCGGTCATCGGCTCGGAGGGTGTGGACGAGCTTGAGGCCATTGCCGCGCTGTTGGAAGCCCAAGGCTACGGCCCTGACCGTATCGTGCTCGACCCCGGCGTCGTTCGCGGCCTTGGGTACTATACCGGGCCGGTTTACGAGGCCGAGTTGACCTTTGAAATCCTCGACGAAAAGGGCCGGAAGCGGCAGTTCGGGTCGGTCGCCGGTGGTGGCCGCTATGACGGCCTTGTCAAGCGCTTCACCGGGCAGGACGTGCCGGCCACGGGCGTGTCCATCGGGGTGGACCGGCTGCTTGCTGCCTTGCACGCCAAGGGCCGCATCGGGGGGCAAGCGGAAGGGCCGGTGGTCGTGACCGTGATGGACCGCGACCGGATGGCCGACTACATGGCGATGGTCGGCGAATTGCGGCAGGCGGGCATCCGGGCCGAGGTGTATCTGGGCAACCCGAAAAACTTTGGCAACCAGTTGAAATACGCCGATAAACGCCAGTCGCCCGTCGCCATCATTCAGGGTGGGAACGAGGCTGAGAAGGGCGTGGTCATCCTGAAAGACCTGATCCTTGGCGCCAAGATCGCCGAAAGCGCCACGCTTGAGGAATGGAAAGACCGCCCCGCGCAGGTTGAAGTGCCGCGGGCCGATCTGGTCGCTGCTGTTCGAAAGATGCTGGGGAAATGACGCCCAAATCCGCCATCCGGGCCGAGGGTGAGCGCCTGTTGGCGGCTTTCGTGGCGGCAGGCGCTGTCCCGGTTGAGGCGGATATCCTGCAGCCCGCCGAAACCCTTCTGGATCTCTATGGCGAGGATATCCGCGCCCGGGCCTATGTGACGCGCGACCCCCTGCGCGGTGAGATGATGCTGCGCCCCGATTTCACCGTGCCCGTGGTGCAGGCCCATATGGCGCATGGGGCGGACCCCGCGCGCTATGCCTATCTGGGCGAGGTGTTCAGGAAACAAGACCGCGCCTCGCACCGCGCGTCAGAGTATCTGCAGGTCGGGTTTGAGGTCTTTGACCGTTCCACACCCGAGGCGGCGGATGCCGAGGTTTTTGCCCTTTTCGCCGGAATGCTGGCCGATCTGAACCTGCGGCCCGCGACCGGGGATATCGGTATCTTGATGGCGGCTGTCAGGGGCCTTGACACCACGCCACGCCGTCGGGCGGCCCTGTTGCGGCATATCTGGCGGCCCAAACGGTTCCGCGCCCTGCTGGACCGGTTCGCAGGCCGTGCCCCGGTCCCAGCCGCGCGCGCGCAGTTGCTGGAGCGGTTGGCCAAGGGCTCACCCCACACGCTGATCGCCGAGGCGGGGACCTTCGTCGGCATCCGCTCGGCCGCAGAGATTGCGGCGCGCACCGAGGCTTTGCTGGAGGATGCGGGGGCCAAGCCGATCTCGGCCCCCGAGGCGGCCCTGCTGTATGACCTGCTGACGCTGGAGGCCCCGGCAGCGGCGGCACTGGCGCATCTGCGGGGGATTACGCCGATGCTGCCCGCCATCGCCCCGGCGGTGGACCGCTTTGCCCTGCGGCTGGATGCGCTGGCGGCGCGGGGGGTGGATGTGGTCACGCTGCCGTTTGAAGCCAGCCACGGGCGCACCAGCCTGGAATACTATGACGGCTTTGTTTTCAGCTTTCACGCGGCAGACCCGGCCTTGCCGCCGGTGGCCAGTGGCGGGCGCTATGATGCGCTGACGGCGGTGCTTGGGGCGGGGGCGTCAATTCCGGCGGTGGGCGGCGTGATCCGGCCCGGGCTGGTGGCCCGGTTGCGGGGCACCCCATGAGCAAGGCTGGCGTAAACGAAACTGGAACCATCAAGATCGGGGTGCCGTCCAAAGGTCGCCTGATGGAACAGACCTTCGCCTGGTTCGGGGCGCGCGGGCTGACCATGCGGCGGACGGGGGCCGAGCGCGAATACTCTGGCGCGGTTGAGGGGATGGCAGGGGTAGAGCTGGTGCTTCTGGCCGCCTCTGAGGTCCCGCGTGAGCTGGAGGCGGGGCGGATTGATCTTGGCGTCACCGGCACAGATCTGGTGCGTGAAGAGCTGGCCGATTGGCCCACGGTGGTCGAAGAAATCGCCCAACTGGGTTTTGGCCGGGCTGACCTGATCATCGCGGTGCCGTCGGTCTGGGTGGACGTGGACACGCTGGACGATCTGGACGCGGCGGCAGCGGCCTTTCGGGCGGCGCACGGGTTCCGGCTGCGGATCGCGACCAAATATCACCGGCTGGTGCGTGAGTTTCTGACCGAAAACGGCGTGGCCGATTACCAGCTGGTCGACAGCCTTGGCGCGACCGAAGGCACGGTAAAGAACGGCACCGCCGAGGCGATTGCCGATATCACCAGCTCGGGTGAGACGCTGCGGGCCAACCACCTGAAAATCCTGTCCGACGCGCTGATCCTGCAATCACAGGCGGTGCTGTTCCGGGGCAGGGGGTCGGCGGCGGATCTGGGGCCGTTGCTGGCAAAGCTGGGGGTGTAGGGGCGGTCTGGCGGCCAGGAAAATGCAAAGGGTGGTTGACCTGTCGCACCGCCGACTATGTCTGACGGGAACCCAACGGAGAAAGCTCATGTTCAACCGCCCCTCGCTTGCCTTGTCCCTGACCCTGCTGCTGGCGGGCCCTGCCCTTTCCCAGACCCTGGCCACCGGCCCCGAGATCACCGCCGCGATCAGCGGCAACACGGTGCAGGGCAGCATGACCGCCTCAGGTGCCTACACCGAGTTCTATGCCGCTGACGGCGTGATCAAAGGCGATGGCTACACCGGAACCTGGACCGTTGACGGCGACACGATGTGCTTCAGCTACGGCGAAGCGCCGGACTGCTGGAACGTCCGGATCGAGGGTGAGGCCGTGACCTGGGTGCAGAGCGGTGCCGATGGCGGCACGGGCACCATCGTGGCGGGCAACCCGAACAACTACTGATCCGCCTTAACGCAGGCCAATCTCGGCCAGCGCCTGCGCCAGTGCGGCGGGCAGGGGATCATCCTTGGCCCGCCCCTTTGGCAGATCACGCGGGCTGTCGGCCGGATCAAGGTAGCGCCAGCCCTGAAAGGGGCGGCGGGGGGCAGCTTCGGTGCGGATCACCTCGGCGTCCAGCACAAGGGCGCAGCGGCTGATGCCGTCGCCAAGGTCAACCTGCTTCAGGTCGGTGATGCTCTGGCGGGCAAGGATCACGCCCTTGATCACCCAGTAGAGAGACCCACCCTCAAGCACCTCGGCCTCACGCTTGGGCCACATGCGGGTGACGTGGATCGCCTTGCCCGGCGGCCAGTTCCGGCGCTGTGAGGTTTGCCAGTCGAGAAGGTCCTCAACCGAATCCGCGCCGACGCAAAGTTTCAGGATGTTGATCATGCCGCAGATCATAGGGCTTACGGCGCGGGCGGCAAGTTGACCAAGGGGGGTGAGGGGCGTATCTTGGGCCTTCATCCGGTCTTATCCACAAGTTCAAGGAAGATTCGCCCCATGTCGCGATTCCACGCCCCCATTGCCGAAGCCATCTGGGACATGAAGTATCGCTTCAAGTCGGGGGACGGGACGCCAATCGACGGCAGTGTCGAGGACACCTGGTGCCGGATTGCGCGGGCCCTGGCCGAGGTCGAAAAAGACCCAGCGAAGTGGGAGGCTGAGTTCTATGCCGCCCTTGAGGGGTTCCGCTTCCTGCCCGCAGGCCGGATCACGGCAGGGGCGGGCACGGGGCGGTCGGTCACCCTGTTCAACTGCTTTGTCATGGGCACGATCCCCGACACGATGGAGGGGATTTTCACCGGCCTGAAAGAGGCCGCGCTGACGATGCAGCAGGGCGGCGGGATCGGCTATGACTTCTCCACCATCCGGCCGAAGGGGGCCGAGGTTAAGGGCGTGGCGGCGGATGCGTCGGGGCCGCTGTCCTTCATGGACGTGTGGGACGCGATGTGCCGCACGATCATGAGCGCGGGGTCACGTCGCGGCGCGATGATGGCCACGATGCGCTGCGACCATCCCGATATCGAGGCCTTTATCAGCGCCAAGCAGGACCCTGCTCGCCTGCGGATGTTCAACTTGTCGGTGCTGGTGACTGACCCGTTCATGGCGGCGGTCAAGGCGGACGGGCCGTGGGAGCTGGTCTTCGGCGGGCGCGTCTACAAGACGCTGCAGGCCCGCGATCTGTGGAACCGGATCATGCGATCGACCTTCGATTTCGCCGAACCCGGGGTGATCTTCATCGACCGGATCAATGCGGCGAACAACCTTGGCTATGTCGAGACCATCGCCGCCACCAACCCTTGCGGCGAGCAGCCGTTGCCGCCCTATGGCGCCTGCCTTCTGGGATCAATCAATCTGGCGACGCTGGTCACGGCCGCGTTTGAGGCCGGGGCCGCGATGGACATGGCCGCGCTGGACCATCTGGTACGGGTGGCCGTGCGGGCGATGGACAATGTGGTGGATGCCAGCCGCTTTCCCCTGCCCGAACAGGCGGCCGAGGCGCGGGCCAAACGGCGGATCGGGCTGGGTGTCACCGGGCTGGCCGACGCGCTGCTGATGGTCGGCCTGCGCTACGGGTCAGAACAGGCTGCGCGCGTGACCGAGGTCTGGATGCATGCCATCGCGCGGTCGGCCTATCTGGCGTCGGTCGATCTGGCCCGCGAAAAGGGCGCGTTTCCGCTGTTTGATGCGGCTGGGTATCTGGCATCGGGCAACATGCTGGGGATGGACGCGGATGTGCGCGAGGCGATTGCCACGCATGGCATCCGCAATGCGCTTTTGACCAGCGTCGCACCGACGGGGACGATCAGCCTTTACGCGGGCAACGTCAGTTCGGGGATCGAGCCGGTCTTTGCCTACGCCTACACCCGCAAGGTGCTGCAAAAGGACGGCAGCCGGACCGAAGAGGAAGTCGTCGACTATGCCGTGCAGCTGTGGCGCGAGAAGTTCGGTGATGCCGAGCTGCCGGAGCATTTCGTGAACGCCCAGACCCTGCCACCTTTGGACCATGTGCGGATGCAGGCGGCGGCGCAGCGCTGGGTGGACAGCAGCATCTCCAAGACGATCAACTGCCCGGTCGACATCAGCTTTGACGACTTCAAAGAGGTCTATATGGCCGCCTGGGATCAGGGCTGCAAAGGCTGCACCACTTACCGCCCGAACGATGTGACGGGGTCGGTTCTGACCGTATCCGAAAAGGCCACCGCCCCGGTGCAGCCGGTCACCGGGGGTGAGGTGGTGTATCTGTCGGAACCGCTCGACCGCCCCGCCGCGCTGGAAGGGCAGACCTACAAGGTCAAATGGCCGGGGTCAGAGCATGCGCTTTACATCACCATCAACGACATCGTGACGGCAGGCCATCGCCGCCCGTTTGAGGTGTTCATCAACTCCAAGAACATGGAGCATTTTGCCTGGACCGTGGCCCTGACCCGGATGATTTCTGCGGTGTTCCGGCGCGGCGGCGATATCTCGTTTGTGGTGGAAGAACTGAAGGCGGTGTTCGACCCCCGCGGCGGGGCGTGGATGGAGGGGCGGTATATCCCCTCGATCCTTGCGGCCATTGGCGGGGTGATTGAACGGCACCTGATCGACATCGGCTTTATCGAGGGTGAGGGGCTGGGCCTGAAATCCGACCCCAAGGCCGAAGTGATGCGGGTCGGCGAAGCCCCGAGGGGGAAGGCATGTCCGGCCTGCGGGTCGTATGATTTGCGGATGGTGGAGGGGTGTTTGACCTGCGGGTCATGCGGGCATTCGAAGTGTGGGTGAGGGGCGGGTTAGCGGAGCGAGTGTAAATGCGAGACAACAAATGGTATTCCGGTCTCGCGTTCGGACTGGTCGTTGGGCTTGCCATTTCAGCGTTGCTGTTCGCTTGGTTGTCCGGGGGCCTACCCGGTTGGTGGAAGCATGATGGAGCGCTAGTTACATCCAAAGATACTTTGGCAAATTGGCTGGTAGCGATCTTCAGCATCATCGCTGCACTATTCCTCTGGCTTACCCTTCGCGCGACGCAAGAGATGGCTAGGGATACAAGGCGGATCGGCGAGGCCCAAGTTCGCGCATATCTGACGTTCAGCGGAAGCGAAGTAGCCTACGGGTCCGAAGATGGACCGGCTACCTATTTTCTGGTCCGACCAAAATTCAAAAACACGGGCCAAAGCCCCGGTATAATCGTCTATGCTTTTTGCAGCGCTATGCTCGTCGATGAACTAGCCTCTCCCATCGACTGTCGGGTGGGGCGGGCAAACCAATACCGGACCAAGCTCAAACTGGGTTCGGGTGAAGAAAGGTGGACTGGCGGCTTGTCGATAAGCGTGGAAGACGCCGCTCGCGCCTTTGCAGAGCATAAAATCATGCTCTTCTTCGGCTGCATTGAGTTCACCGACACATTTGGCGATGATCGGCGCTCGGAAGATTTCTGTTTCACCATTGCATTTAACGGTGATCCCGCAACGCGTTGCGGTCACAGCTGGACCACTCACCAAGATTACAAAGTGCAATTGCTTTAATTGTGCCCTATTCCACCCCATTCGCCCGCGCCACGAAGTCCGTCAGGTGGGGCACATAGTCCTCCGACCCCGCCCCGCCCTGCGCCACCGCCCCGGCAAAGCTGTTCTTCGCCGCACTCGCCATCGTGGTGGTGACGGTGGCGGCGTTGGCCATGCTCTCCGCATAGCGCAGGTCCTTCAGGGCGTTCGAGAGGGTGAAGCGGTGCGCTTCGCGGTTGCCCTCCAGCGCATAGCCCATGAAGGTCTGGTAAAAGCCGCAGTCCATCCGGCCGCCGCGGATCACTGAATCGAACGTGGCGGTGGAG
>JBBQVR010000153.1:0-7638 GCA_038211355.1 Rhodobacterales bacterium | reverse complement strand
GGCCCTGCCCGGCGAGCCCCTGTTTCCCGAGGAGGAGGCGAAGGCCCGCGGCACCGCCCTGCACCTGCTGTTGGAGCGGTTGCCCTTGGCCGACCCTGCAGCTTGGGACGGGCAAGCCACGGCGCTGATCCCTGACCCCATCCTTGCGGCCGCCCTTCTGGCCGAGGCGCGCAGCGTGCTGGCCACCCCTGCCCTTGGCCCCCTTTTCGCGCTCGATACCTTGGCTGAGGTGGCCGTGACCGGCCCATGGTCCGGCCACCAGATGTTTGGCAGCATTGACCGGCTGGTCATCTCGCCCGACCGGGTTCTGGTGATCGACTACAAATCCAACGCCCTGATCCCCCGGACCCCCGCCGAGGTGCCCGAAGGCATCCTGCGCCAGATGGGGGCCTATGCGCATCTGGTGGGGCGCCTCTACCCTGACCGGCGGGTGGAGGTGGCGATCCTGTGGACCCGTGGTCCGGTTCTGATGCCGCTTGATCCCGACATCGTGAGGCAGGCCCTGTCCCGCGCCACGATACCTTGACGTTCCCGACGCGCGTCCATACCTTCTGTCCCTCAGAATGAATGGAGAGATGATCATGGGCGCTGCCACCGTCGCCGTATCGGACGCCACCTTTGACGCCGAGGTCCGCAATTCGCCGATCCCGGTCGTGGTGGATTTCTGGGCCGAATGGTGCGGCCCGTGCCGCCAGATCGGCCCGGCGCTGGAAGAACTTGCCGTGCAATATGCGGGCAAGGTCAAGATCGTGAAGGTCAACGTGGACGAAAACCCCGAAAGCCCGGCGGTTCTGGGTGTGCGTGGTATTCCGGCCCTGTTCATGTTCAAGGACGGTCAGGTTGTGTCGAACAAGGTTGGTGCCGCACCCAAGGCGGCACTTGAAACCTGGATCAAGTCGGCGATCTGACGCCAAGACCCATTGGTGACGTCATCAACCCGGTCGCAGCCGCTGCGGCCGGGTTTATCAATGGCTTTCCATCGCGGCCGTTTTCCTGTATGCGCCCGCCATCTGTGACGTGCGGCCCACCCCCGGGGCACATGCAAAGGATTCGGGGGGAAGGGCGGCAATGGGGCCGCCGGTTAAAGGGACACCGGCAGGGGTCGGGTCCTCAGAGGAAATGATACATGTTCAATGTGACGACGAAATCAATCCAGTGGGGCAATGAAACGCTCACTCTGGAAACCGGGAAAGTTGCGCGTCAGGCCGATGGGTCGGTGATTGCGACGCTGGGCGAAACCCAGGTGATGGCCAACGTGACCTTTGCGCGCAACGCAAAGCCGGGCCAGGACTTTTTCCCCCTGACGGTGCACTATCAGGAAAAATACTATGCCGCGGGCAAAGTTCCCGGCGGCTTCTTCAAGCGTGAGGCGCGGCCTTCGGAGAAGGAAACGCTGACCTCGCGTCTGATCGACCGTCCGATCCGCCCGCTGTTCGTCGAAGGCTTCCGCAACGAAGTGCTGGTGATGGCGACCGTGCTGTCCTGCGATTTGGTGAACGATCCCGATATCGTCGCGATGATCGCCGTGTCCGCCGCGCTGACCGTGTCCGGTGTGCCGTTCATGGGCCCGATCGGTGCCGCGCGCGTTGGCTTCGAGGGTGGCAAGTACGTCCTGAACCCTGCGATGGACGACATGACGCAACTGCGCATGAAGCCCGACCAGCGGCTTGACCTTGTCATCGCCGGCACCAAAGACGCCGTGATGATGGTTGAATCCGAAGCCTATGAGCTGACCGAAGAAGAAATGCTGGGCGCGGTTGTGTTCGGTCATGAGCAGATGCAGCCCGTGATCGACCTGATCATGGATTTTGCCGAAGATTCGGCGAAAGAGCCCTTCGACTTCACTCCGCCCGATTTCTCGGCCCTGTCTGCCAAGGTCAAGACGGCTGGTGAGGCGCATATGCGCGCCGCCTTTGCGATCCGTGACAAGCAGGAACGCACCACCGCCATCCAGGCTGCGGTTGATGCGATCAAGGCCGCGATGAGCGATGAAGACAAGGCCGACGCGAACCTCTATCCCGCGATCAAGAATCTGGAAGCCGCCGTACTGCGCGGCGACGTTGTGAAGAACGGCACCCGGATCGACGGGCGTGACACCAAGACGGTGCGCCCGATCACCTGTGAAACCGGCATCCTGCCGCGCACGCATGGCTCGGCGCTGTTTACCCGTGGGGAAACCCAAGGGCTCGTCGTGACGACGCTGGGTACGGGCGAAGATGAGCAGATCATCGACGCGCTGAACGGCAACTACCGGTCGAACTTCATGCTGCACTACAACTTCCCTCCCTATTCGGTGGGTGAAGTGGGTCGAGTCGGCTCGCCCGGTCGTCGTGAGATCGGCCACGGGAAACTGGCGTGGCGCGCGCTTCAGGCGGTTCTGCCTGCGCCGACAGATTTCCCTTACACCATCCGCGTGGTGTCAGAGATCACCGAGAGCAACGGTTCGTCTTCGATGGCGTCGGTCTGCGGTGGATCCTTGTCCATGATGGACGCGGGCGTGCCGCTGAAAGCTCCGGTTGCCGGTGTGGCGATGGGTCTGATCCTGGAAGATGACGGCAAGTACGCAGTCCTGACCGATATCCTTGGCGACGAGGATCATCTCGGCGACATGGACTTCAAGGTTGCGGGCACCGCAGCGGGCATCACCAGCCTGCAGATGGACATCAAGATTGCCGGCATCACGCCTGCGATCATGCAGCAGGCTCTCGCTCAGGCGAAAGACGGCCGTCTGCACATTCTGGGCGAGATGGCCAAATCGCTGACCTCGGCTCAGGCGTTCAGCGCCTATGCCCCGAAGATCGAGACGATGCAGATTCCGACCGACAAGATCCGGGAAGTGATCGGCAGCGGCGGCAAGGTCATCCGCGAGATTGTTGAACTGTCGGGCGCCAAGGTCGACATCAACGACGATGGTATGATCAAGCTGGCCTCGAATGACGCAGCGGCAATCAAGAAAGCCTATGACCTGATCTGGTCGATCGTGGCCGAACCCGAAGAGGGCAAGGTTTACACCGGCAAGGTCGTCAAACTGGTCGACTTCGGCGCCTTCGTGAACTTCTTCGGCAAGCGCGATGGTCTGGTGCACGTCAGCCAGATCGCCAACAAGCGCCTGAACCACCCGAATGAGCTTCTGAAAGAAGGTCAAGAGGTCAAGGTCAAGCTGCTGGGCTTTGATGACCGCGGCAAGGTGCGCCTTGGCATGAAGATGGTCGATCAGGAAACTGGCGAAGAAGTCGTTGAAAAGAAAGAAGAGTCGGCCGAAGGCTGATCGCTTTCAACCACAGCATCAAGGCCCCGGGGGAAACCTCGGGGCCTTTTGCGTTTGCCCCACTTCTGCAAAGGCCTGGGTCTTGGCTCAGCTTCGCTCCGGCTTGCCCGACAAGTACCGCAAGCGCACTATCTCGACGAAGGTGATAAAGCCCAGGTAGAAGCAGACCCCCATGACCTGAAGGCGTTGCCCATCGGTCAGGCCGGGAAAGGACATGATTGTTCGTATTTGCCCGTAACTGATGAACGACAGGTATGCGCGCAGCGAGATATAGCGACTGCGGCCTTGACGAACGTCATGATGTACCCCGCCAATCAGGCGACGGCGTCGCTTGATAAGCTCAGCGTAGCTTGCACGGGTCGGGTGACGGATTAGCACCTCTGGGCAGAATGCCAGCTCGCTGCCGAGATCGTTCGCCCGCATTCCCCATTCCCTGTCTCCCCCCGAGAAAGCCTCTTCACTGAACGGTCCAACCTGATCAAATGCAGCGCTGCGGGTTACCAGGTTGGCTGTGGCGCACCAACCAAGCTGCACAAAAGACGACTGTCTCAAAGAAAAAATGCGATCGTATAGCTCAGGTGCGGTCCAGTGCTCTGCGGCGGGGAAAAGCACGACCTCACCCGCAATCCGACCGTGCAGGTCAAGGCGTGAGATCCCCTCAAGCCCAGCATCGATCCAGCGACGGTCCGGCTGGCAATCGCTGTCAGTGAAGAACAACACCGCGCCGCGCGCCTCAGCCAAGGCAACGTTTCGGGCGGCATAGCTGCCGGGCTTTGCCGCATGGATCACACGCGCGTTTGACGGCAGCCGCAAAGACAACGGAACGTCAGGCGAGGCGTTGTTATTGGCGACAATTATCTCAAAAAGCGAAGGGTCCGCGCTTTGTCCTGCAAGGCAATCAAGACACAGCTGCAGACCGTCCCAGTTTTCGAAAGTCGGAATGATGACAGTTGCATGCAGGTCCATCATGTATGCTTTCATAAAGTGCCGATACTTGGCAATCCGCTTGCGGACGAACGACGCGAACCGAGTTAGCTTCGCTGCGGCGTGGCAGACAGATAGCGGAGGCGAAAGAGTTCGACGAAGATGACCAGACTTAGCCGATACTGAACCCACATGACCCGCAGCTTGTCAGCTTCTGACAAGCTGTCGTCTCGCGCTATTCTTCCCAAAGCAGGGGCGTGTGGCAGCAGATAACTCACTGTCATTCTTTTTCTTTTCCCGGAAGCCACCTCAAGTTGGTGACGATTGCCTGTAATTCGCCTGGCTTTCTTGGCGATAGCGGCAAAGCTGCCACGAGCGGGGTGGCGGATCAGCGTGGCTTGACTAAGAATGATGTGGCTGCCCAACTCTTTGGCCTGTTTGCCCCACTCGCTGTCCCCAAACGCGAAGGTGTCTTCGTTGAACAGGCCGACCAGATCAAACGCAGCGCGGCGGGTCACAAGGTTGGCCGTGGCGCACCAGCCTTCCTCGACGTAAAGGGGCTGGCGGATCGAGTGGGTGCGGTCATAAAGCTCGGTCCATGTCCAGGTCTCGCCATTTGGGAACATCTCAATTCCCCCGGCGATCCTGTCTATCGGACGCAGGCCCGCCAGTGCGGCCAGGCCGTTTTCAATCCAAAGCCGGTCAGGCAGGCAATCGCTATCGGTGAAAAACAGCGCGTCGCCACGCGCCTCACGCAGGGCAGCGTTACGGGCCGCATAACTGCCGGGTTTTGCCACATGGATGAAACGAGCATTTGCCGGCAGCAGCAGATCCGCAGGAATGTCAGATGTGGGGTTGTTGTTGGCAATGATCACTTCAAACCGGTCCAGCGCTACAGTTTGCCCGGCCAGACAGTCAAGGCAGCCCTGCAGAACGTGCCAGTCGTCGTAGGTCGGGATTATGACGCTGGCTTCGAGGGGCATTGGTGAACTTTCAGCGCGTGACCATTGGGCAGGACTGTCTTGAAGCACCATCACGGGGGCGTCAAGATTCCTGCACCCATGATTGTACGGCTACAGTCGAAGGGCGAGCAGAAAAAGGCCTTCGGACATCGCCGAAGGCCTGATCAGGGATTGGCGGTCAGGCGGGGGACTTGGCAAACCGCAGATAGGGCAGCTTGATGTCCAGCACGCCAAACCGTTCGGTCGCCTGTTCGTTGTTCAGCGACAGCGCGACGATCACATCCTGGCCCGGAACCCAGTTTGCCGGGGTGGCCAGCGGCATGCCATCGGTCTTTTGCACGGCGTCCAGTGCGCGCAGGATTTCGGCGAAGTTGCGGCCCACGCTCATCGGGTAGGTCATCGTCAGGCGCACCTTCTTGTCCGGGCCGATGATGTAGACCGTCCGCACGGTGGCCGAATGGGCCGGGGTGCGGCCTTCCTGCGGCAGGTAATAGTCAGCCTCAAGCATGTCATAGGCCTTGGCCACGGTCAGGCTGCTGTCATCGATGATCGGGAAATCGGCCGGCGCGCCGCCAAAGGCCTCGATGTCACGCTTCCACTTTTCGTGGTCCTGAACGCTGTCAACCGACACGCCGATCACCTTGGTGTTGCGCTGGGCCCATTCTGGGGCCAGCTGAGCCACCGCGCCGAATTCCGTGGTGCAGACCGGCGTGAAATCGCGCGGGTGGCTAAAGATGATCGCATAGCTGCCGCCAAGCCAGTCGTGGAAATGGATCGGGCCTGCGGTGCTGTCGGCGGTGAAATCGGGGGCAATGTCATTGATGCGGACGGACATGGGACAACCTTTGTCTTGGGGGGTTTATCTGGATGGAACATATGGGGTGCGGGATAATGTTTCATCCCCTGCCGGTATTCTGTCGCAAGTTAGGAACAGATTTCTGGTGCTAGGCCGACAGCCGGCGTCTTTCTTCCCCACAGCGCAACCGGGGCAGAGAGTTGTTTCAGTCAAACGTGCCCGTCACCCGGCCAAACAGCATGAACGCGCGCGAGGTGCGGGTGTCCGACAGGTCAGCCAGTTCGGCGTCGCTGGCATTGGGTTCGAAGGCGGCAAAGGTCTTGTCGAAGGTCCGCAGGAAATGGTGCGCGGCGTCACGAAATACCGGGTCGGCCTTCATCCGCGCCGCCGTCAGCGCCAGTGCCGTGCGGTCGCGGATGCCACCCAGCGCCGCGATCGACCTGCCCCGTTCGCCCGCCGCGAACCGCCGCCACAGGTCTGGCTGGCAGAGATCGGGCTTCAGGTCATCCATGTAGATGCCATCCTGCGACAGAAGCGTCAGCACATCCTGCGCCGCGCGGATCAGCTTGGCCACGGTCCGATCCTCAAGCGCGAGGCGCAGGGCGCGGAAGCCTTCCTTGTCGTCCGGCGTTTCGGGAAACTGCACGGCGCGCACGAAATCGGCCACTGTCAGGGGCGACCTCAGGTCTTCGGCCGGGGTGCCAAGAGCCAAAGCGGACTGCTCGGCGTTCGGGTCCGCGACGGGCTTGGCCAGCGCGGCCTTGCGGTCGGCTGACGGCACCGTCAGCGCCACATCCCGGCGCGAGGTAAAGGTGGCCAGCACCGATTCCGCCTGCCGGGTTGCGGCGGCAATCTCGTCAATCTTGCGTTCGACCGAAGGTTTCATCCCGCCGCCTTGCGGGGCCTGCGCCTGCGCCTGCACATAGCTGGAGCGCATCGCCTCGACCGTGGCTTGCAGGCGGGCAGCCTCGGCCCGCAATTCGCGCACCGAGCGCAGCGTGGTCACCACCACCCAGATCAGCGCGACCGGCAGGAACACCATAAGCAGCGTCATCACCAGCCCGAAGGTCTGCGCATCGCTGCCCGGAGGAGTGATCAGCACATAGCCAAGGATCAGCAGAACCCAGATCAGGCTAAGGGCCACGCCGCCCATCTCAAGCCCGCGGCCGGTTGGTGCGTCGGGGGGTGGCACCAGGCTTTGGTCGCGTGGCGAAAGGGGGACTTTTCTGGCCCCCGCGTCCGGCCTTTGCAGGTCTTTGGTCGGTTTCATCAGGGGCGCCCCTGATCAGACATAGCGGATCGACAGGATTTCATAGGTCCGGGTGCCCCCCGGCGTCTTTACGTCAACGGAATCGCCTTCGTCCTTGCCGATCAGCGCGCGGGCGAGGGGCGAGCGGATGTTGAGCAACCCGTTTTCGATATCAGCCTCGGTCTCACCGACGATCTGATAGGCCTTTTCATCGCCGTTATCGACATCGGCCAAGGTGAGCGTGGCCCCAAACTTGACGGACCCTGACAGTTTTGTCGGATCAATGACATCGGCCAGCGACAATGAGCCCTCAAGCTCTTTGATGCGGCCTTCGATGAAGCCCTGCTTTTCGCGCGCGGCGTGGTATTCGGCGTTTTCCGACAGGTCGCCGTGTTCGCGCGCTTCGGCGATATCACGGATGATGGCCGGACGGTCGACC
>JBBQVR010000152.1:0-7675 GCA_038211355.1 Rhodobacterales bacterium | reverse complement strand
GGCAGACCGGCAAAGTTGATGAAGATCGCCAGACCAAGGATACCAAAAACGATAGAAGGGACGGCGGCGAGGTTTGAGATGTTCACCTCGATCAGGTCAGTCAGCCGGTTTTTCGGGGCGAATTCCTCAAGGTAGATCGAGGCCGCGACACCGACGGGCAGGGTGAAGATCAAGACCAGCATCATCATGTACAAGGACCCGATGATCGCCACGCCAAGGCCCGCAGATTCGGGGCGCTGGTCAGATGCGTCTGGGTTGGTGAGGAACCCGGTGTTGAAGCCTGAGGTCAGGATATTCGCCGCGATCAGCTGATCCGCCAGTTGCAACTGCTCCAGCGACACGTTGGAATCCAGTTGCGCGGTTTCCAGCGTCACCCGGCCCTTCATGTAGCCGTCAATCCGGCCCGTGGCATAGGCGTTGAAGTCGATGGTCTGGCCGATCAGCGAGGGGTCTGCCAGCACCATGTCGCGCAGTCGCCCCGGCGCATCGCGTGAGATCATGCCTGCGATGTCCTTGTCGCTGATCCCTTCGACCGTGATCGCTTCGGCAATCAGGAAGTTCGCAAATTGCTGGCCGATCAGCTTGCCGTAGCCAATGGTCGTAACCTTGGCCAGGTCGGCCGGATTGCGCGCGCCGTTCGGGTCAATGATCTCGGCCTCAAGCGTGATCGGGAAGGCGACGCTGGCTTGCCGGAAGGCCGAGGTGCCATCGCGGAAAATGGTGAACAGCATGAACGCCAGAACCGACAGACTAAGGATGATGGCGAAGATGCCATAATACTTGAACCGGGCCTCAGAAGCGTTGCGGCGGCGGGTCAATGTGTCCTGCACGAACAGCGAATGCTTCGGCTGGGCGGCGGCACCCGAAAAGCCCCCGGCGGCGGCGGTGTCGGTCATTCGTATTGCTCCCGGTACTTACGGACAATCCACAGCGCGAAGATGTTGAGGCCAAGGGTGATCACGAAGAGCGACATCCCCAGGGCAAAGGCCACCAGCGTCTCGGGTGAGTTGAATTCGGTGTCGCCAGTCAGCTGGCTGACGATCTTGACGGTGATGGTCGTCATCGCCTCGAACGGGTTGAGGTCAAGGCGCGCGGCGGCCCCGGCACCCATTGTCACGATCATCGTCTCGCCGATGGCGCGGCTGGCGGCCATCAGCACGGCCCCCATGATCCCGGGCAGTGCGGCGGGCAGGACGACCTTCTTGATCGTCTCGGACTTCGTCGCGCCAAGACCAAGCGAGCCGTCACGCATCGACTGCGGCACCGCATTGATGATGTCATCGGCCAACGAGGAGATGAAGGGAATGTTCAGGATGCCGATGACGATCCCCGCCGTCATCACCGACGACCCGGAATTGCCGAACCCGAAAGGCTGGGCAAAGTAGTCGCGCAGCAAAGGCCCGACCGTCACCAGCGCAAACAGGCCAAAGACCACGGTCGGGATGCCGGCAATCACCTCGATCAGCGGTTTGACTACAGACCGCACCCGGTTTGAGGCGTATTCGGCAAGGTAGATCGCGGCGAAAAGGCCAACCGGAACCGCTACCAGCATCGAGATAAAGCTGATGTAGAGCGTGCCCCACAAAAGCGGGATCAGCCCCAGTTCCGAATTGCCCCGGAAGTTTGGCGACCAGGTGAGGTTGAAGAAGAAATCCGCCGCCGGATACATCGTGAAAAAGCGCAGCGATTCCGTGAGCATGGACAAGACGATGCCCACAGTCGTCAGGATCGCGATGGTTGACGACAGGATAAGAAGCGCCAGCACCACCTGTTCCACCCGGTTGCGGGCGCGAAAGTCGGGGTCGATGGCGCGGATGGCGAAGATCAGCCCCCCGATGGACAGGATCAGCGTCAGGATCGCCCGGCCAACCACACCAACCCGTGCCATCTCACGGTAGTCCTGTGCGGCGGCAAGCACCTGCGGCGTGACCTCAGCACCCAGCGCGACGCCCACCGAGGCCAGACGGTCCCGGACGCTGCCAAACTCGGTGCGGACGCTGTCGGCCTGATCTTCGGTCATAGCCCCTTGCAAGACGGCGATATCAAGGCCAGCGGCCACCCGGCGCACATCGGCGAACAACAGGGTGCGGGCTGACGGGTCTTCGATCATTTCAGCAGGAAAGAAACCGCTCAGCTGGCGTTCAATCACCATGGGCTGGATGATCAGCCACAAGCCAAGGGCAAAAAGCGCAGGGACGGCGGCAAGGATAAATCCGTACCACCCGTAATAGCCTGGAAGGGAATGCAGTCTGCGCACATTTCCATCGACGCTTTTCAGCGCGCGCTGGCGGCACAGGAAAAAACCGGCAGTGGACAAGACCACAATGAAGATCAGCAAAAGAAAGACCGACATGGAGAACCCCGTCCGGCTGAAGAAGAAGGGCAGGGCGGCACCTAAGCGCCGCCCTGCCCGAAGATCAGATTATTCCAGCGGGCCCATCGGGGTGCGCGCGGCAACCATCGCCTGCGTCGCGGCCAGTTCCGGGTCAGAGACCAGACCATACTGGGCCAGCGGGCCATCCGGGCCAGCCATGTCGTTGGACACGAAGAACTCGACATATTCCTTCAGGCCGGGGATCACGTCCATATGCGCCACTTTGACGTAGAAGTAGAGCGGGCGCGACACCGGGTAGTCACCCGAAGCGATCGACTCGGTCGAAGGGACCACGCCGCCCATGGTGGCAACCTGCAGCTTGTCGGTGTTGTTCTGGTAGAACGACAGGCCGAACACGCCGACGGCGTTCTTGTCAGCGTCCAGACGGGCGAGCGTCTCGGTATAGTCGCCGTCGATGTCGACCGAACGGCCGTCAGTGCGCAGCTTCATGCAGCCGTCTTCGGCAGCATCTTCGTCCATGCCAGCGTCCATCATGGCCTTCAGTGCGCCCGTTTCTTCGCAACCGGCGATGATCACGCGGGTGTCGAACACTTCACGGGTGCCGTGCTTGGTGCCGGGGATCAGCATCAGGATGTCCTGAGCCGGCAGGTTCGGGTTGAATTCAGCCCACTGGGTATGCGGGTTGGCAACCAGAGCGCCGTCCTTGAGGACCTGCTCGCCGATGGCGTTGTAGATGTCGGCCGGGGTGAAGGCAAACGCCGCGCCAGCCACGTCCGAGGCGAAGACGATCCCGTCATAACCGATGCGGACTTCCATTACTTCTGCCACGCCATTGGCAGCGCAGGTGTCCAGGTCCTTCTGGCTGATGCGCGAGGACGAGTTGGCGATGTCAACGGTGTTTTCGCCCACGCCTTCGCACAACTTGGCGCGACCGGCACCCGAACCGCCGCCTTCGACGACGGGAGTGGGGAAGTCAAAGTTTTCGCCGAAGGCTTCGGCGACGATGGTGGCATAGGGCAGCACGGTGGACGAGCCGGTCACCTGAACCTGGTCGCGGGCCGCAGCAGCGCCAGCCGAAAGGGCGGCGATGGCAAGTGCCTGCGTCGTGATGTGCATGAGTTTCATGAAAGTCTCCTGATGATCTCGCGGCCAATCGAGTCGGCCTGTCCCCGGCTTACGGTTGCTTGATGACGGAGATATTGGAGTTTTGTAAAAGTCATGTGACGGAACGATGCCGCAGCGGTGGCAGCGCGGGTCACGGATGCCCGCCTGCACAAGGGCAGGTCCAGTGATATCAGGGCTGTAGCCCGGGGGGGCGGTCTGCCACGCGGCGCAAACCTGCGCGACAGGTTGCTGACACGCCTGCCTGTCTAGCGCCGCTTGCCGTAGGTCTGCCCAGGCGCTTGGGTGGTCTTGTTGCCGCGCGCCCCGGTGGTGACGGGGGTGTTGCTGCGGTTTTCGTCCAGAAGTTTGCGCCAGCGGTCCAGACGGCCCGCATCCAGCGTTCCCGCTGCGACCGCCGCCTGCACCGCGCAGCCCGGTTCATGCGCATGGGTGCAGTCGCGAAAGCGGCAGTCGGGCGCCAGTTCGGCAATCTCGGCAAAGAGCACATCCAGCCCCACCGACAGATCGCTGACATGCAGCGTGCGGATGCCCGGCGTGTCGATCACCCAGCCGCCTCCGGCAATGCCATGTAACGACCGCGAGGTGGTGGTGTGGCGGCCCTTGCCATCCGCCTCGCGGATATCGCCGGTGGCTTGGGCGTCTTCGGGCGACTTGTTGGCCAGCGTGTTCAGCAAGGATGACTTGCCCACGCCCGACGATCCAACCAGCGCGACCGTCTGCCCCGGCCCGCACCAGGGGGCGAGGATCGCCGCCGCCTCAGCCGCCTTGGCGTTCAGCGTCACCACCTGCAGGCCGCGCTGCAGGCCCGTCACCCGGTCAAGGTAGGGCTGCGGGTCGGGCACCTGATCGGCCTTGGTCAGCACAATGACCGGGGTGGTCCCGGCCTCATTCGCCAGCGCCAGATACCGCTCCAGCCGGGCGGGGTTCAGGTCATCGTTGCACGAGGTGACGACGAACAGCGTGTCCACATTTGCAGCGATAAGCTGTGGCGGGCCGCCGCCTTCGGTCCGGCGTTGCAGCAGGGTCTTGCGGTCAAGGCGGCGGATCAGGTGATGGGTGTCAGGGTCAACCAGCACCCAGTCGCCAACGGCATAGGCGGCGGTATTGGCTTGCGATGGCAAAATCAGGCGCACGGGGCCGGTGCCGGTTTCCGCCGTCATCCGCGCGCGGTGGACAGTGGCCACGCGCATCGGCTGCAGCGCTGCTTCATCCGCCGTCACCTGTTCGGCAAGGAAAGGACCCCAGCCAAGGGCCAGCAACGACAGCGCGGTCTGATCTGGTGTCTCACTCACCCTACCTAGGTGCGCGACACCGCGCGCCGATGCAAGCCCTGCCGTGCAGGCGCGCTGGACGCCTGCCCCCTGATGGCCTTAAGACGGCCGGATTGGCGGTGCTTGACGCCGCGCAAAAGGGGGTGGCCATGCTGTGGGACATACGGGCGCGCATGAAGCCGGCCCTGTCGATCATCGACCTGATCCCGAATGTTCACCGCACCCCCGCGCTGGTCGCCTTGCGCCGGGCGGTGCTGGACGGCCGCCCCGCCGCCCTGCGTCTGGCCCCCGAGGACCGTGAGCTTGCCTTTCATGAGGCGGCGGTGACGCTGACCTCGCCCATCGGGGCGCGGGTGCTGAAGGGGCTTTATCTTGGCGGTGACCTCAAGCTGAAGAAGCCGGGGCCGCGCCCTGTGCCCGCGCTTGACGCCTATATCGCCACCGAACCCGCCTTCCGGGCCGAGGTGGCGCGGATACTTGCAGCAGAAGAGACCCGCCTGCAGCGCCTGGACGAGATCATCGCCAACCCGGACTGCGCCAAACCGGATGAGCTGACAGTGCCGCTGATCGACAAGGTCTTTACCGCCCGGCTGGGGCACGGGGCCAGCGGCGCGTTGCAGATCGGGGGCGTTACTTGCCACCGCAGCATCGTCACCGCCACTGCCGATGACCGGCTGCGGGCCGAAGACAAGGTGCTGATCTGGTGGCTGGACAGCGCAGGCCAGCGCCAGGGCGACCCCGCTTTCTGACACCCCGCGCTCTGACACCGAACTGTCGGACCCCGGGGCATTTCCGCCTTTGGGGCAGGGGGCATGGATTCTGCTTGCTCAAACGAATGCAAAGATATAAATGTATGAACTTGAATATACCA
This sequence comes from Rhodobacterales bacterium, assembly GCA_038211355.1. Taxonomy (GTDB): domain Bacteria; phylum Pseudomonadota; class Alphaproteobacteria; order Rhodobacterales; family Rhodobacteraceae; genus Tabrizicola. The sequence continues at coordinate 2,073 of JBBQVR010000152.1, read as the reverse complement.
AAGGCAGACTCACATGGCCAAAATCGGCACCCTTGCTTCCGCGCTCACCCCTGTCCGCTTCGGGCCTTTCCAGTCCGCGTTTCTGATTGCGGCGCTTTTTCTGGCCGCAGCCCCGCTGCGGGCTGAACCGCTGACGCTGTCCTTGACGGACGTAACCGACTGGAAGGCCGTCTACGGCACGGTCGAGGCGCGGGATCGTGTCCCCGCGCGTGCGCGTCTGGGGGGCATTCTTGTCTCCCTGACCGTGGCAGAGGGCGATATCGTCACCGAAGGTCAGGACCTTGCACTGATCACCGATGACAAGCTGGCCCTGCAAAGCAACGCTCTGGCTGCGCAACGGGCTTCGCTTTCCGCCCAGCTTGCCAATGCCGAAACCGATCTTGCGCGGGGCGAGGGGCTGCTTGCCTCGGGCACCACCACCGCGCAGCGGGTTGATGGCTTGCGCACGGCGGTGGATGTGCTGAAAGGCCAGATCGCCTCGCTTGACGCACAGGCGCAGGTCATCGACCAGCAGGTCGCCGAGGGGCGCATCCTTGCCCCAGTGTCCGGCCGCGTGCTGGACGTTCCCGCCTCGCGCGGGGAAGTCGTCCAGCCGGGTGAGCCTGTGGCCATGATCGGCGGCGGTGGCACCTTTCTGCGGATTTCCGTCCCCGAACGCCACGCCACCAGCCTTGTGGAAGGCGACGCGATTGAGATCGCCGCCGAGGATGCCACGCTGACCGGCACCCTGTCGCGCATCTATCCCCTGATCGAATCCGGCCGCGTCACGGCAGATGTCGAGATTGCAAACCTGCCTGACCGCTTTGTCGGCGCGCGCCTTCTGGTGCGGCTGCCCATCGGCACCCGCCCGGCGCTGCTGGTTCCCAAAACCGCCGTGACGACCCGCGCAGGCCTTGATTTCGTGGCGCTGGTCCAGCCCGAAGGCCCCGCCTTGCGCAGCATCGTTCCGGGCGCGCGGCTGACGCTGGACGGCACCCCGATGGTTGAGGTTCTTAGCGGCCTTTTCGTGGGTGACACCGTCCTGACCGAAGCGCCTGCCACTGCAGGGGCCAGCCATGACTGACAAATCATCCCTCGGCATTGCTGGCCGCCTGACGCAGGCCTTCATCAACTCGGCCCTGACGCCGCTGTTCATCCTTGCCGCCATCGCCGGTGGCCTTGTGGCGCTGGTTTCGCTGCCGCGTGAGGAAGAGCCGCAGATTTCCGTGCCGATGGTCGACATCCACATTCAGGCGCAGGGCCTGAAGGCCGAAGACGCCGTCAAGCTGGTCACCGAACCGCTGGAGGTGCTGGTCAAGGGCATCAACGATGTGGAACACGTCTATTCCCAGACCCGCGACGATGCGGCGATGGTCACCGCGCGCTTTGTCGTCGGCACCTCGGCTGAAGACGCAATCCTGCGCGTCCATGACAAGGTGCGGGCGAACCTTGACCGCATCCCCGTTGGCATCCCCGAACCCCTGATCGTCGGGCGCGGCATCGACGATGTGGCGATCCTGACGCTGACCCTGTCGGGCGAGGGGTTGTCGGCCAATGACCTGACCCGCACCGCGCGCCTTTTGCAGACCGAGGTGGCAAAGACCGAAAACGTCGGCCTGACCTATCTTGTCGGCGACGCGACGGACGCGATCCGGGTGGAACCCGACCCCGACCGTCTGGCGCTGTATGGCGTCACGCTGCAACAGCTGGCGGGCAAGGTGGCGCAGGCCAACCGCACGCTGAACACCGGGCGCTTGCGCGATCAGGGCCAGATGGTTGACCTTGTCGCCGGCCAAACCCTGACCGCCCCGGCCGAGGTTGGCCAACTGCTGCTGACCACCCGCGACGGCCGCCCGGTCTATGTCGCCGATGTCGCTCGCGTGCGCTATGTCGAGGATACGGCGGAACATATCGTCTCGCACCTGACCCTCGGGCCGGATGGCCAGCCCATCGGCGGCCCTGCCGTCACCCTTGCCATCGCCAAGCGTGCCGGGGCGAATGCGGTTGTGGTGGCGGAAGAGGTGCTGCACCGGGTTGAGGCGCTGAAGGGCACCCTGATCCCCGAGGCCGTCACCATCACCATTACCCGCGACT
>JBBQVR010000151.1:0-7695 GCA_038211355.1 Rhodobacterales bacterium | reverse complement strand
ACACCCCCCATCAGCCGGTCATTGCCATCCCCACCCACAAGCGTGTCATTGCCCGACCCGCCAAACAGCGTGTCGTTACCACCCTCGCCGCGCAAGGTATTGGCCGCCGCGTCGCCCACCATATGGTCGGCAAACCCGGTGCCGATCACCTGCTCCACCTCCACAAGGACATCGCCAAGGGCCGCGCCCGCGTTCAGCCCCGGCTGGCCCAGGTCCAGCACCAGCGCGCTGGTCGCGGCGGCATAGCTGACCGTGTCGAAGCCCGCGCCCCCCTCCAGCCGGTCTGCGCCGTCGTCCCACAGCAAAAGGTCATCGCCGCCATCACCAAACAGGGTGTCATCGCCGGCGCCCCCAAACAGGCTGTCTTTCCCGCTGCCCCCGTTCAGCCGGTCATTGCCATCGCCACCCTTCAGGTTGTCGTTTCCGGTCCCGCCGTCCAGCGTGTCATCGCCCGCCCGCCCGTCCAGCACGTCATTGCCCGCCTGCCCCAGGATCAGGTTGCCAAACCCGTCGCCCAACAGCGTGTCACCGAAAGCTGAGCCGGAGATCCCCTCGATCCCGCTGAACCGGTCGCCCGCCGCATCGCCAAGGTTGGCCGTGGTCCCGGAGCCGGGGTTGGCCAGATCCACCCGCACCGCCGCCAGCGCCGTCGCGTAGCCCGCAAGGTCCAGCCCCGCGCCCCCGATCAGCATGTCCGCCCCGGTGCCGCCGGTCAGCGTGTCATTGCCCTCGCCGCCGTCAAGGCTGTCATTGCCCGCCCGACCGTCCAGCCGGTCATCGCCCGAAAGCCCAAGGATCAGGTTCGCCAGCCCATCCCCCGACAGCGTGTCGGCAAGGGTCGAGCCTTCCAGGTCCTCAACCCCCAGATAGCTGTCGCCCCGCGCATCCCCAAGGTTCAGCGCCGCATTCGCAAGGTCCGCCAGCACCCCCTGCCCCGGCCCCAGCACGCTGCCCTCCAGCGCCCCAGCCCCCCCCTCCAACGCGTCGGCATAAGACACAAGGTCCCGCCCCAGCCCCCCCTCCAGCCGGTCCGCACCGACACCCCCCATCAGCCGGTCATTGCCATCCCCACCCACAAGCGTGTCATTGCCCGACCCGCCAAACAGCGTGTCGTTACCCAGACGACCCTCCAGACGGTCATTTCCGGTCAGGCCCCAGGCAGCATCGGCAAGGTCGCTGCCAAAGAAGCTGTCGCTCCAGTTGGTCAGATGGAAGCCTTCGATCCCGCTATAGCGATCACCGGCGGCGTCGCCTTGCGACAGGTTCGTCGCATTCAGGTCCAGCGTCAGGGCGGTTGTGCTGGTGACGTAGGACACGATGTCATAGCCCGCATCGCCGCTGAGGCGGTCAGCCCCCGCGCCGCCGATCAGCGTGTCGTCGCCGTCGCCGCCGTTCAGCGAATCGTCCCCATCGCGGCCTTCCAGCAGATCATTCCCGCCCAGACCCCACAGCACATTGGCTTGCCCGTCGCCGCCCAGCGTATCCCCGAAGGATGAGCCCTCCAGATCCTCAACCCCAAGGTAAAGGTCGCCCGCCGCATCGCCGGTGTTGCGGTCGGGCAGGGTCAGGTCCACCACCACCGCCGACGCGCTGTCGCGGTAGCTGCCCCGGTCACGGCCCGCGCCGCCGTCCATGATGTCAGCCCCCGCGCCGCCGGTCAGGGTGTCGGCCCCCAGACCACCAAAGAGGCTGTCATTGCCGCCGCCGCCAAAGAGGCGGTCATTGCCATCGGCCCCGTCGAGGTGGTTGGCGACCGCGTCACCAATCAGCTGGTCGGCAAAGCGGGACCCGATGACCCCCTCGATCCACCGGTAGTGCTGGCCCGAGGCGGGGCCGCTGACCTGGACCGCGCGCGTCAGATCGACGGTGACCGCGACGTTTGCGGTGATGAAGTCGATCATGTCAAAGCCGCCACCGCCCTGCAGGGTATCGTTGCCGGTGGAAAAGAAGAACGTCTCATCCGCATCGGTCCCGACCAGCAGGTCTGACCCGGTGGTACCCCCGATATGGCCGCTGCCATCGGGGATCGGTGGCGGGGCGTGCCACAGGCCAACGAAGTCGGTCAGGCGAAAGTCGCCGGGCTGGATCGGCAGACCGTTGGCCGAGTGCAGGTCAAGCACCTCTGCGTTATAGGTGATGCGGGCGCCAGTGGCGGTGGCGATGATGGTCAGCGACAGCAGCGAATGGATCGTACCCCAGCCCGTCAGGTCAATCCGGTCGATGCCAAGCTGAAAGTCTGCGATCACGTCTGCCGCGCCGTCCGCTGCAAGCACGAACAGATCCGCCCCCGCCCCGCCGGTCAGCGTGTCACTGCCACCGCCATCGCCGATGATATCGGCGCCACCGCCGCCAAAGATCATCTCATCCCCGTCGCCGCCCAGGATCATGTCGCCGGCGGTGGTGCCGGTCAGGGTGGCCGCCTCATCCCCGCCGGTCTGCACCGGCGACAGCGGCCCCGGGTCCACCGTCAGCCGGGTGATGCCAGTGCCTTCACCGGCGACGAACACCTCGATCTTGCCGTTGGCGGTGACATGGGCCGTCATGGCGGTGATATTGGCCAGCGCCAGACCCGGCATCTGCAACTGGCTGCCCACCAGCACCAGCCGTCCGTCCGGCAACAGCGTCATCAGCGCCAGGCCCCCGTCACGGCCCCCGGTGATGATGAACACCCGGTCGTCGATCGTGACACTTGTCAGGGCTTGCGTGTTTTGAAACCGGGTATCCAATGTGTCGATCACATGGTCGGCCACGCGCATCACCCCGCCGGGTGCCACCTCAATCACGCTGAGCGACGAAGACCCAGATGAGGCGACCACCAGATAGGTCACCCCCCCGCCACCACCACCTCAACCGCCGAGGGGTTGGCGATGCCAAGGCCCTGGCTCATGCCCATCACCTTTGGCGTGCCCAGCACGCCGCCGGGGCCGATCGGGAAAGCACTAACCGCATCGCTGTTCAGTGACAGGCTGACCAGGTAATCCACGCCCCCCACCCGCACCGTGGTCAGCGACGGGATGTCGACCCCCGACCTGGGTGTGTCGATCACCCGCGTGCCAACCAGCGTCATGGCACCGTTGGCGCCCACCACATAGGCGTGGATGGCGCTTTCCCCCATGCGCGCGGCGTAGAAATAGGTCTGCCCGCCCGACTGCACCACGGACTGCGCCGACAGCGCGCCGGTCAGGCTGCCGGGCAGTTGCAGCATCCCGGTCAGCGCGCCGTCTGCGCCCAGCGCATGGGCCTGCACCCCGCCGGTGTTGCCGCCCGTCACCACCAGATGCGCCGCCCCGTTGACCGACATCACCTCCAGCCGCGCCGCCGCCGGCAGGGTCGATCCCGGCGCCGTCAGTTCCTGATCGACCACGGTCATGCCTGCGTCGATGTCAAAGGCCACCACCCCGCCGCCTGCGCGCGTGGCCGTGTACAGCCGAAGCTCGCCGGCGTGCATCACAAGTTCCAGATCGCTGATACCAGAGATAAGGTTCGACGGCGCAGCCGTGAACGTCTCCATCACCTGAAAGGTATGCACCCCATGCCCCACTCACCCACTTACCCGAGGGCAAGCATTAGGGACGCAGGTTAACGTGGCCTGCTGTGTTTCAGGCGCATTCTGGGCGCTTGTCGGGGATTTTCAGCAAACCTGAGCGAATGTTGCGCCCACCCGACCATGCGGCGGTGGCAAAGCCCCTCAGCGCCCGACGCCGACATAGCGCAGAAAGCCTGCGGCCAGCGCCTCATCCCGGTCATAGACATTGCGCAGGTCGGCCAGCTGCGCAGTCGTCATCTTCCGCGCCAGCTTGGCCAGGTCCAGACCGCGAAACTCATTCCATTCGGTCAGCATGACCAGCAGGTCAGCCCCAGCGGCAGCCTGATAGGGGTTCTCTACCCATTTCACGCCGGGCAGCAGGGCCTCGCCCTCATGCTTGCCCTGGGGATCGGTCACCCGCACCCGCGCGCCGGCACCAACCAGCGCGGGGATGATGGTCAGGGATGGAGCATCGCGCATGTCATCGGTGTTGGGCTTGAAGGTGACCCCAAGGATCGCGATGGTCTTGTCACGCACCGATCCGTCGCAAAGATCGACGATCTTGTCGATCATCCGGCGCTTGACCTCTTCATTGACCTTGATCACCGCCTCTACGATCTGCATCGGTGCGGCATGTTCCTGCCCGATCCGGGCCAAGGCCTTGGTATCCTTTGGAAAGCAGCTGCCGCCATAGCCCGGACCCGCATGGAGGAACTTGTCACCGATCCGGCCATCCATCCCGATGCCCTTGGCCACGGCCTTCACATCCGCGCCGACGCGCTCACACAAGGCGGCGATTTCGTTGATGAAGGTGATCTTGGTCGCCAGAAAGGCGTTGGCGGCGTATTTGATCATCTCGGCGCTTTCCAGGTCCGTGTAGACCATCGGAAATTCGCGCAAGGACAGCGGGCGGTAAACCTCGGCCATGACCTTTTGGGCCTTGCCGGATTCAACCCCCACCACCACCCGGTCGGGGTGCATGAAATCGTCGATCGCCGCCCCTTCGCGCAGGAATTCCGGGTTTGAGGCGATGTCGAACTTTGCGTTGGGGTTGGCGGCGCGGATCGCTTCGGCCACCTTGCGGTTGGTGCCGACGGGAACGGTGGATTTGGTGACCACGACCGCGTAGCCTGTCAGCGCGCGGCCGACCTCTTCTGCCGCGGCCATCACATAGGTCAGATCGGCATGGCCATCCCCCCGCCTTGTGGGGGTGCCAACGGCGATGAACACCGCTTCGGCCTGATCAACCGCCTGCGCAAGATCAGTGGTAAAGCTTAGCCGTCCCGCCGCGGTGTTCTTGGCCAAAAGGGCGGCAAGGCCCGGCTCGAAGATCGGCACTTCGCCCGCCTGAAGCCGGGCGATCTTGGCGGCATCCTTGTCAACGCAGATCACATCATGCCCGAAATCGGAAAAGCAGGTGCCCGACACCAGCCCCACATACCCCGTCCCGATCATCGCAATACGCATCATGTCACCCCAAAGCCACCGTCGGGCTGTCTATGCAGGGTGATCATGGCTGTCAAATGGCACATACCATCTGCACAGGCGAAAGGCAGAGGCGGGGTTCGCCTCTGCCTGATGCGGGCTTAGTAGTCGCTTTCCAGATACAGGCTGTTGACCATGATGCCCACGACCGATGACACCCCCCCGACCGACACATAGGAATAGGGGGCAAGCAGCGTCGTCGTCGTCGGCAGATCGGTGGTCACCGTCCCCGTTATCACCGCGCCGGAAACCAGATTGGTTACCTCATAGCCCAGCACCTGCGTTGTGCCCGGCGGGCTGAACATCGCCACCTCATAAACCGCCGTCCGGTCCGCGTTCGGCTTCGGAAAGGCCGCGCCAAGGTCGATCTTGGTCGCGGTCCCCGACCCGTCATTGTGCATGAACTGGATGTTGGTGTCGGCGGCATCATATCCCATGCCACAGATGCCGGTCAGGCTGGACGGGTTCACATCCGTCGGCACCGCGGTTGAGTTGCGCATCCCCGCAAAGGCCCGGTGGCTGGCATTGGCAACCCCTGTCGCCGGGGCCCAGCGCCAGACCAGCGTAAAGCCCCCCAGGCCTGCGGATGGCCCGCCAAGCGTATTTTGTTGCGTGGTCGTGCGCACCCCGACAACAGCGGTGGTCGCCGCCGTGGTCACCAGCCACTCGTGCCGCTTCATGTAGGTATGCAGGTTGGTCGTGGCGACGTTTGCCCCGGTCGCCGTGCCGGTCGCTGCGGTGGTGCAGCCAAAGTTGGTAAAGCCCGCGTTGTTGCCATGCGGCAGGAACAGGCCAACCTTGTTGCGCCCGAAAAACGGCTGCAAGGATGTGTCCAGCCCGCTTGGCCCCACGCATGCCGGCAACACCCGCCCGGCCAAGCTGCGCCCGAACAGCTTGAGGCCACCTGCCGCCGGGGTCGCAGGCGTCGCAATCGCTGGCAGGCGCAGCTGACCGCCTTCGATCTCGACATCCGCCGCACCGGCAAAGGCACCCGCGTTGTTCCACTGAATCTCGCCCGTGGCGCCGCCGGGGGTGCCACCACCCCCACCACCCGCCGGGGCCGCCCAGGCGCCATCAGCCCGCAGAAAATTCGCCGTCCCCCCGCCCGAGGCCGGGGCCAACCCCTTCGCCCCACTGGTAAAGCTGTCCAAAAGCGCCGTTGCCTGCGCAGCCGTCAGATCCTCCGGGTCGCCGGCCCCTGCGGTGGCGCGTCCCTTCAAGGTGGCGTTGGCCATGTTGGCCAGCTTGGCATTGCTGACCGCATCGTTGGCAATGGTCAGCGCCGTGGCCCCGGTCACATCGCCGGTATGAGTGGCGTTGGTCACCTTGGCGGTGTTGGCAGTGACAGCGGCGGTCGCCGCCACGGCGGTGGCAAAGTCGCTGATCGTCGCGGCGGTTTGCGTGCCGGTATGGGTGGCCCGGTCGCGCAGCGCCGCATCGGTGGCATTGGCAGTCGCGCCGTTGGCCACGTTCAGGATCGTGCGCGCCTGCGCCGGGGTCATCACCTCGGGGCTGCCGGTTCCTGCGGTGTCGCGGCCAAGGAAAGTGTCGGTTGCGATGCTGGCCAGCTTGCCCAGTGTGACCACGCCCGCATCAATCGTCCAGACCGCGCCGCTGCCCGACACGGTGATGTCACCCTTGTCACCGTCCGTCAGGCCACCGCCACCGCCCCCGACCGGCACAGTGGCACCCGCGCTGCGCACCTTCACCTCACCGCTGGTGGTGTTCAGCCAAAGCGTTCCGTTCGGCGGGCTGACCGGATCGGCCACCTGCCCGCCCAGACGCACCGGCTGGGGCAAGGTCACTTCGCCCGACGCAGCCGCCGTCTCCAGCGCCGTGAAGAAGGTCGTGCCATCGGCGCTGACCTTCACCGAAAAGTTGTCGGTTCCTGCGATCCCCATCTCTGCCCGGCCGGAAAAGCCGGTCTGGAACAAGAGGCTCGCCGTATCGCCCACAGTCGCCTTGTTCAGCTTCAGCTGATGGCCAGAACCCGCGTGGTTCAACAGCGTCGCAGGGGCCGCAACCACCAGCCGGTTCACCGTATCCGCCGTGGCCGACACGCCCAGCTGCGTCACCGTCAGCGGGCCATCCGCCAGCGTCTCCCAGATCAGCCCGTCGAAAACTGCCGTCATCCCCTCGCTCAGCACATGCGCGCGCCAGCCGGGCAGGGCTTGGGTGAACTGCCACCCGGTCTCATCGAACAGCGCAATGCGCCCAGACTTGCCCGCCCAGAGGCCCGTCGCCCCCGCCGCCACGATATGGCGATCCCCGATGGCTGGCACAGCCGGAGCCGTGGTCAGCGTGCGGTTCAGGACTGTCAGCTGGACGATCAGGTCCAGCTGCGTGATCGCCTCGTTATGGGTGACGTGTTTCTGAGCCTGCGCCGGCAGGATCAGGGGCAGCGACAGGATCGTCGTTTCGTCGGGCATGAATACCTCCGCAGGATCGCCTTGATGGCGGAACCTAGGGAAAGACCCTTCACAGCCCCTGACCGATGCGCGCGCAGGCCCGGCCGGCGGCGCAACACCCCCCAAGTGACCAGATCAGGGCACCGGCTGCGGCGGAATGCGCCCGCGCCGCGCCTCGGCCCAGGTGTTCAGGCTGACCGCCCCCACGATCAACGCGCCGCCCAGCAGCACGAAGGCATCGACCGCTTCGCCAAAGACCAGCGCCCCCAGCGCCGC
>JBBQVR010000150.1:0-7823 GCA_038211355.1 Rhodobacterales bacterium | reverse complement strand
CCATCCGTCCGTCCGTCTGAGTGCAACGGCTGAAATACGCAGCAGACTCAAGATCAATAGGATCAGATCCCGGCAAGCCTGTTCACGGCGGCTTGACACCGCAGCGAATGGTCCCATGCCTTGGCGGCGTCGCCTTTGACGAAGCTCCCTGCGCCGCTGCCAACTTGGTGCTGCGGCCTGAACGACAGGATTGACCATGCTTTCTGCCTCTTCACGCTTTGCGCTGCGCGTTCAATGCCCCTCCACCCGTGGGATCGTTGCGGCCATCTCTGGCTATCTGGCCGAACAAGGGGGCAACATCACTGACTCATCCCAGTTCGATGATGTCGCCACGGGCAGCTTTTTCATGCGCACCAGCTTTGCGTCGGAAGAGGGCAAGAGCCTTGCCGCGCTGCGCGATGGCTTTGCCCCGATCGCCCGGCGGTTCGATATGGAGTATTCGTTCTTTGACGAAGCGGTAAAGCGCAAGGTCGTCGTGATGGTCAGCCGGTTTGGCCATTGTCTGAACGACCTTTTGTATCGATCGCGCATCGGCGCCTTGCCGGTTCAGATTGTGGCCGTCATCTCGAACCACATGGATTACCAGAAGGTCGTGGCTGGTCAGGACATTCCCTTTCACTGCATCAAGGTCACGGCCCAGAACAAGGCCCAAGCCGAGGCCGAGCAGATGCGGATCGTCGAAGAAAGCGGCGCGGAACTGATCGTTCTTGCGCGTTACATGCAGGTTCTTTCTGATGTGATGTGCGAGAAATTCTCAGGCCGCATCATCAATATCCACCATTCGTTTCTGCCCAGCTTCAAGGGGGCAAATCCCTATCGGCAAGCCTTTGAAAAAGGCGTGAAGCTGATCGGTGCCACTTCGCACTATGTCACCTCAGACCTTGATGAAGGCCCGATCATCGAACAGGACATCATCCGCGTCACCCATGCGCAGTCGAACGAAGACTACGTCAGCCTTGGTCGTGATGTCGAAGCCCAGGTGCTGGCCCGCGCAATCCATGCGCATGTGAACGGCCGGGTCTTCATCAATGCGCACAAGACCGTGGTGTTTCCCGCTTCACCCGGTTCCTACGCCTCAGAGCGTATGGGGTAGTAAGGTTACACCATCGCAAAGGCGTTTTCCCGCAAGAGCAACAGCACGCTGCGGGAAAATGGCTGCCGGGTGCCTGGCGGGATAGTCTTCCTTAATCGCATTAGGGTGCGGTGGTGCGAAACTTCGGCGTCAGGGCCCGCCCGCGACGCCTTGCAACGATCAATGACAAGGCCAAGGCCATGCGCATTTCAAGATGACACTGGAATATGCTCAGGTGGGCGGGCTACACCAAAAAACAGCATCGTTGATTTGGGCACGTAAAGAGTGCGGCCCTGAAAGACGTTCAGATCATCAAGGTAGCCATGCCCGCAGCACATGAAACGGTCACCCGGTCCGAAGACGCTGCACGGCTGGCTTACGCCTTGTCGGCTGTGCATTGCCAGACCTGCCGGGGCTATCATGCGGTCTGGCCTTACCTGCGCCTGACCGACCCGCCGCGCGGGGTGGATGCCGACCGCGACCAGTTGCTGGCGGTCCTTGCCCCGCTTCTGCACCCCGGCGTGTCCGTCCTGCTTGCGGGCAGCGCTGATGCCGGCCTTGCGGAATGTGTCATTGATGCTGCCATGGGCCAACCTGTCGAGGTGACCGTGGTCGATCTTTGCGAAACGCCGCTACACCAATGCATGCAGCTGCTTGGGGGCCGCGCTGCGGGCAGGCTGTCCACGCGGCGCGCCTCGATCACGGGTGACCCGGTTGGCCCACCGGTTGACCTGATTGTGGCGCATTCTGTCCTGTCATTCCTGTCGGGGGATCAGCTGGGCCAAGCCGCCGCCTTTATCAACCGCAGCCTGCGTCCCTCGGGTCGGCTGGTCATGACCACGTCGCTTGGCCACCGCGCGCCTGCAACCGACCCGGCCGCCTTTCGGGGCCACCTTCTGACGCAGCTTGGCTCGCGACAGGTACCGCTGCCCGATGACGAGGCAGCCTTTGCCGGGCTGCTGGACGCCTACGCCCTTGGCCGTGCGCAGAGGTCCAGCCCCTTTGCCGACCGCGACGCCCTGCTTTTGTGGCTAAGGGCTGCGGGACTGACGGTGGATGCGATGCAGGACCTTCGCCGGGGAACTGACTTCACCTCCCAATCTGACCCGATGGCGCGGGTGTCCGATGGGGTGCTTGTACTGGCCCGAAAGGATCACAACGGATGATCCTGTATGTTTGCCGCGCCCGGCACAGGTACACAATCGACAAGTTCCTCGCCGCAGTGCCCCCCGATACGCGGGGCATCCTGACCGTCATGACCTATGAAGACATGTTTGCCAGGTTGCTGATTCCACCCGCCAATCTGATCTTCACCGATTTTGATCGCCTCTCTCAATACGAACTTGAAATCGCGGCAACTGCGGCAGAACAGATGCGCAGCGCCCATCCCGAAGCCCGCATCCTCAACCACCCGGCGCGGTTTCTTCAGCGCCATGAACTGCTGACACAGCTGTGGCACATGGGGAAAAATCCTTTCCGCTCTGCCCGGTTGGAACTGCCGCTTCCCGATTTGACCTATCCCGTATTCCTGCGCCGCGAGGCTGACGCGCAGGGGCCCGAGACCGATCTTCTGCCCGACCGCGCCGCACTTGACCTTGCGGTCAATGGTCTGCGGGCGCGGGGTATTCCCTTGCGCGGTCGGCTGGTGGTGGAGTTTTGCAACCTCGCCGACAAGGACGGTCTTTTCCGCAAGTATGGCGCGTTCCGAATTGGCGACCGGATCCTGCCGCAGCATCTGCAGATTTCAGAGAACTGGGTGGTCAAGAGCAACTCAAAACGGCTGACCGACGCGCATGTCGCCGAAGAGATGGAGTATATCCAGTCCAACCCCCATAACGACGCCCTCAAAGAGATCATGGATCTGGCCGGTGCCGATTTCGGGCGGATTGATTACACGCTGGTGGACGGCCGGATCATCGTGTTTGAGATCAACTCGAACCCGACCTTTCCCGGCATCGACTAGGATGATCCAAGACAGGACCGGCGTCAGATCGTCCGTGACCGCCTGCTGGAGGCGTTTGTCGGGCTGGCCACAGCGCTACCGGACGGAAAACCCGTCAGCCTGAATCTGCCCTATCCCAAAAGCCATGACCTTCCGCGCCCTGCAGTGTTGCCCCCAGTGGCGCCTCCTTTGGTGCCTGCTGTGGCGCGCCCCGTGCTGCCTGCGCAGCGCCGGACCCCAACGATCAGACAAAGGCTGTTCAGGTTCCTGACGGCCAAATCGGGACAAGGTCGCTAAGGGCTGTCAGGGGCCGGACAAGGCCGATCGCCTCACCGGCAAGGACCCAGGCAACGACGGCAAAGCCAAGGGCCACCGGCACCAGCCAGCGACGGGGCAACCCGGTAAATCGCGCGTAATAGGCCACGGCAAAGCCGGCCGCGGCGACCAGCGGCCCCACCAGCCAGATCGCCAAAAGCAGGCCCAGAAACAGCGCCAGCACCGACGGCGTGACCAGATTGGCAAGGTCACGCGGCGGCCGCCGGACCATAAGTGCCGCCACTGACGCCGCCACCCCGCATGTGCCCGCCAGAATCGGCAAGACCGACGCCTGCCCCGGCAGGGACCAGGCCGAGGCAATCACCACGGCGAAAAGCGCCATCAGCAAGATTGAGAAGGCCATGTTCGACGACGGCTCGGCCCCTTCGACTGCCTCTGGCAAGGCTGCCCCCTTGCGCCGCATCCCGCCCCGCCGCCAGAAGATGACCGTGGCCACAGTCACCCCGATGATCACAAGAACCATCGGGCGCTGGAAGGCATCGGTCCCGACTGTCAGCATCGTGCGGGTCAACGCGCCTTCAAGGATTGGCCCGATGACGAAGCCAAGGACGAAGGGTGCCCTTGGCCAGTTCAGATGCGCCAGCACCGTGCCCAAGGCCCCGAAGAAAACGATCTGTGCCAGCGTCTCGGCGCTGGGCGAAATCGCCAGCGCCGCCACCGTCGATGCCACAAGCGCAAAGGGCACCACCATGGCGCGGTGCAGCGTGGCAAGGCGGGTCAGAAGCGGGGCCGCTGCCAGACAGATCGGAAAGGCCAGAAGATTGGCGACAAGGATCACCCATCCCGCCAGTTGGATGATCGAGGTATCATGGGCCGCCATGCCCGGCCCCACCTCAATCCCAAGCAGGGAAAACGCGCCCAGCAGGATGCCCATGCTCGTCGTGCCGGGAACCGCAAAAAGCAGGGTCGGCAGCATCGCCCCGCCCTCCTTTGAATTGTTGGCCGCTTCGGGGGCGATCACACCCTCGATTGCCCCTTTGCCAAAGGGCACCTCTGGATGGGTGGAGCTGCTGGCATGCCCATAGGCCAGCCAGACGGCAACGCTGGCCCCCAACCCCGGAATGAAGCCAATGACCACGCCCAGGACCGAGGACCGCAGGACAAGCCATCGGTGCTGCATCGTCTGCCGACAGCCGGCCCAGACATCGCCGTATCGCACCTTCGGCAGCGGGCGTGCTGGTAACGGGGCCTGGCCCTTCACACCCCCCTCGCGTTGGTCGCGCAACAAGCCGGGGATGACGAACAGTCCCGCGACGATCGCGCCGATGTTCAGGCCATCCCAAAGCTCTAGCCGCCCGAAGGTAAACCTTTGCGCCGCCGTGTTTGCATCCACCCCCACCGTCGCCGCGAGAACCCCCAGCGCTGCGACCACAAGGCCCAACGCAAGGCTTCTGCCCGAAAGGGCGGCGATTGCCAGCAGCCCCGTCGCCGACAATGCAGCCACCTCCGCCGAGGTGAACTGCCGCGCAATCGCCCCCCCCAGCGGGGCCAGCATCAACAGCGCCAAGGCCCCCAGAACGCCCCCTACCACCGACGCGGCAAGGATCGCACCGACCGCTTCGCCGCCCCGGCCCGCCTGCATCATCGGCCAGCCGTCCACGACCGTCGCCGCCTCAGAGCTTGATGTCGGAAGACCAAGCAGCACTGCCGGCACCGATGACGACGTATGCACCACCGCATGCATCGCAATCAGAAACACCGCTGCACCCACGGGATCAAACCACAGGGCAACCGGCAGGGCGATCAACAGCCCGATCCGCCCGCTGATACCCGGTGTGAGGCCTGCAGCCAGACCGAAGATCATCCCCGCGACAAGAACCGGGCCAAGCTCGGTCACGGCGGCAAGGGTGTCGGGCATGGAAAGCATCATCGGCCTGTCACCGGCCGGTCACGTACACTGGCTGTCTGAGTCGGACGCCAGCAACTGACCACAGGCCAAGAGACCGTCAATGTTGGCCCTCAGCTCGTCCCCCCGGGATACAAGGTCGGCAAGCAGGATCTCAATCTCATCCGCCGGGGAGGGCTCGATCACAAGCCCATCCTCGGCCAGCGAGGCATCGCGGAAAGCAGTATCCGCCACGACGGCATCGAACAGCGTTTTCCAGTGGGCTTTCGCTATCGGCTCCATGTCTGGCGGGCCGGCAAACGGGCGGCCAAGCCGGGCCGCAGCGTCGATGATCCCTACCGCCCATTTCTGCGCTGGATCCCGCAGGTAATCTGCCAGCAGTGGCACATCCACCATGCCGCCGGGAAGCGGGTCGGAGGTCAGGCGAAAGACGATCCGACCGGCGCCGGCATCGATGATGGGCTGAACCGCCTCGATTGACCCGATCTGGCAATCCACCTCGCCGCTGATCACGGCCATGTTGCGCGCGCCACCTGCAAAGCCCGGCACCGGCACGATCCGCGAACCGGTCAGCGCGTTCATCAAGAGGGCTTCATAATAGTGACTTGAGTTGACCGCATCGGCCGATGCCAGAACGGTCTTTTCGCCCGAAAGTATCTGCTCGATACTGTCGATGGGGCTTTCCGTGCCAAGGATCAGCACCCGGTGCCCGCGGTTGATGGATCCAAAGAAGGTGAAGTCGGTAAAGGTGAAATCCAGCGTCGCCCGCTCCATCAGCTGGGCGTAAAACAGGTTGCTCCTTGGGAAACCGACGACCAGACCGTCAGCCGAAGCGCGCCAAAGTTCCGAAGCGCCGATCTGGCCACCGGCACGTTCAAGATTTTCCACCCGCAGCCGGGTGTCAGGCAGAAACCGACCCAGCGCATCTAGGAACTGCCGCGAACTGCGATCCGTGCCCGACCCAGCCGCCGAAGGGATCAGAACGCGCACCGTCTTGCCGGCGAAGTGGTCTTGGGCCGTCTGAAGGGCTGCATCGCCGCCCGCCACCTCAGCCGCGGCAAATGCGGCTGGTGCCAGTGAGAACGCCCCCGCAAGGGCCAGCAAGCGCCGTCTTTCCACACTGTCCCCCAAGCGCTATGCGTCACAGTGTCTGGCCGAAGCCATCTTCCCGGTCAAGCGCGGTCGAAAACACCGTCACACTGGCGTCAAAGGCCAGGGCAGGGCTGGGCAGCACCTGTCGCCAGTTCAGCCTCAGGCGGGATAGGGGGTGGCGGGGGTGCTGTCGCCCTTGATCCGCTCTTCGCTGGGGCGCGCGCCGGTGGCAAGGTAGATGGCCTGCTCGGCGATGGTGGTGGCGTGGTCCCCGGCGCGTTCGATGTTCTTGGCGATGAAATGCAGGTGCATCGACGGCCCGATGCTGCCTGCACTTTCCATCATGTAGGTGAACAACGACCGGAAGAGGGTGTTGTACATCTGGTCAATCTCAACGTCGCGGGCGCGGACGGCAGCGGCAAGCGTGGCGTCCTTGCGCACCAGGGCAAGCTGCGCATCCTCAAGCATCTTGGCCACCATCACCGACATGCGCCGAATGGTGCCGGCATGACCGTCCAGCGGCGCTGACCGGCCAAGCACCCGCGTCCGCTTGGCCACGTTCTTGGCATAGTCGCCCACACGCTCCAGGCTATGGGCGGCGCGCATCACCGCAAGCACCAGCCGCAGGTCGCTGGCGGTGGGGGCGCGGCGGGCGATCAGGCTGGCGGCTTCGGTCTGAATGAACTCTTCCAGCGCGTCCACGGCCTTGTCGCCGGCAATGACCAGATCTGCGGTGGGAAGGTCATGCGCCTCAAGCGCCTGGGCGGCGGTCACAAGGGCCGTTTCGACCAGGCTGCCCATGCGCAAAAGGTGCGCCTGCAGCGCCTCAAGATCGCGGTCAAAGGAGGATACGATGTGGCTGTCGCTGTCCGACATGACGCTTACCCGATCCGGCCGGTGATATAGGCTTCGGTCCTTGGGTCTTTCGGGTTGGTGAAGATTTCCGCCGTCTCGCCGTATTCCACCAGGCTGCCCAGGTGGAAAAACGCCGTCTTCTGGCTGACCCGCGCCGCCTGCTGCATCGAATGGGTGACGATCACCACCGAAAACGTCGCGCGAAGCTCGTCAATCAGCTCTTCAACCTGCGCCGTGGCGATGGGGTCAAGCGCGCTGCACGGCTCATCCATCAGCAGCACTTCAGGCGAGGTGGCAATCGCCCGCGCGATGCACAGGCGCTGCTGCTGGCCGCCCGACAGCCCGGTGCCCGAGGCGGCAAGCCGGTCCTTCACCTCACCCCACAGCGCTGCCTTGCGCAAGGAGGCCTCGACGACCTCATCCAGTTCCGCCTTGTTGCGGGTCATGCCGTGGATTTTCGGCCCGTAAGCCACGTTGTCATAAATCGACTTCGGGAAGGGGTTCGGCTTTTGAAACACCATGCCGACCTTGGCGCGCAGCTGCACGGGGTCGACCCGGCGGTCATAGATATCCTCACCCTCAAGCGTGATCTTGCCCGTCACCTTGCATGAGGCGATGGTGTCGTTCATCCGGTTCAGACAGCGCAGAAAGGTGGACTTGCCGCAGCCCGACGGCCCGAT
>JBBQVR010000149.1:0-7942 GCA_038211355.1 Rhodobacterales bacterium | reverse complement strand
TTGCCACAGGGTGCCCCGACCTCACCCACATTGGCCAACCTTGCGGCCTTCCGGCTGGACCAGCGCCTCGCCGCCCTCGCCCGTCGGATCGACGCGCGCTACACCCGCTACGCTGACGACCTCACCTTCTCCGGCGACGCGCACATCGCCCCGATCCTGACCCGCGCCGTGCCCGAGATCGCCCATGCCGAAGGCTTCCGCCTGAACCCGGCGAAGACCCGCGCCGCGACAAATGCCCAACGCCAAACCGTCACCGGCCTGACCGTGAATGCCCACGTCAACATTCCCCGCGAAGACTATGACCGTCTGAAGGCCACGCTTCACTACCTCGCCCGCCCCGACGACCCCCGCCGCGCCGACCCCGCCTTCCTCGCCCGCCTCCAGGGCCAGATCGCCTGGGTCGAGGCCGTGAACCCCGCCCGTGGCCACCGCCTTCGCTCCGCTTATGACGCAGCGCTTGGCTGACCGCTCCCGTTGCCCTTCCCCGGAACAGTCGCTACATACGCGCCAACCCTCGTACCCGGAGTCGTCCCATGGCCAGCTACCAATACGTCTACCACATGGAGGGCGTCTCCAAGACCTACCCCGGCGGCAAGAAGTGCTTCGAGAACATCCACCTCAACTTCCTGCCCGGCGTGAAGATCGGCGTTGTCGGCGTCAACGGCTCGGGTAAATCGACGCTGCTGAAGATCATGGCCGGCATGGACACCGACTTCAAAGGCGAAGCCTGGGCCGCAAAGGGGGCCAAGGTCGGCTACCTGGCGCAGGAACCCTACCTTGACCCCAAACTGACGGCCAAGGAAAATGTCATGCTGGGCGTCGCCAAGGAAACCGCGATCCTGGAGCGTTACAACGAGCTCGCCATGAACTACTCGGATGAGACGGCGGACGAGATGGCCGCCCTGCAAGACCAGATCGATGCCGGCAACCTGTGGGAGCTTGAGGCCTCGGTCGGTGTCGCGATGGACGCGCTGCGCTGCCCGCCCGATGAAGCCGACGTCGACTCCCTTTCGGGGGGCGAACGCCGCCGGGTGGCCTTGTGCAAGCTGCTGCTTGAAGCGCCCGACATGCTGCTTTTGGACGAACCGACCAACCACCTTGACGCCGAATCCATCGCCTGGCTGCAAAAGCACCTGATGGCATACCGGGGCACCATCCTGATCGTCACCCACGACCGCTATTTCCTCGACGACATCACCTCGTGGATCCTGGAACTCGACCGTGGCCGGGGCATCCCCTACGAGGGCAACTACTCTGCCTGGCTCGACCAGAAGGCCAAGCGCATGGCGCAGGAATCGCGTGAGGACAAGTCCAAGCAGAAGGCGCTGGAAAAGGAACTGGAGTGGATCCGTTCCGGTGCCAAGGCCCGCCAGTCCAAAGGCAAAGCCCGCCTGTCGCGCTATAACGAAATGGCGGGCCAGACCGTCATGGAACGCTCGTCAAGCGCGCAGATCATCATCCCGAACGGCGAACGCCTTGGCAACAAGGTGATCGAGGTTGAGGGTCTGAAAAAGCATATGGGCGACAAGCTGTTGATCGAGAACCTCTCGTTCACCGTCCCGCCGGGCGCCATCGTCGGCGTCATCGGCCCGAATGGTGCGGGCAAGTCCACCCTCTTCCGCATGATCATCGGCCAGGAAGCCCCCGACGAAGGCACGATCAAGCTGGGCGAAACCGTGAAGCTGGCTTTCGTCGACCAGTCGCGTGATGCGCTGGACCCGGCGAAAAACGTCTGGGAAGAAATCTCGGGCGGGGCCGAGGTGATCCACCTGGGCGACATGCAGATGAACTCCCGCGTGTACACCGGGGCCTTCAACTTCAAGGGAACAGACCAGCAAAAGAAGGTCGGCCTTTTGTCGGGCGGTGAGCGTAACCGCGTTCATATGGCCAAGCTTCTGAAATCAGGCGGCAACGTCCTCCTCCTCGATGAGCCGACGAACGACCTTGACGTGGAAACCCTGCAGGCTTTGGAAGCCGCCATCGAAGACTTCGCCGGCTGCGCCATCATCATCAGCCACGACCGCTTCTTCCTTGACCGCCTCTGCACCCACATCCTCGCCTTCGAAGGCGACGCGCATGTGGAATGGTTCGAAGGCAACTTCCAGGCCTATGAAGAAGACAAGGTCCGCCGCCTTGGTCCAGACGCGCTGGAGCCGAAGCGCGTCAAATACAAGCGCTTTGCGCGCTGACGCGCTTACACAGGAAACCGACCGGCAGATGCTCAGGGCAGGGCAGTTTGCCGGTCGGACCTAAAGGAGCTTGCGCAGCCGTGTGATGGCCAGCTTGTCGCCAAAGCTGTCCAGCACCGCCGTCAGCCCCGCCTCGCCCATCAGGTCGCGAACCGCGTCCAGCACGGGGCGGCCCAATGCGGGAAAAGACCACAAGATACCAAACCGGTGATAATGGATCAGCGCCTTTGGTGCGTCTGGCAATTCGCCATATGCGGGAAGGTTGAAGTTGAACGCATTCGGCAAGAGGCGGATCTTTTCGCCAAGCCGTGTTGCAGTCAAAGACAGGGTCAACTGGTCAATGTTCGCGCGGTTGTAAGGAATTTTGATCTCATGATCAAACCGGATGGCATCTTGCATCCATTCTGCCCCAAACGCCCGCTTTTCTGCGCCGAACAGTTCTTGAAACACGATAAGCCCGCCATTGAAATAGGGCAGGCCCGTGACCCGGCGGCCGCGCGGCAGGCGCACCCGTTCTGCTGGCAAGGGCAGATTGAAGTGCCCGTAAAGCGCCGTCCACCCTTCGATGGTATTCGACTCCGTCGTATAGTCCGAGATGACCGCCCCAATCTGTGCATCGGCCAACAATGCGGCGAAATCGACAGGGGCAGAAAAGACCATGTCAGTATCGACGAAGACCGAAATGTCGCAGTCACGCGGGGTGCTTGCCGCTAGGATCTTGTTGCCGATCGGATAGGGCTGGGTCCAGGGGCTGGGGTCATCGGGTCCCGTTCCAGGGATCATGCGCTGGTCTACATTGCAGGCCGCCAAGACGTGTTCAGTGATCGGCAGCAGCGGGACCGAATCCATCCGCCGATAAGCGATGACCGAAACATCCGCCCCCAGATGGCGGCGCAGCGTGGGCAACAGAAGGCAGGCCTGCGCTTCAAGCTTGCGGCCATCTACAATGAAAAACACACAAACGCGCATTGAGACCTCTGAAAGCGTGGCAAGGTCGCACTGCTGCACCTATCGCCGATGGGTGGCAAGCTAGCCGGGCGCCTTGCCGGGTTCAACCGCTGCTGGTCTTGGCAAGAATGCTGTCGATGCCGGCAAGGGTTCTGCGACTTGCGCCGCTGTGTTCTGCCAGAAACACCGCGATCGGCGCGGACTTGTCCGGTTCTGCCTTGGACAGCGCGGCCATCAAAGCCTCGGCATCGGGCAGGCTGCGGGCGATGCCAAGGGCCTCTGCCTCGGCAAAGGGGTATTCGATGGTCCAGACGTAGGGGCCGGTCAGGACGGGTTTACCCAGCATCAAGGGCTCGATGATGTTGTGCGCCCCGCGTGGGGTAAAGCCGCCACCAACGACCGCGCGGTTGCAAAGGGCAAGGTAGAAGAACATCTCACCCAGACTGTCGCCCAAAAGCACGTCAACACTGCCAAGCGCAGCCAGGGGTGTCAGGTCAGGGCCAAGCGCCTGACTGCGCCGCGCCACCACAAGGCCGGCGCTCCGTAGCATATCCGCCACGGCGTCAAAGCGTTCCGGCGCGCGGGGGACGTATATGAAAAGCGGCGGCGGGTGGGACCGGGCTTTTGATTGCTGGATGACGGACGCGAACAGCGCCTCTTCACCCTGCACGCCGCTGGCGATGGTGATGACCTCACGCCCCGGGGGGAGGGTTGCACGCAAGGTGTCTGCAGCGGTCAGCTGGCCTTCGGGGACCGGCTGATCGAACCGCAACTCACCCGTGACGGTCACGTTTTCCAGCCCGATGGCTTCAAAGCGCTCTGCTTGCAGACGTGACTTGACCAAAGCCCCGGCAAGCCCGCGCATCACCCTTTGGCGCAGGCGCAGGCCCCGGCTGTCGCGCGCCAGGGGGGGGGTCGCATATTGCCCGTTGCACAGATAAAGCGGCACCCCGGCGGCGCGGGCGGCAAAGATCATGGCGGGCCAGATCTCAACTTCAAGCGTCAGGCCGATGCGGGGGCGGCAGGCGGCCAGAAAGCGGCGGTGACACCAGGCCATGTCGAAGGGCACCCAAACGACCGTCACGGCACCCGAGGCAATCTCGGCCCCGAAAAGCCGCGCAGATTCGCGCCGACCGGCCGGGGTGAAATGCGTCAGGATGATCCGGTCACCGCGCGCAAGCATGGCTCGGATCAGCCCAACGGCTGACCGGGTTTCGCCAAGGCTGACCACATGCAGCCAGATCACCCCTTGCGGCAGGGTGCGGCCATAAAACCCGAAACGCTCAGCCAGATGCGACCGATAGTCGGGGTCCTTGCGGCCCCGGCGCCAAAGATAGACCAGCACAACCGGCAACAGCACAGCCCAGGTCAGACGATAAACGGCTAGGAAAAGGCGCAGGATCACGGCAGCACTTTCATCAGGGACAAAAGGTCACGCGCCAAAAGCGCAACCTCTGTCCTTGCGGTGTCAATCAGCGCGCGGGCGGCGTCAACCTGGCCCCGGTCAGTGCTGCGCAAAACCGCCTCTGCCAGCGCCTCTGCGGAATTGGTCTCTGGCAGGACCTGCGCAAGTCCCAGGGCGGCAAGCTCGGCATAGTCGGCACGGAAGTTCGCCGTATCAGGGCCCGACAGGACCGGAAGGCCAAGGCAGACCGCCTCCCACGGGTTATGGCCGCCAAGCCCCCCACAGGCCCCCCCCACAAAGGCGCATTGGCCAAGGCGCTACCACAGGCCAAGCTCACCAAAGGTATCGGCCAGCAGGACCGCGGTCTGCGCATGCGGGGCTTGGCCGAGGCTGCGCTGGGCAAAGCCAAGACCTGCCGCTGTCAGGGCGACTCCAACCTCGGCGGCGCGGGCGGGCAATCGGGGGGTAAGGATCAGCAGCCAGCCCTGGTCTTGCGCATGAAGGCGGGCATGGGCGGTGATCACCACCGCCTCATCCGCCGCGTGGGTTGAGGCCGCGACCCAGACCCGCCGCCCTTCAAGCTGCCCCCGCAGCACAGCAAGTTCCCCCGCATCCGCATGCAGGGGCTGCGCTGCCGGTTTCAGCGACCGCATCAGCCGGACCTCGGACGCGCCAAGGCGGCCCAAGTGATCTGCGCTTTCGGCATCCTGGGCCAGCACGCGGGAAAAGCGGGCCAGCGTGGCGCGGTAAATCCCGGCGACCCGCGCGCGCTTTGCATAGGAGGCCGCGTTCATCCGCGCGTTCACATAGGCCAACGGAATGCCGCGTGCGGCGGCATCATGGACCGCGCCGGGCCACAGGTCCTGTTCTGACCAGATCGAAAGGTCCGGCTGCCAATGGTCAAGAAAGGCCCGCATGAAGTCTGGCCCGTCCAGCGGCAGCATCTGATGCACGGCACCTGGCGGCAGGTTCGCGCCGATGACCTGCGCCGAGGATCGCGCGGTTGAGGTCAAAAGCACATTGACCCCCGGCCTCTGGTGCTGAAGCGCGTCGATCAGCGGGCGGAGGGCCAGCACCTCGCCCAGACCGACAGCGTGAATCCAGATCAGCGGGCCTGCGGGGCGGGCTTGCGTTGCCTGGCCCAGCTTTTCGCCCATGCGCGCGGGGTCTTCCTTTCCCTGCCGCAGACGGCGGCGCAACACGGCGCGCATGACCGGCTGCAACCCGCGTCGTGCCAGAAGATAGGCCCACATCTAAGCACCCGCGCCGGATGTCATCCGGCCCCCTGCGGCCTGCGCTGCCCAAGGGTCATTCGGCATCGGGCGATGTGGCAGGTCATTGGTGTCAATTTGCGCGATCTGGAACCGGTCCGCCCCCGGCGACCAAAGGTCTGGCACCACGGTAAAGCCTGCGCCAAAGCCTGCGGCGGCGACGCTGGCGCGCACTGCCCCGGTCTGGCTGCCGTCGGGATAGCAGTAGCACGCGCCCTCCACCGGGGCGCCAATCGCCGTGAGGGCCGCCACCGACCCTGCCACCTCAGCGGCCAGATCCTGCGGGCTGGCCAGACCGTGCCAAAGGTGGCGGTCACCATGCCCGCCAAAACCCATGCCCGCACCCAGCATCTCGCGCGCCTGCGCGGTGGTCAGATACAGATCCTCGGCAAGGCCTGTCAGGTCGGCCGTCACATGCCGGGCAAAAAGCTGTGCGGCAAGGCGTGTGCGCACATCGGCTGGCAGGGCGTGTTGCAACAGGCGTTTGACATAGGCGATCTCAGGACCATCAAACCGGTTCGGCGTGAAATGCGCCGCGCGCAACGGTGCGGGGTCAATCATCCCTTCGCTGCGCAAAAGGGCGTCAACCTCATCCGCAAGGGTCTGCGGCATCGGGTGGGGAAAGACGTGGCGGTTGTGATCGGCATAACCGTCATCAAAGGTCAAAAGACAGGCGCGGGGCGGCAGCACCGCATCCCGTTGCAGCGCCTGCAGAAAGGTTTGGGGTGAGATCACGTCATACTGCGCCCGCAGATGGTCAAGCTGGCCAAGGAAGGCGGCCAGGTCCAGTGCGGCAAGCCGGGGGAACGCGCTGCCAGCCATCGGCCGGACGTAGTGATACATCACCGTCGTCAGTGCCACATGGGATTGGACGGGGGTCATGGCCACGCCGCGCGCCTTTTGTTCAGGTCAGGTCGGGTGCTGGTCATACCAAGCCAGCGTCGGGCGGTCGAGGTCCATGTCAGCCCGGGTGATGTGCAGGCGGCCAAAGTCATAAAGCTGATGTGGCATATCCCGGCCCCACAGCACCAGCGAGGTAGTCGGCGGGCGCCGAAGCTCAACCGGGTAGAACAGCGACGGCATCTCGATCAGCGGGTCGTCGATGTCCGATGACCAGCCCCGCGCGCGCAGATGCGCGATCAGGGGGCCAGCGGTCAGGCTGTTATCGACAAAGGCGGCACCCCGGCGGCGGGTCTCATCTTCAACGAAGGCGAGTGTTGCAGGCAGGTGGCGGGGGCTGCCGAAAACGTCGATCACATGCAGGATAGGCGTTTCAAGGACAAGGTCCTCGCGCAGCACGACCCCCGTGCCTGCACCGCCATGCGCCGGGTCTTGAACGGCGCAACCCTCATAAAGGAAGGCGGGATGATGGTCGTGGCGCCAGACCAGACGCGCAGCATCGCGCCGGAAATGGCCAAAACGCGACAGGCTGACGGCGGCAGGTGCCAGGTCGGATGCAGGAACGGGTTGGGCCTGCCAGGCTTGCGCGCGCGCCTGCGCTTGACGCCGCGCATTCAGGTGCCGGGCGGCGTCTGAAATGGTGGCAAAGGTCTGTGCCTTGTCAAAGTCGGCAACATGGAAAAAGCGCGGAAGATGGGCAAGGTGGGTGAACCCCGCACCCAAGTACAGCGGCAGCGCAGCCGCCGTGATGCCTGCGCCGGTCAGGACGGCATAGCGGCTTTGCAGATGGTCCAGCATGGCCTTCCCAACGCCCTTGCCGCGTGCCTCGGGGGCGACAACCCAGGTTGTCAGCTCAGCCCCCGGACAGGTCTGGCGTAGCTGGGTGAAGGGGGCCGGGGTGACACCCATCACCGCGACGATCCTGTTCCCCATCAGCGCCAGGACGGACCGGTTGCGCCCCGGGCCCCGGGGGCGGCGTTCATCTGCCAGTCGCAGAAATCCGGGCGCGACAGCGCGATGGGCCGCGCCCATTGCGTGGCATAGAAGGCACCGATATCGGCGTTGGGCACACCGGCTTTGTCGGCTTCGATGACGCGGGGCTGGGTCACCACGGGGCCTTTCACAGAACCGGTGCAGCCTGCCACTGCTATCGAAGCCGACCTGTCCTGTAAATCAGCGCACGCGCCGGCCTATGTCCCGCCGTCCAGCCGCGCGCGGGCACCTGCGGC
>JBBQVR010000148.1:0-8166 GCA_038211355.1 Rhodobacterales bacterium | reverse complement strand
CCAGCGGCTAACGCCTAACGCCCAGCGCCTATCGGCAGTAGGCCCCGCCGGACCGGGCCGAGGTGTCAAAGTGGAAGTGATCCTCGTGATACCCGTCTGACCCCGGGCCAAGCGTCGTCCTGAAGATCCCGCAGGCGGCCTTGTAGATCCGGCGCAGCGTGCGGTTATAGTCCTTGGCCACGGTCAGGACCTTGCCATCCGTCAGCACGAAGGCCGAGATGTCGATCGCCCGGCCCTTGCCATGCTCACTGACCTTTGCGCCCTTCACGTTGTTGCGGCTGCGGCAGATGTAATGCGCGGCGATCTGCAGCTCGCCCAGCCTGCCGTCAAAGGCGGGCTGGGCCACATCGGATACCCAGGTGTTCAACGCGGTCGCCACGCTGCAATCCACCGTCGCCGCCTGGCTAAGCCGCACCCCTGCGACCGAGGTGACACGCACCGCCTCAGGCACGCCGCAGCCGCCGACCTTTGACTGGATCGGGGCGATCACCTCACCCTTGATGCCGGGCACACCGCAGACCGCCCCGTCCATCGACGCGGCCTCTCGTGCTTTGCGGCGGCGTTCCTTGCGGGTGGGCGGGGCTGCGGCGGCAAGGTCAACCTCAGACCCCGCCTGATCCGTCGCCTGATCGGTCGCCTGACCGGTCGACAGGTCCAGCCCCGGCGCGTTTGAGGCCGCCTTCAGCGCGGCAAGCCGTTCGGCCAGCGCTGCCGGCCGGGGCAGCGGCCGGATTGACCGGCCAAGCGGATCAGCGTCTGTCACGGCGCTGGCCTCGGCCACGGCTTGCGGCAATGGGGGCACAGCCGTCAAAAGCCGGGGGTTTTCCAGCGGGCGGGGGGATGTCTCAATCGTCTGCGCCACTGCCATACCGGCAAGGCAGAAGATCACCGCAGCAAGCGCCAGCCGCACCGGTCAGCCGCCCTTGGGGGCTGGGGCCGCACGGCCAAAGTCCGGCGCGGCAGTGTCCTGCCCGGCCTCGATGATCCCGCGCCGGATCTCGCGGGTGCGGGTGAAATAGGCGTGCAGATGGTCGCCGTCGCCCATGCGGATCGCGCGCTGCAGGGTGAACAGCTCTTCGGCAAATCGGCCAAGGATATCCAGAACGGCGTCCTTGTTGGTCAGGAACACATCGCGCCACATCGTGGGGTCGCTGGCGGCAATCCGGGTAAAGTCGCGGAAACCGGCGGCGGAATACTTGATGACCTCAGACTGCGAGACGCGGCGCATGTGATCGGCCACCCCCACCATCGTGTAGGCAATCGCATGGGGCACATGGCTGACCACGGCCACCACCAGATCATGGTGCGCCACATCCATCGTATCAACCTTGGCGCCCATCCCCTCGATCAACTGCCGCAGCCGCGCCAGCGCCTCCGGGTCACAGCCCTCGGGCGGGGTCAGAAGCCACCAGCGGTTCTGGTAAAGCGTCGCGAAGCCCGAGCGGGGGCCAGAATATTCGGTCCCCGCCATCGGGTGGCCGGGGATGAAATGCACACCGACCGGCATATGCGGTCCGACCGTATCAACCACCGCCTGCTTGACCGACCCCACATCCGTCACCGTCGCCCCCGGCTTCAGGTGCGGTCCGATCTCGGCGGCCAGTGCGGCCATGGCGCCGATCGGCACGGCCAGCACCACAAGGTCTGCGCCCTGCACCGCCTCAGCAGCCGTGTCACAAACCCGGTCGCAGAACAGGTCCAACGCCACTGCCCGCGTTTCGGGCGACTTGGCATAGCCCACGATCTCACCCGCCAGCCCATTCGCCCGCATCGCGTGCGCCATGGATGAGGCGATCAGCCCCAACCCGATCAAGGCGACGCGCTGGTAGATCATTTCACACCCTTGAACTGCGCCACCGCATGCGCGACCTGCCGGCACGAGGATTCGTCGCCAATAGTGATCCGCAGGCAATGGGGCAGCTTGTAGCCCGCGACCCGCCGCACGAGCAGGCCCTGCGCCTGAAGGAACGTGTCACAGGCCTCGGCCTCTTCCCGGCTGGCGAACTGGGCCAGAATGAAATTGGCCATCGAGGTGTCGGACGGCACGCCCAATTCAGCCAACGCGCCTGCCAGCCAGCTGCGCATCCGCGCGTTTTCCGTCCGGCAGCGCGCTAGGTGATCCTGATCACGCACCGCGGCTTCGGCCACATCCAGCTGGGTGGTCGACAGGTTGAACGGCCCCCGAATCCGGTTCAGGACATCAATGATGTGCTTTGGCCCATAGCCCCACCCGATCCGCAGACCACCAAGCCCGTAGATCTTGGAGAAGGTGCGCGTCATGACCACATTGTCGCGCGCATCGACAAGGCTGGCCCCGCCGTCATAGCCCTCGACATATTCGGCATAGGCCCCGTCCAGCACCAGAATGGCCTGCGGCGGCAGGCCTTCCGCCAGACGGGCGACCTCGGCTGCTGACACCATGGTGCCGGTCGGGTTGTTGGGGTTGGCTAGAAACACCAGCTTTGTGCGCCTGTTGCAGGCAGCAAGGATCGCATCGACATCTGCCGTCCGCTCACGTTCCGGCACTTCGACCGGGGTCGCGCCGACCGCCATCGAAGAGATGCGGTACATGAGGAAACCGTGTTCGGTGAACACCACCTCATCCTTGGGCCCGGCATAGGCCTGACACAGGAAGGTGATGATCTCATCCGACCCCGCGCCGCAGATGATGCGGGCGGCATCCAGACCATGCACATCGGCGATAGCTGTGCGCAAGGCGGCGTGGTCGGTTACGGGATAGCGGTGCAGGCTGTGAACAGTGCGGCCAAACGCTTCCTTGGCGCGGCCTGACGGCCCGAAAGGGTTCTCGTTCGACGAAAGCTTGACCACATTGGCCACCCCCGCCACATGCGCCTTGCCCCCCTCGTAAAGGGCAATGTCAAGAATGCCGGGCTGCGGCTTGATCTGGTCGCTCATCTTGGCCCCCGAAACGTACTCGGTTCTTAGCTTTCCCGCGCGCCCAAGGCCAGAGCCTTCCACCCAGACCAAAGGTCGCAAAGCACAGCGGTCGTGCGCCGGGCCATTTTTGAGCCGGTTGGCGCGCTTGCGCGCCAGAGGCGAGACAAAAGGCGTGCGCGCCCTGGCGCGCTCCGGTCAATTGGCCCCGGTCACACCGCCAGGAAATTGGTGAACTGCCAGGGGTCGGCCTCGTCGCGGTCCTCGGCAAAGCGGTTGATCCGGTTCTGCAGGGGTGTCCAGTCGGTGTAGTGACACTCCACCCGGCCCAGATAGGGGCGCTGGACCTCAAGGCAGCGGATGTGGTCCATCTCATCGGCCTCAACGAAGCCCATCTGCGGGTTCTCTGCCGCCCAGACCATCGCGGCCAGCACGGCGCTGGTCACCTGCATCCCCGTTGCGTTCTGGTAGGGTGCAAGGCCCCGCGCCTCATCACAGGTCAGCCGCGAGCCATACCACATCGCGCCCTTGGCGTGGCCGTAAAGAAACACCCCCAGGTCATCACCCCCAGCCACGATTTCATCCACCGTCAGGATATGCTGGTCGGGCTGGCGTGCGCCTGCGCCGTTCATCTCATGCATCGACAGGATCGCGTCGTTGCTGGGGTGATAGGCGTAGTGGCAGGTCGGGCGATAGGCGGCGCGGTCCCCGTCCCAGACAGTGTAATAGTCCGGGATCGACAGCGCCTCGTTATGGGTGATGACATAACCGAACTGCGGACCTGCGCCCGGGCACCAGGACCGCACCCGCGTATCCGCGCCGGGCCGGTCGATCCAGATCGCGTAGCCTGGCCCGTGGTCAAAGGTATGCCCGTTCGGCGGCAGCTTCTTTTCATGCGTGCCCCAGCCCAGTTCGGCCGGCTGATAGCCTTCGGACAGCAGACCATCCACCGACCATGTGTTGACGAACACCCCAACCGGCTTTGGCCGTGCCGACACTTGGGTATCCCTCTCGGCGATGTGGATGCCCTTCACGCCAAGGGTTTGCATCAGCGCCGCCCAGTCCCCTTGCGAAACCGGGTTTGCGACCACGCCCGTATCCGCCGCCAGCCGCAGCAGCGCCTCTTTCAAAAGCCAGCTGACCATCCCCGGATTGGCGCCGCAGCACGACACAGCGGTTGGCCCCCCGATATAGGATTTTCCCAGCGCCCGAACCTTTTCGCGCAAGGGGTAATTCGTCCGCTCGGCGTTCGGCAGGGTCGATCCGAAGTAGAACCCCGGCCAGGGTTCAACCACCGTATCAAGGTACTGAACCCCCATCTCTTGTGCGAGCTTCATCAGTTCGATGGAATCCACATCGACCGACAGGTTGACGATCATCCCCCGGCCTTCGGGGAACAGCCCGCGCAACACATCGGCAAAGTTGTCAGGCGTCAGCGCAACCTGAAGGTGGCGGATGCCGTGATCCCGCAGGATATAGGCAAAATCATCCGAAGGCTCGATCACCGTAAAGCGCGCCCGGTCAAACCCGATGTGCCGTTCGATCAGGGGCAGCACGCCCCGACCGATCGACCCGAAACCAATCATCACCAACGCACCGTCGATGCGCGCATGCACTAAGTTTGTCATCGGGTTTCCCCCTTATTTGTAGGACTTGGCCTGCAGGTAATCCATCTGCGCCATAAACACACCAAAGATCACGAAGGTCACATGAACGACCACCAATCAGGACATCTCGGTTTTGGCCAAAGTTGGTCGCAGTATCAAGATCGCTGATCTCCATGAACCGCTTGAAAAGGTGGATCCCTGCAATCGCCACGATGGAGGCAATCTGCTTCATCTTCAGCCCGCCGAACTCAACCTTGCCCATCCGGCTTTGCTTGTCCGCGCCGGCGTCAAAGCCAAACTGCCAAACAAAGCACTTTCCCATGCGGCGTCATGCCCTTGCGGAATACGGAAACGGGCCGGAAAAGTGAAGGCAAAACGGGCGGGCCTTGCAAGCCTGCTGGCAGGCAGGATGGCAAAGGCGCAGCGCGCAGCGCCCGTGGCTGGCCAGTTGCGGGGGCTGCAAAAGCAAAGGGCCCGCCAGATGGCAGGCCCTTTCCAGATCCACGACGAACGGGATCAGTTCTTGGCGTAGAATTCGACAACCAGGTTCGGTTCCATCTTCACCGCAAAGGGCACGTCGCCCAGACCGGGGGTGCGCACGAATTTTGCGGTCATCTTGTTGTGGTCAACTTCGATGTAATCCGGCACGTCACGCTCGGTCAGCTGGATGGCTTCCAGGATCAGGCCCATCTGGCGCGACTTCTCACGGACCGAGATGACATCGCCTTCCGACACGCGGTAGGACGCGATGTTGACGCGCTTGCCGTTCACCAGGACGTGGCCGTGGTTGACGAACTGACGCGCGGCGAAGATCGTCGGGACCAGCTTGGCACGGTAGCAGACCGCATCGAGGCGACGCTCCAGAAGACCGATCAGCATTTCGCCGGTGTCACCCTTCACCCGCTCAGCTTCGGCAAAGATCTTGCGGAACTGCTTTTCGGTCAGGTCGCCGTAATGGCCCTTCAGCTTTTGCTTGGCGCGCAGCTGGGTGCCGAAGTCCGACAGCTTGTTCTTGCGGCGCTGGCCGTGCTGGCCGGGGCCATATTCACGCTTGTTCACCGGGGACTTCGGACGGCCCCAGATGTTTTCGCCCATCCGGCGGTCAATCTTGTACTTGGCAGAGGTGCGTTTGGTCACCGCTGATCTCCTTCATGCGTTACGAAGGGCGTTGTCCTTTGGCCCGAAAGCCCGACAGGTCATTCCTTGCGGAAGCCACCAACACCAATGAAAAGCCCCGGAATCGCTTCCGGGACTTGGCGCGTTTATACAGCCCGAACCGGGGGTGTCAACAGCACCTTCCCCATTCCTT
Organism: Rhodobacterales bacterium; assembly: GCA_038211355.1. Taxonomy (GTDB): domain Bacteria; phylum Pseudomonadota; class Alphaproteobacteria; order Rhodobacterales; family Rhodobacteraceae; genus Tabrizicola. The sequence goes on along the minus strand of JBBQVR010000148.1, from coordinate 2,355 downwards.
GCGGCCCGAAGCCCCCCGCACGGGGAAACTGGGGCGGCGCAAAACGCCTAGCCGTTCACATCTACCACGACGCGGCCTTGCACCTCGCCCTTCAGGATCGCGGCCCCAAGGCCGGGCAGATCCCCCAGAACCGCAGGTTTGACCATCGCCTCGAGTTTGGCCATCGGCAGGTCACTGACCACCCGCCCCCAGGCCCGCACGCGCGCCGCATAAGGCACCGAGACCGAGTCGATCCCCAGCAAGTTCACCCCCCGCAAAAGGAACGGGATCACACTTGCAGGCAACCCCGCCCCCCCGGCCAGCCCCACCGCCGCGACCGACCCGCCGTATTTCATCTGCCCCAGAACCCGCGCCAGCATCGCGCCCCCGACAGCATCGACGCAGGCAGCCCAGGTCTCGGCCTCAAGCGGGCGCTTCACGGTTTCGGCCAGGTCTGCGCGCGGTACGATCCGCGCGGCGCCAAGGTCGCGCAGATAGGCTTCCGTTTCGGGGCGTCCCGTCACGGCTGCCACCTGATACCCGCGCGCCGCCAGGATCGCGACCGCGACCGACCCCACGCCCCCCGCAGCGCCAGTGACCAGCACCTCACCGCGGTCAGGCGCAAGCCCGTGATCCTCTAATGCCAGCACCGCCAGCATCGCCGTGAACCCCGCCGTTCCCACCGCCATCGCCGCCCGCGTCGTCAGACCCTCGGGCAGCGGCACCAGCCAGTCCGCCTTGACCCGCGCCTTCTGGGCATAGCCGCCCCAATGCACCTCACCCACGCGCCAGCCGGTCAGCACCACCTTGTCGCCAGGCTTGTAGCGATTGTCCGAAGACGCCTCGACCGTGCCCGCAAAGTCGACCCCGGCCACATGGGGCCATGCCCGCACGATCCCCCCGCCATTCGGCGACAACGCCAACCCGTCCTTGTAGTTCAGCGTCGAATACTCCACCGCCACGGTCACATCGCCTGCAGGCAGCGCGCTTTCGTCCAGTTCCCGCAGATGAGGCACAGCCACATCGCCTTCCTTCTCCAGCACCAGCGCACGGAACATCTTTGCCTCCCTTGTGATTTACCCCACTGCGCCCGCAGGAAGCCGCATTGTCAACCCAGCGTCCCTGCCGCACTGTCGCCGCGCAACAGGAAGGGACACCCCATGACCACAGAACAAATCGGCTTTGTCGGCACCGGTCTGATGGGCCACGGCATGGCCAAGAACATCGTGACCAAGGGCTATCCGCTGACCGTCACCGCCCACCGCAACCGCACCGCCGTTGATGACCTTTTGTCCCGGGGCGCGATTGAGGGCACCGTGGAAACCCTAGGCCGTCAGTGCAGCATCATCTTCCTGACCCTGCCCGGCTCACCGCAGGTTGAAAAGGCCGTCGCGACGATGACCCCGCATCTGCGGCCCGGCACCGTGATCGTCGACTGCTCCACCTCTGATCCGACCGTCACCGAGCGCCTTGCCGCCGACCTTGCGGCCATCGGCGTCCACTTCGCCGACGCCCCCTTGAGCCGCACTCCGAAAGAGGCGTGGGAGGGCACGCTGGACTGTATGGTCGGCGCCACGGATGAGGTTTTCACCCGCATCCAGCCGGTCATCGCCACCTGGGCGGCCAAGATCGTCCACATCGGCGGGGTGGGTGACGGCCACCGGATGAAGCTTTTGAACAACTTCCTGTCGCTCGGCTACGCCGCGATCTATGCCGAGGCGCTGGCGCTGGCGTCCAAGGTCGGCATCCCCGTCGCCACGTTTGACAGCGTTATCCGCGGCGGCCGGATGGACTGCGGGTTCTACCAGACCTTCATGGGCTACGCGTTGGAAGGCAACCGAGAGGCGCACCGCTTTACCCTGACCAACGCCTACAAGGACTTGCGCTATGTGGAGTCGATGGCCAACGCCGCGACCGTGACGACGACTATGGCGAGTGCGGCGAAGAACAGCTTTGCCGGGGCGATGGCGCAGGGAGGGGCGGGACCCGAGGACTATGTGCCGCATCTGGTGGATTTTGTGGGAAGGGCGAATGGGGTGAAGTAGACGCTCACGCAGCGCGGTCGTCGGTCCAGTCGATTGGCTTGACCGGCGTGCCGCCCTTGCGCTCGGCGAACCAGAGGTCATGCTGCATCTGCAACGCCAGCCAGAACCGACCGCCGTTCTTGAACGCCTTGCCCAACCTTACAGCCATATCGGTTGAGATCGGCCGCTTGCCGTTCAGGATGTTGGACACGGTCTGCTTCGACACGCCCAGATGATCTGCCAACTGAGTCGCGTTCATGTTCAGCGCAGGAAGAATATCTGCCTTGATGTATTCTCCGGGGTGCGGAGGTCCGAACGCCAACTCTCCAGCCTTACTTTCCATGATAATCCT
>JBBQVR010000147.1:0-8193 GCA_038211355.1 Rhodobacterales bacterium | reverse complement strand
GGTCGACCTGCTGAACATCAAGGATCCCGCCACCATCTCGCTGCCGGCCCGGCCGGGCGACATCGGCCTGGGAACGCGCTTCGCCTTCCCATTCGAAACCATCGAGGACGTGGTGGTGATCGACCGCACCCACATCGGGGTGCTGAACGACAACAACTTCCCGTTCAGCAAGGGCCGCAATCCCCAGACTGCCACCTCGCCCGGGCGGCCGGACGACAACGAGTTTATTATTCTCAAGCTTGACCGCCCACTGGGCCGCCTGACCAATCCCGGCGGAAAAGGCTGATGCCACCCCCTCCCGCCGGTCCACGCCAGCGGGAGGGGGCGTGTCGTTGATGATGCACCCTGACGTCCGCAGTGGAGCCGGAGCCTGTCCGGCCACTGCGGCGTCGTGCGTTGCTGGGCCCGCGTATCCCGGGCCGAGAGAATGTAACCTCACCACCTGAGAATCCCGCCTCCACAATAAAATATCGGGGCGGGCTATTTCTGTCCTGGCATGGCCGATCTCTCCGCGCTGGCGAGCGGGTTCGGAGTAGAGAGCGAGGCTACTGAAATCGTCGATCACCTCATGGTGGTCAATGCAGGCCAGCCAGGGCGTCACCGTGCGGGCGGCCGCCTAGGTGTTCAGGCCCAGGCTGGTGCCGTAGACCTCGGCGTGCTTGGCGCGGTACTCGGCCTGCGTCTCGGCGGCGGGCTTGTTCACCGCTGGCGAGGGATAGTCGCCATAGATGGTGTCAACGTCCGCGATGAAGACGTCCAGGTTGGCTGCGGCGAGGGCCGCTACCGCCGGGAATGAGCCCAGTTCGTCGCGCCAGTCGCCACCGAAGCCAAGGCGCGCGCCCTTGCCGGTGGCCGCATTGGTGCGGAACCGTCCGGTCAACGAAGCGCCGGCGGCGTTACGCACCCGCATCTGAAGGGCCGTTCCAGGCAGCAAGTCCTGGACGGCAACCGTCACCGGGATGGTGGCATCGGCCGCCGCGTCTGATGCGCTCTTCACCACGTCGGCGAACGCTACATCAGTAGCCACCTGGAAGGTCACCGTCCCGGTGGCGGTGCTTTGGGCCCACAGCACCGCCGAGGTCTGGGTCACGCCGCCGATGGCGATCCCGTTGGGCATGGTCTGGGCCACCAAGGTCGGGAGCACCCGGGGCGTGATGCCGGGCAGAACGCTGCCCTCGACGGTAGGGGCGGGGACCACCCCAAGGATGCGATTGATGGTCGGGGCCATGTCGATGTTGTGGGTCAGCGTCACCGTGCCGGGGCTGACGTCGGGACCGGCAGGCCAGAAGCCGACGTTGTTGTTGATGTCGTCCACTGCGGCGATGACCGCCGGAGCGGGCGAGTTACGTGATATGTTGTAACCGGCGTAGCGCACCAGACGGACCGTGGACAGGTCCGGGGCCAGGGTGCTGACAAAATAGCTGCACCCGGCCTTGTTGGGCATGCCCTCGAAGAAGAAGCGCTGGAAATGGCCGTCGTTCTTCACGTAAGCCGGCCCGGTCGATGGCAAGGCGAAGGGCCCGGCAAGGATGCCGAGGGTGCTGTCGTAGAAGGCCAAGGTATTGTAGTTCACCACCTCGTCATTGGTGGTATCGAGGGCGGCAAACTGGATGGCGAAGCTCTTAGTGTTGACCGTGAAGGTCTCCAAGCTGGTGACCTTCGTCTTGATCGGGCTGCAGGAGGTCTTCCCCGCGGGGGTGAAGGCCGCCGCGGGGGTGGCGCTGGCGGTGGTGAAGTCGGCGGCGGTGAGCACGACGCCGGTCCCGGATGGGCCCGAGAAACCGCCAAACGGCATGCTGTAGTCCACTGTCCGCTCGCTGGCCGGCTGGACGATCGGGGCGGTGTCGGGCACCCTCACGTCAATACCGTCGGCTCCAGGAAAGGTGGCGGCCACCACCCACTTGCCGTGCGCGCGCAGCCGCTTCCACACCGGCTCCGCGCCGGCCTGGTCCAGGTGCGCGGGTCCATCAATGAAATAGCCGCCGATGGGCGCCGAGAACCCGCTCACATTCAGGGCGAAGTGGAGGTCACCAAGTGGAACCAATTGGCGATGACATTGGTGCGGGCCGGGTTCGAGCCGGTGGCGATGGCGATGTACCCGACCGCCGTGAGCGACGGGGTGACGGTCAGGTTCTGCAGCGCAGTGAGCACCTTGGCCTTTAGTAGGCCGATGCCCGAGGTCATGGGCAGAGAGCCTTCGGCTAGGTCCTGCTCCACCAAGCGCGGCGTGGCCCCATCCATCGAGATCAGCACGACCTTCGGCGGCTCAACTGCCGGCAGGACCGCCGCAGCCAGCACCAGGGGGACGAGACGGAGCGCCCAACGGCGCAACCCGGGGTCGAGGCACCTGAGGAGGGTCGGCTTCATGAGGTGCACCCTAGCCACCCCAGGATGCACATCTCATGAACCCTTGATCAAGTTCAGCCACGCGGTTGAGACCACATGCGATGAATGGCGGGTGGGTAGGGGATGAAGGGCGAGCACTGGGTAGTGCATTGTCATGGATTGCACTCTGGACAGTCCTGGGCCGGCGCGCGCTGCAATCCGTCGAACCGCGGTCGCTCCTCAACATAGTAGCATGCTTGACAACCAAATACCTCTGCGACGGTCAGTTCGGTTGGGGTGCCACAGGTTTCGCAGAGTAACCCGTCGCGCGTTCCGGTTCGACCAAAGCCAGGTACGCCACAGCCAGGGCAAAGAGTTGCCAGACGCCGTGCGAGACGGTCTGCTAACGTCGCGAGACTTTTCATCCGCGTTGGATTGAGATGCGCGCGCATATCCGTTTCCAAGCGTGCCCGGCCATCGGGTGACACGGCAGCAGCCTTTGTAATTGACCGATTCAGACGGTCCAATTCTACAATGCCTTTGGCGAGCGCGATCGTCGGTTCGCCCTCATTCGGCCGCACGATCAAGCCATGGGCGGGAAAACCGATCCGCCCGAGGAAGGGCTCAAGCGCGTCACCGGGCAAGACCGCGAGGTGTTCGAGATTTGTAGACTCTGCAATGAGGCTTTCGTGGACAACAATTCCCCGCTCCTCATCGACGAAGACCATGAGCTCAATCCCTGCGAGCAAGAACGGAATGGCGGGATGCGGACCAAACGAGCCTTCGCTCGCCAGCCCAAGGGAAACGCCCGCCGCACTCATGCCGAGTCGGGCCTTGCGCACAGCCACCTCAACCATCGTTCCGCAACGCGGGATTTCACCAGAGAAATTTCCGAGCTGGTCGGTGTCGAGCCCGGCGGTCGGCGCGATGATGAGGCCCAGTGAGGAAAGCATCGCGGGAGCGATCGCCTGTTCCTTGCGGTGCATGGTGGCGAGGACGGCGCGCCGTCCGGCATAAAGTCGATGCGCATCACTCATGCTCTACTCGCTCGGCCCCATCCTCATCGATTGATCCTTTGTGTCTCCAAGCTAGTTCTGCACCGGCCTGGAATGGCACGATGCAGGTATCGGCAGCGGCGATCCTTTGCGGTGCGCGCCACACCGTCCGTTCGATCACGATGCGGCTCTCGTTGAGCGGCAGGCCATAGAAGTGCGGACCATGTTCTGCAGCGAAAGCTTCGAGTCGGTCGAGCGCCCCTTCCTCCTCGAACACTGCGGCATAAGTTTCGAGCGCCACAGGCGCGTTGAAAATTCCGGCGCAGCCGCAAGTGGATTCCTTGTCGCCCACCGCATGCGGAGCCGAGTCCGTGCCAAGGAAGAACTTCGAGTTTCCCGAAGTCGCGGCTTGGCGCAGTGCCAAGCGATGCCGTTCGCGCTTGGCAACTGGCAGGCAGTACATATGCGGACGGATGCCGCCCTCGAACATCGCGTTGCGATTGATCACCAAGTGATGGGGCGTGATGGTGGCGCCAAGGTTGGGCCCGGCGGCTTCCACGAAGCGCACTGCCTCTTCAGTGGTGATATGTTCCAGGACAACCTTAAGCACCGGGAAAGCCGCAATGATTTTCGTGAGGATACGGTCGATGAACGCCGCCTCGCGATCAAAAATATCGACGTGCCGATCCGTCACCTCGCCATGCAGCAGCAGCGGCATCCCGAGGCGCTGCATCAGTTCAAGGATAGGGTAGATCCGCGTGACGTCCGTCACTCCGTGGGCGGAATTGGTGGTCGCATGCGCTGGATAGAGCTTGGCCGCGGTGAAAACGCCTCGTGTGAAACCGCGTTCGATCTCCGTCGGATCGATCGCGTCGGTCAGATAGGCCGTCATGAGCGGTGTGAAGGCGAGACCTGGCGCGACAGCCGACCGGATGCGCTCACGATAGGCTTCCGCCGCGGCCATGGTCGTCACCGGCGGATCAAGGTTCGGCATCACGATCGCGCGCGCGAACTGACGCGCGGTGTGATTGACAACTGCGGTGAGCAGAGCTCCATCACGAAGATGAACGTGCCAGTCATCAGGCTTGCGTATGACCAATCGGGCCACTTGACCGATGCCGCAAACCCTGGTCGCCGGCTGACCAGAGGCTGGCATCGGCCGCAGGCCCGTTTGTTCGAGATGTCTTTCGCGACCTGTCATAGTCTCTGTCCTACATGGGCAAATGCCGGGTGGTCTTGCGACGTAGTTTTCAGGCGTGGCAACGCGACGACATCGATCTGTCGCGCAAATTTTTTGATGGTGGCGACCGTATCTTCCAACGCCACCGAGCTATCTAAGGTCTCGTCGACCACAATCGCCCGCACTTCGAGTCCCCTACGCTCAAGAACGTCCAGTGCGCTCAAGGTGTGGCTTATGGTGCCGAGATAGCTACCGACGACGAGAAGGGTCGGCAGTCGAATTTCCAACATCCAATCAAGGACCGTATGACGTTCGTCTAACGGCACCATGATTCCTCCTACGCCTTCGATCAGTGCGATGTCGGCGGAGGCAGCACACGTGCGCGAGTAGGTCACAAGCGCTTGGAAATCGATTTTCCGTCCTTCCTTACTGGCTGCCATATTTGGCGAGAGCGGTGCCGCAAAGCGCCACGGTGAAATGCGGTCGATATCCTCTACGGTCACCCGGCGTCCGAGTGCGGAGAGAATAATCGCTGTATCGCTTCCCTCGGGTGCCATAGGGTCGAAACCGCTGATCACAGGTTTATAGGCTTCCACACTTCGGGCATGGCCTCTGAAATAACGAACGAGTCCGGCCGTCACGAACGTTTTGCCGATACCGGTGCCGGTCGAGGTGATGAATACGGCAGTCATGGTTTAACCCAATGAAGAGAGGTGCTGATCATTTGTCGGTGTAACCATGCGTCTCCGCCTTCGCGCCCGGTTGGGTGACAGCACCTTTTCCTGCAAGCCCAACTGTCTGCGCGTTATCCTTGCTGCGGAATCGTCCGGGCAGGATCAAATCCCCATACAAGAAGACCGATGGAATGTTGAAGCGCAGTATGGCCATCATCAGCTCCGGCAAGGTCTTGTCACACCCGGCGAGCCCGACGGGTGCGTCATGGCCGTGGCCACGCACCAAGAACTTGACCGAGTCGGCAAGGACCTCGCATCTTACCTGCGACGACTTCATGCCGGCATGGCCAATGAGGAAGCCGTCGATCACGGTAATGGTCGTGAACTCGCTTGGCGTGCCGCCCGCTGCCGCCGCGCCCTGCTTCACCGCCTGCGCCTGGGGTGACAGTGCGAGGTTGCCGGGAGCAGGGAGCAGCCTCGTTTCATGTGGTCACCACGCTGACGAATGGCTGGGCGATGTCGCGCGCCGTCAGGCCGATCGCGTCCAGGAACGAGCGATGGGGCGCACACTCCGGATCAATCGTCGTGTGCCGGCTCGGCAGCCTTGCCTTGTTGGTGCCGGAGCATGCAAGTGCCGAACGATCGGCAGATTCTGGAGCTCGATTCATTACAGAATTCCTTCTCGTGAGTTTGTTCTTCCGCAATGGAAGGTGAGCACCCGCACCTCATGCAGGAGGCCCAGCGCAAAAAGCGTTTCGGCCGTGTGCAGCATGGTCGTGGGTTCGCATCACGCACCCTGGCCGGCGCTATAGCCAGGTTTCCCCGCAAAGTAAAACAGGCCCTCGGTTTTGATCACATCAAAGCCAGCGGCATCAAGTCGCCCGATGAGGGCGAGCAGCTGGGCGAAGGGGACCGCCACCATACCCGTGCTCATGAAACGGCAGCGCCAATGATCGGTGCAGATGGTCTCCGGGTGGCCGTCTGGCCAGACCTTGACACCGCGGTTGGTGATCATGGTCATGTCGAAGCCTGCCCCGACGACTCCCAGCAAGCTGGTGGCGAGATCGTGCGGCTGGCCGACATGGTGCAGAAAGATATCGATGCCAACTTGTTCCCGGACCTCAGCTGGCAGGGGTGGGATGTCGGGCAAGGCGATGCGCAGACTGGCGCCATAGGCCACCGGGGCACGCGTTTGCGGCAGTTGGCCAAGCCGGGCCGCCACCGCCTCGGCGAAAGCGCTGGTCGACACCGCACCGCTGCTGGTGAGATCGGCGGTGAGCACGCCGTCCTCCAAGGTGCGCAGCCAGGCATTGTGGATGCACTCCGCAGGATGAGGGAGGCCAAGATGGACCAGCATCTGTACCGCCGATTGCAACATGCCCGATGGATTGGCCACGCCCTTGCCGGCCAAGTCAGGAGCCGAGCCATGCACCGCCTCAAACATCGCCGCTCGTGCACCGATGTTGGCTGAACCGCCCATGCCGACTGAACCGGCGACCTCGGCAGCGATGTCGGAAAGGATGTCGCCATAGAGATTCATGGTGACGATCACGTCATAGTGTTCCGGTCTGGTAGCGACCCGTGCGGCACCAATATCGATGATCTGGTGGTCGGCGACGATCCCCGGATGCTCAGCCGCGACTTGGTCGAAAACCCGATGAAACAGACCATCGGTCAGTTTCATGATGTTGTCTTTGGTCATGCAGGTGACCCGCCGGCGGCCGTTGGCCAGGGCATAGGCAAAGGCGTAGCGCACGATGCGCTCGCATCCTGACCGGGTCACCAGCTTAAGGCACTGGTAGGTCTCGGGGGTCTGACGGTGTTCAATGCCGGCGTACAGATCCTCCTCGTTCTCGCGCACTACCACCAGATCGATGCCCGGCCGGCTGCGGGGCACGCAGGCATGGCTGGCACAGGGACGTACGTTGGCGAACAGTCCGAGGACCTTGCGGAGGGTGACGTTGACCGACTTGTAGCCTCCGCCCTGCGGGGTGGTGATTGGTCCCTTGAGCAGGACGCCGGTCGTGCGGATAGCCTGCCAGGCATCGTCAGGGATGCCCGAGGACACCCCGCCTAGGTAGGCGCGTTCGCCGACGGTTACCTCATGAAATTCGAGCGGTGCTGCCGCCGCCGCCAGCACCAGACGGGTCGCGGCTGCGATCTCAGGGCCGATTCCGTCGCCCACAGCTATGGTGATCGGAATGCGACTGGGCGACGCAGCCGCTGCGGAACCTGAGGTGGAATGGATAGCGTTCGTTGTAGTGTTCATGAGCCTTCCTGGAATATATACGACATATATATCGTGAATAATGAAGCGCAATATAATATTCGCGAAAATTCCAACTAATATTCTCGCATGCTCTGCGTCGCCGTTCCTTCGCCAGCCCAGCAGTTGGGTTGGCCCTTCCTCTCCCACTATGCCCACGTTTTGATCATCATGGCCAAGGACTCCGGGGTGCACCGGCGCCATGACGCCGCCCGCGTTGGCATGATCGAAGGAACGGTCCACCGCAGCGTCGCCGGCCTGATCGCGGCCGATCTGACGAGAGTCCATATAGCACCTGAACTGCCGATTGGTGATGTGCCCGACGGGCATGCGCCAACCCCACTACAGCAACGCGGGTGGGGATCTCTTCGCAACGGCTCGATCGGCCATTGTCGGTACTACGGTGCATGAATGCCACCTCACGAGGCGCATCGAACCGCTCCGGCGGGCGACGCTGGTCGACTTCCACTCCCGAAGTGTAGAGGCAGGACATGTCCAACGTCCCCGCTCCCTTGCAGCCCTTCGACGTCCGCCTGACCCGTTGGATGGCCAAGCATGCCGTGCAGGCGTTGCGCCTCAGCCTTGGAATCATTTTTCTGTGGTTCGGCGGGCTCAAACTCATGCCCGGATTGAGTCCCGCCGAGGCCCTGGCCACCGACACCATCATCCTGCTCACGGGTGGCGTTTTGCCCGCGGCGTGGATCTCTCCGGGGTTGGGGGTGTGGGAATGCTTGATTGGGCTCGGCCTGGTTA
>JBBQVR010000146.1:0-8228 GCA_038211355.1 Rhodobacterales bacterium | reverse complement strand
AAGAGCTTGTCCTTCAGCTTCTTGAAAAAGGACATGGGATAGCCCTCCTGTTGCCGCGAAACCCATCTAACCGCTTTGCACCGGCGGTGTAAGGCCCCGAGTAAGGCCCCAAGTAAGGCGCCGAGTTTTGCCGATGCACCGCCCTGCGGCATTCTACAGACTGGCGGGCGCAGGCGCGCCTAATTTAAAGGTAAGGCATGACAACCGCCGACCCCTCACACCCGATGCCGCTGGCCGCCTTTGCGCTGGCCGCCTTGCTGCCTTTGCCGCTGATCGGCCTTGGCGTGCTGTGGGGGGGCGCGTGGCTTTGGGCAGCGTTTCTTTACATGGGCGTGCTGACCATCCTGCTGGACCAGCTGATTCCCATGACCGCGGGCGCCATTGACGGGGTTGAGTTTCCGGCAGCCGACCTTCTCTTGGTCAGTGTCGCCTTGGGGCAACTGACAGCCCTTCCCGTGGTGGTCTGGGCCATCGCGGGCGACAGTGGGCTGGACGGCGGGGAAAAGGTGCTTTTGTTCTTTGCCGCCGGGTTCTGGTTTGGCCAGGTCGCCCACCCTGCCGCACATGAACTGATCCACCGCCCCCGGCGTGAGCTGTTCCGGCTGGGCGCGGCGGTTTATGTCTCGCTGCTTTTTGGCCAGCACGCCAGCGCGCACCGACTGGTGCATCACCGCCATGTCGCAAGCCCGCTGGACCCCAACACCGCCCGCGCGGGCGAAGGGTTTTACCGCTTTGCCCTGCGCGCATGGCGGGGCAGCTTTGTCGAAGGTTGGCAGGCTGAGACCGCCCGCCGCGCCCTGGCGCGGAGCCAAGCGCCGGACCTGTGGCCCGGCCTGCACCCCTACGCCATCTATCTGGCCGGCAGCTTTGCCGCGCTGGTGCTGGCGGTGGTGATCGCAGGCCTGCCGGGGCTGATGGTCTGGGTCGCACTTGCCCTGCATGCGCAAAGCCAGATCCTGCTGTCGGACTATGTCCAGCATTACGGCCTGACCCGCGCCCGCCGCGCCGATGGGCGGTTGGAGCCTGTGGATGCCCGCCACAGCTGGAACACGGCGCACTGGTTTTCATCGGCGATGATGCTGAACGCCTCACGCCATTCCGACCACCACGCCAATCCTGCGCGCCCCTTCCCCGCCTTGCGTCTGCCGCCCGTTGATGAAGCCCCCCGCCTGCCCTGGCCGCTGCCCGTCGCCTGCGCCATGGCGCTGGTCCCCAGCCTTTGGCGCCGCGCGATCAAGCCACACCTTGCCCGCTGGCGCCCGGCTGCCAGAGCGCGTCAAGACACGGCTCCTTGACTGGTCAACGCGCCCCGCCTCTGGCACCATGGTCGCCAAGTCCTGACCGGAGCATTTGATGCGACCCTTCCTTGCCGCCGCCCTTATTGCCGCCAGCCCTGCCTTGATCCTTTCGGCCCTGACCGCTGCGGCCCAGGCCGAAACCCCGCTGACGGGACCCGAGTTTGAGGCAAACACCACCGGTGAAACGATCACCTATGATTACGGCAACGGCCTTTTTGGCACCGAGGAATACCTTGACGGCCGCCGCGTCCGCTGGGCCTTTGATGGTGATCTGTGCATCTATGGCGTGTGGTATCAGTCCAGTGACCAGATCTGCTTTGAATACGAGAACGACCCCACGCCCGCCTGCTGGCTGTATTTTCTGGACGGCGGCCAGATCCGGGGCCGCTACATGGGCGATGGTGGCGGCTGGGAGATCATGGAAAGCTCACGCGATGGTGGCCCGCTGCCTTGCGCGGGCCCCGATGTGGGCGCCTGATGGAATGAAATTGCTTTTTGCCCTGGCCTTGCTGGCCTCGCCTGCCGTTGCCCAAACCTCGCTGACCGCGGATGAGTTTGACGCCCACGTCACTCGCCACACCATCACCTACGGCCAGTTTGGCGGCATCTTCGGGATCGAGGAATACCTTGCCAACCGCCAGGTCAGGTGGAGCGTGGCCGAAAACCTGTGCCAATACGGCAGCTGGTATCCCGAAGGGGACGCAATCTGCTTTGTCTACGAATACGATCCCACCCCGCATTGCTGGACCTTCTGGCTTGAAGGCAGCACCCTGCGCGCCCTGTCCAAGAGCGACCTGCCCGGCGCCGAGCTGACCGAGGTTGAACGCAGCGATACCCCCCTGTCCTGCCCTGGTCCGGACGTGGGGGCCTGATGCGCGCGCTTTTGCTTGCCCTGACCCTGACCGCAACCACCGCCCATGCCGAACCGCCGTTGACCGCTGAGGCCTTCGACGCCCTTACCCAAGGCCGCACCATGACCTGGGCCGAATTCGGCAGCGTCTACGGGGTTGAGCAGTACCTGCCCGACCGCCGCGTGCGCTGGGCGGTGCTGGGCGATGATTGCAAGACCGGCCACTGGTATGCCGATGGCCCCGCAATCTGCTTTGTCTATGAAGATCAGCTTGACCCGATCTGCTGGGAAATGACCATCAGCGCCACCGGCCTGCACGCCCGCCACACCTCACGCCCGGCCAAGGCTGACCCGGTGGTGATCGAAGACACGACCGAACCGATGGCCTGCTTCGGGCCTGAGGTGGGCGTATGAAACACCTTCTCCTTCTGTCACTCCTCTCGCTGCCCGGTGCCGCGCTGGCCCAGGACGCGCCCGTCACCGACCCACCCGCAAACGACCAGCCCCTTTCGGCCGAGGCGTTTGAGGCGCTGGTCGAAGGCAAGACCATGGACACCCATGATTCGGGCGGGATCTACGGCGTGGAGACCTTCCTGCCCGGCCGCCGCGCCATCTGGCGCGATGCCGACCAATGTCTGGAGGGCAGCTGGCGGCCAGAGGGTGACATGATCTGCTTTGACTACATCGGCGACCCGACGCCCTATTGCTGGACCTACCATGACCGTGGTGGCTGGCTTATGGGCTGGTTCGAGGGCGACCGGTCGGACGTGCCGATCATGCTATACCCCTCAAAAGACTTCGTGACCTGCGAAGGCTTTCTGGGTGTTTGACGCCATGCCATGGGATTTTGGCCAGCAGGTTCCCGTCAGAAAAGACTGCCCTGGTCGGGCCCGCCGTCCCCTTTGGCGCGCTTTGCCGTGCGTCCGCCTAGGCTGACGCGGCCATCCTGGAATTCGATCTCCAGCACCGCGGCCTTTTCCGCAGCTGCCTTGCCCGTGACCACAGCCCCATCGCCGCGCACCACCGCATAGCCGCGCTTCAGCGTCTGGGCATAGCCCAGCGTCTGGCGCGTGCGGTCCAGCGCCTCAAGCCGGTCAGCCAGCCGTGCCAGCCGCTGTGGCGGGGCCGCGTCCAGCCGGGTGCCCAACGCCAAAAGCCGCGCCTGCCCTTCGCCCGTCCGCCGTGCCGCGTCGCCCAGCATGCGCGCCAGCGCCGGGGCCAGCCGGGCGGCCAGCGCCTCAAGCCGTTCGCGCCGCCGCTCTGCCGCCAAGGCCACGGCACGGGTCAGCCGGTCCTGCCGGGCCTGCAACAGGTCACGCTGCCGGGCCAGCGCCCCGCGCAACAGGGCTGGCTGCACCCGCCCCGCCACCCGGTCAAACCCGCCCCGCTTGCGCGCCACCGCCAGCCCCAGCGCCGCGCCAAGCCGCGATGTGCCCGCATCCAGCCGTTGCCGGGGCGTCGCCAGCAAGGCCTCCAACCGGGGCAGCGCCCGGCCCAGATCGCGCAGGCGCTGGCCCCGCAGCGTCACCCCCTGCACCGTCCCGCGCAACAGGCGTGCGCCCAGCGCCTCCAGCGTGGCCAGCAGGTCCAGCCGCACCGGCACCGCCAGTTCCGCCGCCGCCGTAGGGGTGGGCGCGCGCAGATCGGCGGCATGGTCGATCAGTGTGGTGTCCGTCTCATGCCCCACGGCGGAAATCAGCGGGATGACACTGGCGGCTGCCGCGCGCACGACGATTTCCTCGTTGAAACCCCAGAGGTCCTCCAAGGACCCGCCGCCCCGCGCCACGATCAGCACATCAGGCCGCGGGATCGGCCCGCCGGGGGCAATCGCATTGAACCCCTTGATCGCAGCGGCCACCTGCGCCGCACAATCCTGCCCCTGCACCGCCACCGGCCAGATCAGCACATGGCGCGGAAAGCGGTCGCGCAGCCGGTGCAGGATGTCCCGGATCACCGCCCCCGAGGGTGAGGTGATGACCCCGATCACCTTTGGCAGATAGGGAATCGCCTGCTTTCGCGCGGCGTCAAACAGCCCCTCTGCCCCCAGCGCCGCCTTGCGCTTTTCCAGCATCGCCATCAAGGCACCCGCGCCCGCCGGGGCCACGTCATCGACGATCAGCTGATACTTCGATTGCCCCGGAAAGGTGGTCATGCGGCCCGTGGCGACCACTTCCATCCCCTCTTCGGGGCGGACCTGCATCTTGGCGACCTGCCCCTTCCAGCTGATCGCCGCAATCACGCTGCGATCATCCTTGAGGTCAAAGTAAAGATGTCCCGACGCCGGGCGCGACACCCGCCCCACCTCGCCCCGCACGCGGACAAGGCCGAACTCGCCCTCGATCACCCGCTTCACCGCGCCCGAAAGCTCGGAAACGGTGTATTCCGGCTGGTTGCCGGTGGGGGTGGGGCTGTCGTCGATCAGGTCCATGGCCCCTTTCTGCCGCGCTTGCGTCGGTCACGCAATGGCTGGCGCTGCTTTGCGTCTGCCCGTCAGTTGCCATCACCAAAAAGGTCCGGCCCGTCGCCGCCCCGGTCATTGGCGCCAAAATCACGGTCAACCTCCTTGTTGCGCTTGCGAAAGGTCCAGGGAACCACGCTGTCGGGAATGAACAGGAACGCGATACTTGCGACACCGGCGACGGCGGCCCCGGCCAAACGGTCGGTCAAGGCCAGCCAGATCGCCAGAAACGCAAAGCCGGGAACGGCCAAAGCAAGCGCCCGACCGATCCCCATCGCCATAGGTCCTGGCCAAACGGTGGCTGGCGGGGATTGCCCGAACTCAGCCCGGTAAAGCGCGCGGGTCCGACGATGGGCGGGGTCGGTCAGGGGCAGCGGCGGGGCAAACGCATCGGGCATCGGGTGGCGGATCACGCCACGCACCAGCCCCTCGGAGTAACTGGCATGATCCAGCGCATGGATCCGCCATATCCGGGCAAGCAACGGCGGCGGCGTCACCTCGGGCCCGGCAATGGCCACCAGATAAAGCAGCTGTCGGTAGGCGTCCAAGGCCGCCCGGGTCCTGCGCGGGCCCAGCCCGCCAAGTGCAAGGACCCGCTCCGAAAGACCGTCGCGCGTGCCCATCAGCGGAAAGGGATGATCCTTCAGCGCGGCCCAAAGTGCCGGGTCTTTCATGGGTCATGCACTCCTGTCGGACGTGGTTCGGGCGGCCTGACCGAAGCGCTAGCACAAACGGTCACCTGGCGCAGCGCGGCAATACCTGACCAGCGTGGCTTGCCCTGAGGCCAGAGGGTTCGTAAGAGGCGCCATGATCCATGATGGCAGGGGCGGCAAATGAATATCCTGATCCTTGGCTCCGGCGGCCGCGAACATGCCCTGGCTTGGGCGGTGAAGCAGAACCCCAAGACTGACCGGCTGATCGTTGCCCCCGGCAATGCCGGGATTACGATGCTGGCCGAATGTGCCGATATCGACATTCTTGATGGTGCCGCAGTGGTGACGTTCTGCGCCGAAAATGCCATTGATTTCGTCATCGTCGGACCTGAGGCCCCGCTTGCCGCCGGTGTTGCCGACGCCTGCCGCGCGGCCGGGCTCTTGACCTTCGGGCCTTCGGCCGCTGCTGCCCGGCTTGAGGCCTCGAAAGCCTTCACCAAGGAAATCTGCGACGCCTGCGCCGCCCCCACCGCCGGCTACGCCCGTTTTACCGAAGCCGGCCCCGCCCGCGACTACATCGCCGCGAAGGGCGCGCCCATCGTCGTCAAGGCTGATGGCCTAGCTGCGGGCAAAGGCGTGATCGTCGCCATGACCAAGGCCGAGGCGCTGTCCGCCATCGACGACATGTTCAGCGGCGAGTTTGGTGAAGCCGGGGCTGAAGTCGTGATCGAAGACTTCATGACCGGCGAAGAGGCCAGCTTTTTCATCCTGACCGATGGCATCACCGCCCTGCCCATCGGCACGGCGCAGGATCACAAGCGCGCAGGTGACGGCGACACCGGCCCGAACACCGGCGGCATGGGGGCCTATTCCCCGGCCCCGGTGCTGACCCCGGCAATCCAGCAACAGGCGATGGATGAGATCGTTCTGCCGACGATCGCCGAGATGGCCCGGCGCGGCACCCCCTATCAGGGCGTCCTTTATGCGGGGCTGATGATTGAGGACGGCCGCGCCCGGCTGGTCGAATACAACGCCCGCTTCGGTGACCCCGAGGCGCAGGTCCTCATGATGCGCCTTGGGGCGCAGGCACTGGACCTGATGCTGGCCACCGCCGAAGGCGATCTGGCAAAGGCACAGGTTAACTGGGCCGATGACCACGCCCTTACCGTGGTGATGGCCACAAACGGCTATCCCGGCGCCTATGCCAAGGGCAGCCAGATCCGCGGGCTGGAGGAATTGCCCGAAGACAGCCGCCACATGGTCTTTCACGCCGGCACCGCCGCACGCGATGCGCAGATCATCGCCAGCGGTGGCCGGGTTCTGACCGTGACCGCCCGCGGGGCAACCTTGCGGGACGCGCATGACGCCGCCTATGCCATGGTCGACGCGATCGACTGGCCTGGCGGGTTCTGTCGGCGCGACATCGGCTGGCGCGCCCTCTGACCTGCCCGCCAACCAAGGTGCGCGGCATGCCGCCGCAAGCCATTTGCCTCGTTGTCGCGTGCCGCTCCTCCTCAGGTGCGCGGGGGTGTGCAACCCCCGCTTCGCCGAACCGGCTGCGCCATGCGCGCAGTGGCGAGATATGGGCGTGCGCGTGACGGCGCGTTCCTGGGCGCTGCTGCCGGGGCTTGCGCCGCCCTCGCCGCCCGCATAAGACACCGGCGGATTTGACGGGCCCGGATCAGACGGGTCATAGGGGGCTATCCGTGCCGGTTCTGGTGATGAAATTCGGTGGCACCTCGGTGGCCGACCTTGCGCGCATCCGCAACGCGGCCGAAAAGGTCAAGCGTGAGGTGGAGCGCGGCTATGATGTCATCATCATCGTCAGCGCGATGTCCGGCAAGACGAATGAGCTGGTGGGCTGGGTCGAAAGCACCTCGCCCCTGTATGACGCCCGCGAATATGATGCCGTGGTCTCCAGCGGCGAAAACGTCACCGCTGGCCTGATGGCCCTGACCTTGCAGGAAATGGATATCCCTGCCCGCAGCTGGCAAGGGTGGCAGGTGCCGATCCAGACCACCTCGGCCCATGCCGCCGCGCGGTTTGTCGATATCCCCCGGGCCAATATCGACGCCAAGTTTGCCGAAGGCTTCAAGGTCGCCGTGGTTGCGGGCTTTCAGGGCGTCAGCCCCGAGGGCCGCATCACAACCCTTGGCCGGGGCGGATCGGACACCACCGCCGTCGCCTTTGCCGCGGCCTTTGCCGCCGAACGCTGCGACATTTATACCGATGTGGATGGTGTCTACACCACCGACCCCCGCATCAGCCCAAAGGCCCGCAAGCTGGACCGCATCGCGTTTGAAGAGATGCTGGAACTGGCCTCGCTTGGCGCCAAGGTCCTGCAGACCCGGTCGGTAGAACTGGCGATGCGCTACAAGGTGCGACTGCGGGTGCTGTCGTCCTTTGAAGATACTGACGAACACTCTGGAACCCTGGTCTGCGACGAGGATGAAATCATGGAATCGAAAGTTGTGTCTGGCGTCGCCTACAGCCGGGATGAAGCAAAGATGACCCTGCTGCGCGTCGAGGACCGCCCCGGCATTGCCGCCGCGATCTTTGGCCCCCTGGCCGATGCCGGCGTGAACGTCGACATGATCGTGCAGAACATCTCTGAAACCGACGCGCCCGGTGACAAGCGCGCCTATACCGACATGACCTTTTCCTGCCCGACCAATCAGGTCGCCCGCGCCAAAAAGGCCATCGAAGACGCCCGCGACGCCGGAAAATTCGTCTATGCCGATCTGGTGACGGATACTGACGTGGCCAAGGTGTCGGTCGTGGGCATCGGCATGCGCAGCCACGCAGGCGTCGCCGCCCGAATGTTCTCGGCCCTTGCGGATGAGAATGTGAACATCAAGGTCATCGCCACGTCCGAGATCAAGATCTCGGTGCTGATTGACCGCAAGTACATGGAACTGGCCGTGCAGGCGCTGCATGACACGTTCGAGCTGGACCGCGCCTGAGGCAGG
>JBBQVR010000145.1:0-8235 GCA_038211355.1 Rhodobacterales bacterium | reverse complement strand
GTGTAGGGTCCAGCCTTTGGCGGTGAACCAGTCGGAGAGGGCGGGGGGCAGGCGTGTCATGGGAAAGAGATAGAGCGCGGGCGGTGCGCAGGGAACGGGGAATGCGATTTTTCGGGAGGAACGTTCTGGCGGGGGGCTTGGGGCGGGCGGCGTGGCGGGGGTTTCACACCCCCGCGCTCCCGTGGGATATTTGCGCAAAGATGAAAGGCGGAGGTGGGAGAGGCTTTGGGACGTGGGGTGGATGGGGGGCTGCGGCTTTTGGGACGGGATGGCGGGTTGGGCAGGGGGCGGCATGTAGGGAGGCCGAACCTTTCGGGGGGGAATCTGGGGCTGCAGCTGCTTAAGCCCCTTGCCGGGGCCAAGCCCCGCGCCTAATCCATTGCGTATGAGACTTCTTTTTCTGGGCGATGTGATGGGCCGGTCTGGCCGGGCGGCGGTGACCGAAAGGCTGCCGGGCCTTCGGGCGCAATGGGGCCTCGATTTCGTGGTGGTGAATGGCGAGAATGCCAGTCAGGGCGCGGGGCTGACCGGGGACCATGCCAAGGAGCTGCTGGCGGCGGGGGCGGATTGCCTGACGCTGGGCGACCATGCCTTTGACCAGAAGGACATGCTGAGTTTCATCGAGGGAGAGCCGCGGGTGATCCGGCCGCTGAATTTCTCGAAGGTGGCACCCGGCAAGGGGTTTCGGATCTTTGAGGCGACGCAAGGCCGCCGCGTGCTGGTGACGCAGGCGCTGGGCCAGGTGTTCATGAAGCGGCCGTTTGATGATCCGTTTTCTGCGCTGGAAGCGGTTCTGAAAGCGCATACTTTGGGCGGCGTCGTGCAGGCGGCGATTGTCGATATCCACGCCGAAGCCACGTCTGAAAAGATGGCGGTGGGGCATTGGTGCGACGGGATGGCGTCGTTGGTGGTGGGGACGCATACCCATGTGCCGACGGGTGATGCGATGATCCTGACCAAGGGCACAGCTTACCAGACCGACGCCGGCATGTGCGGCGATTATGATTCTGTGATCGGGATGGAAAAGCTGGAGCCGCTGCGCCGGTTCATCACGGGAATGCCGAAGGCGCGGTTTGAGCCTGCGGGCGGCGAGGCGACGCTGTCGGGGGTTTATGTCGAGACAGATGACCGCACGGGGCGGGCGACACGGGTGCGGATGATCCGGGTTGGCGGGCGGCTGGAGGCGGCGGTTCCTTGAGCGAGGCTTTTGTCGGGGCACCCCCACCCTCGCCCTCCCCCACGCGGGGGGAGGAGGGCGCATGGACGGGCAGCCGGTGGTTCCTTGTGGCTGTCCTGATCACGCTGGGCGTGGGTTGGGGATCGACGCAATCTCTGGGCAAGATGGCGACGGCAACCGGGCATCAGCCGTTCGGGCTGATCTTCTGGCAGTTGCTGGTGGGCGCGCTGGTCCTTGGGGTGGTGTCGCTGGTGCGGGGAAAGGGGCTGGTGTTCAGCCGCCCCGCGTTCAGGTTTTATGTGGTGGTGGCGGTGATCGGGACGCTGATCCCGAACGCGACCTTCTACGCTGCGGTCGTGCATTTGCCGGCGGGGATCATGTCGATCCTGATCTCAACCGTGCCGTTCCTGGCCTTTCCGATGGCGTTGGCCCTGGGGTTGGACCGGTTTTCGGCTGGGCGATTGGCGGGGCTGGCCCTGGGGCTGGTGGGGGTGGGGCTTATCGCGCAACCCGGGGTTGGCGGAGCGGTCAGCGTTGGCTGGCTGATGGTGGCGATGGTCGGGCCGCTGTTTTACGCCATCGAGGCGAATTATGTGGCGCGGGGCGGCACGGGCGGCATGGATGCGGTGCAGGCGATGTTCGGCGTGTCGGTGATCGGCACGCTGCTGGCGGCCCCGATTGCCTATGGCACCGGGCAATGGGTGGACCCGTTCCCGATGGGGCGGGCGGAGTGGGCGCTGGTCGCGTCATCCGCCGTGCATGCGGTGGTTTATGCCAGCTATGTGTGGCTTGCGTCCAAGGCGGGGTCGGTCTTTGCGTCACAGACCGCCTATCTGGTAACCGGCTCGGGTATTCTTTGGGCGATGCTGCTGCTGGGTGAGCGGTTTTCGGCGCTGGTCTGGGTGGCGCTTGTGGTCATGCTGGCCGGTGTGGCATTGGTGCAGCCGCGCCCCAAGGCGCAGACGGCCTGACAGTTTGGTTTGAAGGGGGGAGGCGCGAATGTTCGGAGTGGCGATTCCTGTCGACGTGCAGCCCTATGTCGCTTTGGCGATCCTTGTTATCATGTTTGTCCTGTTCGTGATGGAGCGCACCCCGGTTGAGGTGACGGCCATCGGCGGGGCGGCGGTGATGCTGATGCTTGGTATCCTGCCGATCGGGGTGGCCACGTCCGTTCTGTCGAACCCTGCGCCCTGGACGATTGCGCTGATGTTTCTGGTGATGGGCGGCCTTGTGCGGACCGGGGCCATTGAGATGGTGATCGCCGCCGCAGAACGCCATGTGGGCAACCGGCCCAAGACCACGATTGCGGTGCTGTTTGTCGGGGTGGGTATCGCGTCGGCCTTTATGAACAACACGCCTTTGGTGGCGGTGATGATTCCGGTGGTGATCCAGCTGGCGATGAAGATCGGGACGGCGCCGTCCAAGCTGTTGATCCCGCTGAGTTACATGACGGTGCTGGGGGGCATGATCACGCTGCTCGGAACCTCGACCAACCTGCTGGTCGATGGGGTCGCGGTGGCGCAGGGGCTGGAGCATTTCAGCCTGTTCGAGATCGCCCCCTTGGGAATTGCCGTCATGGTGGTTGGCGGGGCGTTCCTGGCGCTGTTCGGCAACCGGCTGTTGCCGGTGCGCCAGTCGATGGGGGTCTTGCTGAACGACCGGCGGAAGATGAAGTTCTTTACCGAGGTGGCCGTGCCCGAGGCCAGCCCGCTGATTGGCCAGCCCGTGCTGTCGGTTGACCTTTTCAAGCGCGACGGGGTGCGGGTGATTGACGTCCTGCGCGGCGATGCCAGCCTGCGGCGTGACTTGCAGCCCGTGGCATTGGAGGCGGGGGACAGGGTGGTCTTGCGCACGGAGATGTCGGAACTTCTGGGCCTGCAGGGGCGGACAGACCTGAATCTGGTGGACAAGCTGTCTTCGGTCAAGACCGAGACGGTCGAGGTGCTGATCGGCCCCGGCTGCCGGATGGAAGGGCGGTCTTTGGGTGAGCTGCGCATCCGGCGGCGGTACGGCGTCTATGTGCTGGCCGTGCACCGGCGCAACCAGAACATCGGGCGGCAGCTGGATGATCTGGTGGTGCGGGTGGGCGATACGCTGCTGCTGGAAGGCAGTATCGAGGATATCCAGCGGCTGGCGGCGGATATGGATCTGGTGGACATCAGCCGGCCCAAGGTGGCGGCGTTCCGGCGGCCGAAGGCTCCGATCGCGATTGCTGCGCTGGCGTTGATCGTGGTGCTGTCGGCGCTGGACGTGGCGCCGATCCTGCCCCTTGCGCTGATCGCGGTGGCGGTGATCCTGATCACCCATTGCGTGGACAGTGACGAGGCGTTCAGCTTTGTCGATGGCCGCCTGCTGGCGATGATCTTTGCCATGCTCGCCGTGGGCGAGGGGCTGGAGCAATCGGGCGCGGTTGACATGATCGTGGGCGGCGTGGCCCCCTGGCTGGAAGGGCTGGGGCCGTTCCTCATCATCCTGGCGGTCTATGCAATTGGCCTGATCATGACCGAGTTTCTGTCGAACAACGCGGTGGCGGTGATCTACACGCCGATTGCGATTGAGCTGGCAGAAAAGCTGGGCCATGACCCGCGGCCTTTCGTGGTGGCGGTGATGTTTTCGGCCACGCTCGCCTTTGCGACACCGGTCGGCTACCAGACCAACATGATGGTGTACGGGCCGGGGGGGTACAAATTCTCGGACTTTACGAGGGTGGGTCTGCCGCTGAACATCATCACCATGCTGGTGTGCGCGCTGCTGATCCCGCTGATCTGGCCGCTGTGAAAGGGACTGACCGATGCGCAAACTAGTGATCCTGATGGCTTTGGCGGGGTGTGCCACGGTGTCTGGCAACCCCCAGCCGCAGGCCGCGCGGTTGTCGGCGGAGGTGCTGACGCTGACGCTGAGCGATGGCACGGTCTGCCGCGCGCCTTGGGCGGACGAAGGTGGTGTCGGGCGGCTGGAGTCGTGCGGGCCGGGCTATGGCTACGTCGTGCGGGTGGTGGAGAACCCCAACATCCTGCGCCAGCTGTTCACCGGCCTGACCGAGGCGCTGGGGGCAGAAGGCGCGGTGCCGCCAATGGCGGAAGTGACGGTCACCGATCCCGCCGGGGTGGACCGGGTGTTCGTGACGCCCCCGCCGTCTGATACAAGCTACTAAGCCCCCCACACGCACGTAGGGCGGTGCCAGTGCCGGACGCGTTGGCATGGAGGCGGGGTTGAGGTTGTGCGGGGCGCTGGTGTAGAGGACGCCAGCACCGACAAACGACCGGAGACAGGGCTTATGGCAGGCCATTCGAAATGGGCGAACATCCAGCATCGCAAGGGCAAGCAGGACAAGCTGCGCTCGAAGATGTTTTCAAAGCTGGCGAAGGAGATCACCGTCGCGGCCAAGATGGGGATGCCCGACCCTGACATGAACCCGCGTCTGCGGCTGGCGGTCAAGGCTGCCAAGGCCGTGTCGATGCCCAAGGACGTGATCGACCGGGCCATCAAGAAATCCCAGATGGGCGATGGGGCGGATTACACCGAAATCCGCTATGAAGGGTACGGCGTGAACGGCATTGCGATCATCGTCGAGGCGATGACCGACAACGTGAACCGGACGGCGTCGAACGTGCGGTCGTATTTCTCCAAGGCCGGCGGGAACCTGGGCACCACGGGATCGGTCAGCCACAGCTTTGACCGGATGGGTGAGATCACCTATCCCGCAAGCGTTGGGTCAGCCGATGATGTGATGATGGCGGCGCTTGAGGCCGGGGCGGAAGATGTGGAGTCCGATGAGGATGGCCACTGGATCTATTGTCAGGTCGAGGCTTTGGCCGAAGTGTCGGACGCCTTGGAAAAGGCGCTGGGAGAGTCAACGGAATCAAAGCTGGTCTGGAAGCCGCAGACCCGCACCGAGGTTGATCTGGACACCGCGCAAAAGCTGGTGCGTTTGATCGACCTTCTGGAAGAAGATGACGATGTGCAGACCGTGACGCACAACTTTGATATCCCCGAGGATGTGGCGGCGCTGCTGGAGTGATCCTGGCGCAAGTGACCCTGGCTTTTGGGGCCGGGGCCTTCAGCCCGGCGACACCAGCACTGCGGCTGCGGCTTTGCGGATGGCATCGGTCAACGGGGCCAGCGCCGGGGCTGCAAGGCGGGTGAACTGCCAGTGCAGGGCCACGTCCAGGGGCGTCTTTGCAACAAGCTCAACCAGCGTGCCGGCGGCGAGATGGTTCTTTACCAGCGGCGCAGGGTTCAGGCCCCAGCCGAGGCCAGTCAGGCAAGCCTCGACAAAGGCATTGGACGAGGCCATGCGGTGGCTGGGAAAGCTGGCGCGGTGTTTGCCGCCGGGTTGCCGCGTGACCCAGCGATCCTGCAGGCGGTCCTTTTCGTTGAAGGTCAGCGCGGGGGCGCGTGCCAGCGCCTGCGGCGTGACGCCGGTCGGAAACCACCGGGCGACGTAGGCGGGCGACGCCGTGGCGTGGTAGCGCAAGCTGCCCAAGGGGATGGTATCGCAGCCTTGCAGCGGGCCGGGGTGGGCGGTGATGGCGGCCACGACCTCACCCTTTCGCAGCCAGTCCTGGCTGACGTCCTGATCGTCGATCACCAGATCAAAGAGAAATCCCGATGTCGCCGCAAGCGCGGGGATGACCCATGTGGCAAGGCTGTCGGCATTCACCGCGATGCGCAGGGTGGCGGGGCCAGGTGACAGGGCGGGCAGGTCAGAGGCGAGGGTGGATTCCAGAAGCGCCACCTCATCATGGTGGCGGATCAGGCGCAGGCCGGTGGCAGTGGCGCTGCACGGCTGGCCGCGGCGGATGAGAAGGGTTCCCGTCGCCTCTTCCAGCGCCTTGAGGCGTTGGCTGATGGCGGAGGGGGTGACGTTGAGTTCCGCCGCTGCAAGGTCGAAGGACCCGCGGCGGTGGACGGCGGCGAGGGCGGCGAGCTGGGCGGGGTCTAGCATTAGCAGCGCTAATCCGTTGTCAGGAAGATTAACTTTACTGTGATTGTCGCAGTCCGTAGGTCAAGGGAAATGCGGAGTGCGCGGCAGGCAAAGTGTGGAAGCCTTTGGCGGGGGTATTTTTGCAAAAAGGAAGCTGCGGGCGCGGCTTTGGGGTGCGGCTTTGGGGGGATAGGCGATGGCGGAACGCGATCTGAGGCGGTTGCTGCAGGGGATGGAGCCGGTCTTGTTTGTGCAGCCCTATGGCTATGTCGTGTGGGCCGCAGGCGTTTTGCCGTTCGCCCCTTTTGCCACGGTGGCCGAGGCGGAGGGCCTGACCGTGGTGGCCCCCTTGGCCGAGATCGAGGCGGCGGGGCTGGTGTCAGACCCCTGGGCGCGGATCAGTCTGACGATCCACAGCGATTTGGCGGCTGTCGGGCTGACGGCGGCCTTTGCGGGCGCGCTGGCGGCGGTGGGGATCAGCGCAAATGTGATTGCGGGGTTTTACCACGACCACATCTTCGTGGCCTGGGATCAGCGGGAGGCTGCATTGGCGGCTTTGCGGGCGCTGTCGGATGCTTGAAGCAGTGGTGCAAGGCTATCTGGTGTCGGTCAGTCTGATCCTGGCGATCGGGGCGCAGAATGCGTTTGTGCTGCGGCAGGGGGTGCGGCGCGAGCATGTGGCGGCGGTGGTGGCGGTCTGTGTGATTTCTGACGCGGTGCTGATTGCGGTGGGGGTGGCGGGGTTTGGTGCCCTGTCCCAGGCGGTGCCGTGGCTGGGTGAGGCGATGCGCTGGCTGGGGGTTGCGTTCCTGCTGGTCTATGGCGCGCTGCGGTTCCGGGCGGCGGCCAAGGGCGGCGAGGCGCTGCGGCCGTCGCACGCGTTGTCCGCGCCGCTGGGACGGGTGGTGGGGACGGCGATGGTGTTGACCTGGGCCAATCCGCATGTCTATCTGGATACGGTGGTGCTGATGGGGTCGATCTCGGCGCAGTACGCGCCGCATCAGGCGGCTTTTGGCGCGGCGGCGGCGTTCGGATCGTTGACCTTCTTGAGCGCGCTGGGGTTTGGCGCGCGGCTTTTGGCGCCGGTGTTCGCCAAGCCTGCGGCCTGGGTGTGGCTGGAGGTAGGGGTAGGCTGCACGATGTGGGCGATTGCGGCGGCGCTTGCCTTTGGCTGACCCGGTTGCCTTTGGCTGGCCCCCTCTTGCCTTTGGGCGGGGCTTCCGGTTCTGTGCTGCCGATGCGGGATACGACAGATCTGGGCCGCCCCCTTGAAGGGGTCTTGTGGATGCTGGCCACGACGATTGCCTTTGTGGGCGTCAACGGGATTGTCCGGCATCTGGGGACCGACCTTCCCGCCGCCCAGTCGGCCTTCATCCGGTTCACCTTTGGCTTGATGTTTCTGGCTCCAGCCATCTGGCAGGCGCGGGCGACGCGGTTTTCGGCCCCGATCCTGCGGCTGTTCGGGTGGCGGGGGCTTTTGCATGTGGCCGCCGTGGTCTTCTGGTTCTACGCCATGGCGCGGGTGCCGGTGGCCGAGATGGCCGCGATCGGGTTTCTGAACCCGGTGGTGGTGCTGGTCATCGCGGGGCTGTTGCTGGGCGAGGGGTTGGGGAGGGGGCGCGTCATCTCAATCCTGGTGGCGCTGGCGGGGGCGCTGGTGGTCTTGCGACCCGGATTGCGCGAGGTGTCGCTGGGCCACCTGTCGCAGCTGGCGGCGACCTTGTGCTTTGCCGCCAGCTATATCATCGCCAAACGGCTAAGCGGGGTGGCCCCGGCCTCGGTCATCGTGGCGGTCTTGTCGGTGACGGTGGCGGTGGGGCTGGCGCCGATTGCCTGGTGGGTGTGGGAGCCGGTGACAGGGGTGCAGCTGGCGTGGCTGGCGTTGGTGGCAGCCCTTGCGACGCTGGGGCATTACACGATGACGCGGGCCTTCAAGGCGGCGCCGCTGGCGGTGACGCAGCCGGTGACGTTCTTGCAGATCATCTGGGCGGCGGCGCTGGGGGCGCTGGTCTTTGGCGAAGCGGTCGATGCCTTCGTGCTGCTGGGCGGCGCGTTGATCGTGGGGGCGGTCAGCCTGAACACCTGGGCCGAGGCGCGGCGCGGGCGCATTCCGCCGCAGCCGGTGCCCTGA
>JBBQVR010000144.1:0-8322 GCA_038211355.1 Rhodobacterales bacterium | reverse complement strand
GACCTTGGCGGCCTTTCTGAAGACCGTGGAACCATCCCCTTGTTGGTCGCGTTAACCGCGTGTCCGACAAGGGGTTTCACACATGCGGCTGGTTTTGATGATGTCGGTCCTGATCGTCGGGCAATCCCTGCCGGCAAGTGCTGATGAGTGCATGACTCTTGTCGCATCGGCCTGTCCACAGGGCGCCGACAGCCCACCGGCGGAGGTGCGTTTCTTGCGGGTCGAAAGCACCGTGACGGCCGTGGCCGTGGGCGACCGTTTTCCCGTCGAAGCCCGGTCGTTGCTGATGGACCCGAAGCGCTACGGGCTGCCGGGGGTTGATGGCCAATGGCGCTATTACGCCATGAACGGGGTCGTCTACCGGGTTGCGAACGAAACAGCCCTGGTTCTTGACACGATCAGCGATCGCCGCACCCAGAACTTGCGCTGACTTTCGCCGGGCCACGCCACCAGCACCGAAAGGTGGCTGGATTTCCCGCGCCCATTTCTGAAAAGATGTGAGGCAAGCTCATCCGCCTCGGCCGCACCCTACAAGGATGCGCCATCTCACTGTCTCGAACCCTTCTTGCCGCCTTTGCGGCTGTGTCGCTGATCGCTGCCTTGGGGCGATCCGGATTGTCGACGGCGCCTTGAACTGACGACCCGGCAGGGTGGCTGAGGCGGCCACCCTACTCTGCCGCTATCTTGCGGGATTTCAGAAGGTCCTTGAGGTAATGGCCCGTGTGGCTGGCCTCGACCTTGCAGATGGCCTCCGGCGTGCCGGTGGCCACGATCAGCCCGCCGCCATCACCGCCTTCCGGGCCAATGTCGATGACCCAGTCAGCGGTTTTCACCACGTCCAGGTTGTGTTCGATGACCACAACGGTGTTGCCTTGATCGACCAAGGAATGCAGCACTTCCAACAGCTTGCGCACGTCTTCAAAGTGCAGGCCTGTCGTCGGCTCATCCAGGATATAAAGCGTGCGCCCCGTGGCGCGGCGGGCAAGCTCTTTCGACAGCTTGACGCGCTGCGCCTCACCACCTGAGAGCGTTGTCGCCTGCTGGCCAACCTTGATGTAGCCAAGCCCGACCTCGCACAGCGCATCCATCTTTTCACGGATCGCGGGGACGGCCTGGAAAAAGTCTTTGGCATCTTCACATGTCATATCAAGAACGTCGGCTATGCTCTTGTTCTTGAACTTGACTTCCAAAGTTTCACGGTTGTAGCGCTTGCCCTTGCAGGTCTCACAGGTCACATAGACATCGGGCAGGAAGTTCATCTCGATCTTCAGCACGCCGTCACCCTGACAGGCTTCACAGCGCCCGCCCTTGACGTTGAAACTGAACCGCCCCGGCTGGTAGCCACGGGTCTTGGATTCCGGCAGACCGGCGAACCAGTCGCGGATCGGGGTGAAGGCCCCGGTGTAAGTCGCTGGATTTGAACGCGGAGTTCGGCCGATGGCGCGCTGGTCGATGTCGATGACCTTGTCGAGGTGTTCAAACCCCTTGATCGTCTCACAAGGTGCAGGCGTCTCATGCGCACCGTTCAGCCGGCTGGCGGCGGTTTTGAACAGGGTCTCAATGGTCAGGGACGACTTGCCGCCGCCTGACACGCCCGTGACGCAGACAAACATGCCCAGCGGAAACTCGGCCGTGACGTTCTTCAGGTTGTTCCCCGTCGCGCCGACCACCGTCAGCTTCTTGCCATTCCCCTTGCGGCGAACCTTTGGAACCGAAATCTCGCGCGCGCCCGACAGGTATTGCCCGGTCAGGCTGGCCGGATCGGCGGCAACTTCCGCAGGGGTCCCATGGCTGACCACGCGCCCGCCATGCACGCCCGCACCTGGCCCCATGTCAAAGACATAGTCGGCCTCGCGGATCGCGTCTTCGTCATGTTCCACCACAATTACGGTGTTGCCCGCATCGCGCAGGTTTTTCAGCGTGGTCAGCAAACGGTCATTGTCGCGCTGGTGCAGGCCGATGCTGGGTTCATCCAGCACATAAAGCACGCCGGTCAGGCCCGAGCCGATCTGCGACGCAAGCCTGATCCGCTGCGATTCGCCCCCGGACAGCGTGCCCGCCGCCCGGCTGAGCGTCAGGTAGTTCAGGCCGACATTCACAAGGAATCCAAGGCGTTCGCGGATTTCCTTAAGGATAGCCTTGCCGATTTCATTCTGCTGTTTGGTCAGCGTCTCGGCCACCCCTTCGACCCAGGAATAAGCCTCGGTGATCGACATCTGCACCACTTGGCCCACATGCACCTTGGCGATCTTCACCGCCAGCGCCTCGGGCCTCAGGCGGTAGCCGCCGCAGGCTCCGCAGGCGCGGTTGGCTTGATAACGCTCCATCTCCTCACGGCTCCAGGCGCTGTCCGTCTCGCGGTAGCGGCGTTCCATGTTGGGGATGATCCCCTCATAGACGCGCTTGACCTGATAGACCCGGCCGCCTTCGTCATAGCGGAACTGGATTTCTTCGTTCTTCGAGCCGTGCAGGAACAGATCCTTCACCGTGTCGGGCAGGTCTTTCCACTTGGTCTTGAGGGCGAAGCCGTAGTGCTTCGACAGCGCCTCCATCGTCTGGGTCAGGTAGGGGGATTTGGACTTGGACCACGGCGCGATGGCGCCCTGCATCAGGGTCAAGTTCTGGTCGGGGACCACCAGACGTTCGTCGAAAAACAGCTCCATCCCCAAGCCGTCACAGACCGGGCAGGCACCAAAGGGGGCGTTGAAGCTGAAGAGGCGGGGTTCAATCTCGGCGATGGTGAAGCCACTGACAGGACAGGCGAATTTCTCGGAATAGGTGATGCGGGTGGGCGCCTCACCTTCCTTGGCTTCGGCAAGTTCCACCACGGCAATCCCGTCTGCCAGGTTCAGTGCGGTGCGAAAGCTGTCGGCAAGGCGGGTCTCGATCCCCTCTTTCACCACGATCCGGTCAACCACCACATCGATGTTGTGGCGGAACTTCTTGTCGAGGGTCGGCGGCTCTTCCAGCTCATGAAAGGTGCCGTTGACCTTTACCCGCTGAAAACCCTGTTTGCGCAGGTCGAGGAATTCCTTTTTGTATTCGCCCTTCCGGTCACGGATGATCGGGGCCAAAAGGTAGGCGCGGGTGCCTTCAGGCATCGCCATCACTGCATCCACCATGTCCTGCACCTGCATCGCGGTGATCGGCAGGCCGGTGGCGGGGGAATAGGGCGTGCCGACGCGGGCAAACAGCAGGCGCAGGTAGTCGTATATCTCGGTCACCGTGCCGACGGTCGAACGCGGGTTCTTTGAGGTGGTCTTCTGCTCAATCGAAATCGCGGGGCTCAGGCCCGAGATATGGTCAACATCCGGCTTGCCCATCATGTCAAGGAACTGGCGCGCATAGGCCGACAGCGATTCGACATAGCGGCGCTGGCCTTCGGCATAGATCGTGTCAAACGCGAGGCTGGATTTCCCCGACCCCGACAGCCCGGTGATGACCACCAGCTGGTCACGCGGAATGCTGACATCAACCCCTTTAAGGTTATGCTCGCGGGCACCCCGCACCTCGATGAACTTCTGTTCAGCCATGACCAACCCCGTAGTGCAGGCGCAAGACATAGGACGGTTTCGCCGAGTCTCCAATTGAAAAAAGTGAACGGAAAGTGAACTTGCGCGGGATCACGACAGGGGTTTCATATTTTCTTTTGTGAATATATATTAACTTCAAACCCGAACCGGAGAGTTTCATGTTTTCCTTTCTTCATCCCAAACCGACAAAGGCCCGCCCAACCGTGGCGGATGTTGCCACCAAGGTGGCCGCGGGCCAGCTGGTGTTGATCGACGTGCGCGAGATTGCCGAGGTTCGCGCCTCGGGGCGGGCAGAGGGGGCGCTGGTCATTCCGCTGTCGCTGCTGCCCCTGAAGGCCGATCCGCGCCAGCCGGGGGTTGAGGTGCCGCAAGGGCTGCCGGTGGTGGTCTACTGCGCTTCGGGGGCGCGGTCCGGGTCAGCGGCGCAAGTGTTGGAGCGGTTGGGCTATGGCCCGGTGGTCAACCTTGGCGGCCTGCGCGACGGGGCGGCGGTGGGTGGCTAGGTCGTGCCGCTTTGACGTCCTTGGCCTGCATCTGTCGGCGGCGGGCTTGCAAGCTGTGTAGCCCGATGCCGATCAGGCACAAGACAACCGCCGCAAGGGCAAGGCCCGTGGGGCCGCTGGCCGCAAGCAGGGCGGCAAGCACCGGTGTGCCGGTCGTGGTGCCAAGATTGCCCAATTGCGCCACCGCCCCTGCGGCGCGGGCGCGGCCCTCGGCTGTCTGGTTCAACTCGGGGATCGAGGAAAAACTTGCCCCCTGAACGATGCCAAGCGCGCCAGACATGACAAAGCCGCCGAACACCATCCCTGCCCCGTTGCCCCAGAACGCCCACAGGATCACAAAGCCCGGAACCGCCGCCGCATAACCCCATTGCACCAGCCGCACCGCTGACATGTGCCGCAAAAGGCGCACCCCCAGCGTCAGCGACACCGCGATTGACACCAGCGGCATCCCAGCTGCAATCAGCGCGCGGTGGGTGGCGGGTGTTTCGGGTGGCAACAGCGTCAGGATGGCCACGTAAAGAAAGGTATAGCAGCAAAACCCCATCGCCGGGGCCGCAAGGCGGGGCGAGGCATAGATTTCCGCATGCTGTTTCAACAGGTTGCCCAGCGGTGCCGCTGGATGGCGCGGATCGCGCGGCAAGGCCAGCGCCAAAGTCACCGCCAGCGCAGCCATATATCCGGAATGGCCAAGAAAAAGGCCAACGGGCGTGGCATAGGGGCCAATCAGGGCAAGCACGGCGTAGGTCACCCCAAAAAAGCTGGACCACAGCGTCATGGCCAATGGCCTGCGCCCCTCGGGTGCCAGCGTGGCGATCATCGTTGGCCCCACGACCACGATGGCCAGATGGCTTGCGCCCTCAATCACGCGGCTGGCCAGCATCAAGGGATAGGCCGGCATCAGCGCCTGCAGGGCCGACATCGCGGCCCCCGCCGCCAGTGCGGCAACGATCGCCCGACGCGGGCCGACGCGGGCGACCAAAAGCCCCGCGGTGGTGCCAAAGATCAGCCCGACCATCCCGACGATGGACACGACAAAACCCAAGGCCACCTCGCCATGGCCGCCATAGCTGGCGCGCAGGCTGTCATAGAGGATTGAGATCTTGCCAAACTGTGCCGCAGCGCCAAGACCTGCGCACCACAGAAGAAGGACAAGGATCATCGGAGGAAGCGGGCGCATGGGGGTTTGGTAACCAGTCCCGCGCAGTTGCGCCAGTGGCGGCGTTACAGCCTTCACCGGGAGCATCTGGAAAAAGCGCAAACCCCTTTGGGTTCAGAGCTTCTGGCCCATCGCCCAGGCAACAATGGGAAAGGCGGGATCGTCGGTCAGATCATCGCCTTCGCGGTGTTCGGGCGGCCAGGGGGTTTCCAGATTGCGCAAGGCGGCGGCGCGGTTGCCCCATTGCGCGCATTTGATCGAGGCTTCGTCAAACCCGCCCTCTATCAGCAGGTTGCGCAGGCCGCGCGCGCTCCACCTTGTGCAATCGACGGGAACTGCGTGGTAGGGGATGAAGAAGGGCACCGCCAGCCAGAACCAGCCCCCTTTGCGCAGCATCTTCCAGACGTGACGTGTGGCGGCATAGGGGCGGTCCATATGCTCCCACACCTGGTTGGCCAGGATCAGGTCATGCTTGACAACGCGGCCCTCTGCGTCGCGGAAGGGCGCTTCGCAGGCGTCATATTCGGGGAAGCGGTAGGTGGTGTAGCTGCGAAAGCCGAACCCCTTGCCCCATTCCCCCGAAATCTCGGCCGCATCCAGTTTTGCCGGCCCCAGCGCGCGAATCCACTCGCGGCTGGTGCCTTGCATCACGATGCGGTTCAGCGAGCGCATCAGATGTGCAGCGCGCGGCCGTAGGCGTCCAGCACGGATTCGTGCATCATCTCGCTTAGCGTGGGGTGCGGGAAGACGGTGTTCATCAGGTCTTCCTCGGTCGTCTCCAGTCCGCGGGCAACAACATACCCCTGGATCAGTTCGGTGACTTCCGCGCCGACCATGTGCGCGCCCAAAAGTTCGCCGGTTTTCGCATCGAAAATGGTCTTGATCAGGCCTTCGGATTCACCCAGCGCAATCGCCTTGCCATTGCCGATAAAGGGGAAGCGGCCAACCTTGATGTCATGCCCGGCCTCCTTGGCTTTCGCCTCGGTCATGCCGACCGATGCGATCTGCGGCTGGCAATACGTGCAACCCGCTATAGAGCCGGGCTTGATCGGGTGGGGGTGTTTGCCTGCGATCAGTTCGGCAACCATTACGCCTTCGTGGCTGGCCTTGTGGGCAAGCCAGGGAGCGCCCGCGATGTCGCCGATCGCGTAAAGCCCATCGACACCGGTGCGGCAGTATTCATCCGTCACCACATGGGTGCGGTCGATCTTCACCCCCAACGCCTCCAACCCCAGGCCTTCGACGTTGCCGACGATGCCGACAGCGGAAATCACGGTGTCAAAGTCCTGCGTGGTGGTCTTGCCGTCCTGTTCGATATGGGCGGTGACGCCCTGCCCCGGCTTGCGGTCAAGTTTCTTGACCGACGCCTTTTCAAGGATCTTCATGCCTTGCTTGAGGAAAGATTTTTTCGCAAAGGCAGCGATTTCGGCGTCTTCCACGGGAAGAATGCGGTCCATCACCTCAACCACCGTGGTATCCGAGCCCAGCGTGTTGAAGAAGCTGGCGAATTCGATGCCAATGGCGCCAGAGCCAATCACCAGCAGCTTTTTCGGCATCCGTTTGGCCACCAGCGCGTGTCGGTAGGACCAGACAAGATCGCCATCCGCCTCAAGCCCCGGAAGTTCGCGGGCACGGGCTCCGGTTGCGAGGATGATGGACTTGGCGGTCAGGGCCTCAACCCCCTTGTCGGTTTTCACCGATACGGTGCCTTTGGCGGGGATCGTGGCGTCGCCCATGAAGACGGTGACCTTGTTCTTCTTCATCAGATGACCAATGCCGCCAGACAGCTGTTTGGCAACGCCCCGTGACCGGGCGACGACAGCGGGCAGGTCAAAGGTAATGCCGGTGGCCCCAAGCCCAAACTCCTTGGCGCGGTGCATCAGGTGGAACACCTCAGCCGACCGCAGCATCGCCTTGGTCGGGATGCAGCCCCAGTTCAGGCAGATGCCGCCCAGGTTTTCCCGTTCGATGATGGCGACCTTCAGGCCCAGCTGGCTGGCGCGGATAGCGGCGACATAGCCCCCCGGTCCGGCACCGATCACGATAATGTCGAAGGTTTGGCCTGCCATTCTTCCCTCCCTGGAAAAGTAGTTTGCCCTTAAACTATTCTGAAACTCCAAGCAACAAAGGCTGCGCTGCAGGCCTATGCACCAGGCGCATGGCTTTGCAGCCGCTTGACCACGGCCATGTAGCCACCTTCGTCCAGATAGGCCTGTTCGGCGGCGGTGCTGACCCGGCCAAGGGCGGCGTTGCGGCTGGGAAAGCGGCCAAAGCGGGCGATCACCTCGGCATGCGCGCGGGCGTGCAGGGCCTTGTCAGGTTCCGAAGCCAGCCGCTCGGTCAGATATGTCACCGACAGCGCCTGATCCGCCGGCTCTTCGGAATGTTCAAACGGCATGTAGAAAAACTGCCGTTCCGGTTCCGGGGCGTTCATGTCCCAGCCTGCGGCCACCGCCTTGCGCGCAGCCGCCAACGCACGATCGTCGGTGGCAAAGGCCAGCGGGCTGTCGCGGTGGATGTTGCGCGGGAACTGGTCGGTCACGATCAGGTAGGCCAGCGTGCCGACCGTGCCTTCCACCCAATGCTCCAGCCCGCCGTCATGGGCTGCTTGCCAAAGATCGGCAAAGCGGTCGCGGCAGGCGCTGTCAATCTCTGCGCCCCCGGCATACCAGCCCTTGGGACCGATCTCATGCAGCCAGAAATCCAGAACCTCAACCGGGTCGGCCATGCGCACTCCTCCTGTCAGGGCAAAGACTTGCAGGGATCGGGGCGCGCTGCAACCGCTGATGTCAGGGCTTGGCAGCCTCATCAAGAACGGCACCCACGGCAAGGGGTGACGCGGTTGGCGTCACGCCGCGGAAGGCCCCGGTCACCACAGGCGCGGTGCGGCGGGTCATCCGGTACAGCGCATAGGCCGTCAGCGCGACGTAAAGGATGCCGATGAACAGGAAAAACCCGCGCGGGCCGACGGTTTCCATCATCCAGCCGGTGGCGGTAGGGCCGAAGATCGCGCCGAACCCGTTCAGAAAGATCAACCCGGCTGAGGCGGCGGCCATCTCCTCGCGGCTGAGAAAGTCGTTGGTGTGGGCGATTAAGAGCGCGTAGACCGGGTTGGTGATCCCGCCCAGAA
>JBBQVR010000143.1:0-8536 GCA_038211355.1 Rhodobacterales bacterium | reverse complement strand
GCGTAGGCTTGGATTTCCTTGCGCTTGGGACTGGCGAAGGTTGCCTGCTGCAGGGCGGCAAACCCGTCTACCACGATCTGCTGCTGTTCCGGGGTCAGCGACTTGAAGCGGTCGTTGCCCATCCACCAGAAGGCGCCCATGTAGCTGTGGCCGTCCAGCGTCAGATACTTGATGCCTGCATCGGTGAACTTCATCGACATGATGTCTGTGATCCCATTCGCCGTGCCTTCCACAACGCCAGTTTGCAGCGAGGTGAACAGCTCTGGCCACGGGATCGGCGTGGGCGAGGCCCCCAGTGTGGTGGCCAGCGTCTGCGGCAGATCGGCCGGAACGGTGCGCATCTTCAGGCCGGCAAGGTCACCCGGACCGGCGATCCGGCCCTTGGTGTTGGCGTAGTTCCGCCAGCCGCCAGTGTTGCCGATGGTCATCAGGCGGATCTTGTCGCCGCTGTCGGCCAGCGCCATGGCGCGCAAGCGTGCGGTCAGGTCGGTGCCGGTCAGCACCTCTTCGGCCACGCGGTCATCGCTCATCAGATACGGCAGGTCGAGGACCTGGATATAGGGGAACAATCCCGCCGCGCCGCCGCTGGTGGAAATATAGACATCAATCGTGCCATCAGCCACGCCTGCCAGACATTCATCGCCCTTGGCGCAGATCTGGGTGCCCATGAAGATTTCCACGCCGATGGCGCCGTTCGAGGCGTTTTCGACATAGTTCTTGAACACGACCAGGCCGTCGTAATCTTCATCCTGCTCGTTTGAGTTTGCGGTGGCGCGCAGCATGATCTCTTGCGCCAGCGCCATGCTGGCGGTGCCCGCCAACAGCGTCGCCAGAACCAGCGATTTCAGAGTTTTCTTCAGCATCGTATCCTCCCGTTTGGTTTCTTGTTCAGGGTTTAAAGTCAGTCCACGAACCCGACCAAGCGTGGCAGGGTCAGGGAAATTGCGGGGATATAGGTGATCAGCAGGATCACCAGAAACTCGACCAGCAGAAACGGCATCACGGCGCGGGCGATGGTTTCCACCCGCAGGCCCGACACGGCTGAGGTGGCGAACAGCACCAGCCCCATTGGTGGCGTCAAAAGGCCCACGGTCAGGTTGACCACCATGACCACGGCAAAATGCACCGGGTCCACCCCAAGCGAGGCGAAGATCGGCCCAAGGATCGGCCCAAGGATAATGATCGCGGGGCCGGCATCAAGGAACATGCCGACGACGAACAGCAGCAGGTTCACCAGCAAAAGCAGAAGCAGCGGGTTTTCGGTGATGCTTAGCAAGGTCGAGGCGAGGAGTTCCGGCGTATGCGCCAGGGCGGCCACGGTCTTGAAGGCCATGGCGGCGCCAACCAGCAGCATGACCACGGAACTGGTGATCCCGGCGCGGGTCAGCACGCCGGGAATGTCGCGCCAGGTCAAGGTGCGCAGGACGAAGATCGAGATGAAGAAGCTGTAGCCGACGGCGACCGCCGCCGCCTCGGTCGGGGTGAAGACGCCGGACAGGATGCCGCCCATCAGAATAATCGGCGTCATCAGCGGCCAGAAGGCGGCCCCGCCCGCACGGGCTGCATCGCCCCAGGTGGCACGGGGCTGGGCTTGTGGCAGGTTGTAGCGGTCAGCCATCAGCTTGATCGTGATCATCAACGCGATGCCGATCAGGACGCCCGGGACGATCCCGGCCAGAAACAGCGCCGCAACGCTTTCGCCCATCACATAAGCGTAGATGATCATGATGCCCGAAGGCGGGATGATCGGGCCGATGATGGCGCTTGCCGCCGTGATCGCGGCGGCGAAGGGCTTGGGGTAGCCCTTCTTTTCCATCTGCGGGATGATGATCGACCCGAGGGCTGACACATCGGCCACGGCAGACCCCGAGATGCCGGCAAACAGCATCGAGTCCACCACGTTCACCTGCGCCAGCCCGCCCCGGAAATGGCCAACCATCGCCTGCGCAAAGCCCACGATCCGTGCGCTGATGCCGCCGCGGTTCATCAGCTCGCCCGCCAGCATGAAGAACGGGATCGCCATGAGGGGGAAGGAATTCATCCCCTCATAGACGTTGCGATACAGCAGAACGATGTCGCGTTCCTGCCCGTTCAGCCACAACAGGATGGCAGGTGCGGCCAGCAGACCAAAGACCACCGGCAGGCCCAGCATCAGGAACACAAGGAACAGGGGAAGGAAGAAGCTAAGCATCTATTCCGCCCCCGATCCAAGAACCACAATGTCCGGAATCTCCCGAAGCCCTTGGGGCCCCCGGGTCAGCGCATAAAGGTTGCGCAGCGCCAGTTCGACCGCGACCAGCAGCAAAAGCGCCACCCCGACCAGCATGGAGGCCATCATCCAGGATTTCGGCACCTTCATCCAGACCGACAGGTCAAGGCTGACGGGCACGCGCAGCGAATCCGTCTCAAACCGGCCGCCGATGCCCGTCACCTCGGACCAGCCGATGCCAAGCGCAATCCACAGGACCAGGATCGTCACCCCCATCAGCAGGATCGACAACCCCGTCGCCACCAGACGCGGCAACAGCCGGATCACCATGTCGATTGCGACAAAGCCACCCCGGCGAAAGGCGGTGGGGGCCATCAGGCCGGTGGACCACATCATCAGGAAGCGAGAGGCTTCCTCGGGCCAAGGCAGGGCGCTTTGCACGACATAGCGGAAAAAGACCTGCGCCAGAATGACGACGACCATCAGCCCAAGGCAGATAGCCCCGATCCAGCGACCGACCGCCAGAAGCGCGCCATTCAGCAGGCCAAGGCCATTGCAGATGGCCAAGAGTGCCGTCATGTGTCCTCCTCCCTTTGCCCCGTCTCCCGCGGGGGTTTCAGCCGGTAAAGCCTCCGAACCTTCCTCGCGCAAAAACCAGCGGCGTGCCCTCCTCCAGGGCCAGCCGCAGGACGTGTCCCACGATGATCAGATGATCGCCGCCGTCATGTGCGGCTTGGCGGCGGCAGTCAAAGCGCGACAAGGCCGCGGGCAGAACCGGCACGCCTTCGGCATTCAACTGCCAGTCAAGCCCGTCAAACCCGGCACCACCGCGCGCAAAGCGGGCGGGCCAATCGGCCTGCGCCTGACCCAGAACATGGATGGCGTAATGTTCGGCGGCAGCGAAATGCGGATAGCGTTGCGAGGATTTCGCGGGCGACCACAGCACTAGCGGTGGGTCCAGCGACAGGCTGGAAAAGCTGTTGGCGGTAAATCCCATCGGGCCGTCCGGCCCCATGATCGTGACCACCGTCACCCCGGTCGCAAACTGCCCCAGGGCGTCACGAAACAGGCGCGCGTTTTCGGCATTGGGAATGATGCCACCATCGGCCATCATGCGACCTCATGCCCCTGGGCGAGGGTCAGAAGCTCAAACCAGGTCTGGCGGTCCATCGGCACGCGCAGTGCGTCGGAAATCGTGGCGATCCGTGACAGAGTGTTGGTCCCCAGAACCGGGATCACCCGGGCGGGGTGATGCAAAAGCCAGGCCACGGCAACGGCAGTCCAGTCGGTGCCCGCCGCCTCGGCCAGCGCATCCAGCCGGGCGGCAAGGCCGTCATTCGCCTCGGCGCGCAGGTGGCCGCCGGCCAGGGGGCTCCATGCCATGGGGACGACGCCGCGTTCCTGCAGGAAAGCAAGGTCGCCATTGGCAAAGGGGTCGCGGCAGTTCAGCGACAGTTCGATCTGGTTGGTGACAAGGGGGGTGGTCATGGCAGATTGCAGCAAGGTGAAATCCCATGGCCGAAAGTTCGACACGCCAACAGCGCGGACCTTGCCCGAGGCCACAAGCCCGTCCAGGGCACGCCCCGTTTCATGCTGGTCCATCAGCGGGTCGGGGCGATGGATCAGCAAAACGTCAATCCGGTCAGTCGCCATGTCGCGCAAGGACGCCTCAACCGACGCGGTGATATGCGCGGCCGAGGTGTCGTAGTGCTTGACCCGCGTGGCCGAGTGGCGGCCGACCGGGGCCACGATGTCGCATTTCGTCACGATCTCGATCTGGTCGCGCATGGCCGGTGCGGCACGCAAGGCGGCACCAAAGATCGCCTCGGCGACATAGCCACCATAGATGTCGGCCTGATCCATTGTGGTGATGCCCTGGGCAAGGCACGCCTCGACCTTGGCCTGCACATGGCCGGGCGAGGTGTCGGGATCATCGCCCAACCGCCACATGCCATAAACCAGCCGTGAGACGGCAACGCCGCCAAGGGTTACACGCTCCATCAGCGGCGCACTCCGGTTCCAAGGGGGGTGGCAGGGGTGCTGGCGGGCACCCGGCCATAGGCGTGCGGCAACGAACATGTCTGAAGGCCGGGCATGACCTTGGCGCCAAAATAGTCGCATTCGTCCAGATGCGGATAGCCTGAGAAGATGAAGGCCCGGATACCCATCGACTGATACTCCTCCAGCTTCGACATCACCTGATCGACCGACCCGACAAGGGCCGCCCCGCAGCCTGATCGCGCCCGGCCGATCCCGGACCACAGATGCGGCTCGATATAGCCGAACTGGTCGGCCAGATCGCGCGCACGGGCCTGATGCGCCACGCCAAGGCTGATGCTGTCATGCGCCCGGTCGCGGATCAGCTTGCCATATTCATCATCCAGCTTCGACAGGATATAGTCGGCATATTCCCGCGCCTCGGCCTCGGTGTCGCGCACGATCATGTGGACACGCAGGCCATAGTCCAGCGTCCGGCCATGGGCTGCCGCGCGGGCATGCACGTCCTGCATCCGCTTGGCCAGCACCTCTTTCGGCTCGGGCCACATCAGATAAACGTCACATTGCGCGCCACAAAGCTCCAGCGCATCCGGGGAATAGCCGCCGAAATACAGCAAGGGGCCGCCATTCTGCTGATAGGGCCGCGCGGGGTCGGTGGTGATCTTGGAAATCTGATACACATCGCCCGCGTATTCGATGTGGTCCCGCGTCCAGGCCTGGCGCAGGATTTCCACCACCTCATGGCTGCGCTTGTAGCGAAAGGCGCTGTCGGCCACCTCACCCGGAAAGTCGGAGGAGATGACGTTCAGCGTCAGCCGGCCCTGCAGCATGTGGTCCAGCGTGGCCACGGTGCGGGCCAGCATCACCGGTTGCATCTCGCCGCAGCGGATGGCGGCCAGAAAGTTGATCGAGGTCGTGATCGGCGCACAACCGGCGACAAAGGACAGCGTGTCCTGCCCAACCTGATAGGACGACGGACACAGGATGTTGCGAAAGCCATGCCCCTCAGCCCGTTTCACGATCGAAGAGCAATGCGCCCAGCTTGACCGCAGGTCGCCGTCCGGCACGCCGAGAAACTGATAGTCGTCAGAGCAGAGCGCGGCAAACCAGCTGACTTCACAGGCATTCAGGTCAGGCGAGGTGATCGGAACGACCGACATGATTCTCTGACTCCGGTTGGTGCTTTCCCCTTGCGTAACATTTGCAATGATGTAGATCAATCATGTATCAATTCTGGATGTGACGTGATGGCTCACCCTGGATCGCTGCCGCTTTACCAGCAGATTGCCGAGCTTCTGATCCGCGATATCGCGGCCGGGCGCCTGATCGACGGTGAGCGTCTGCCGCCTGAGCGGGATATGGCGCTGACCCTTGGCATTGCGGTCGGCACCTTGCGCCAGGCGCTGAAGTCCCTCACGGAGCGGGGTCTGCTGGACCGGGTTCAAGGCTCGGGCAACTATGTCCGGGCCAAGGCGGACGCGGCGTCGGTCTATGCCCTGTTCCGGCTGGAACGGGTGGAAGGCGGCGGCCTGCCCACGGCGCGCGTGCTGTCGGTGGACCGCTGCGACAAGTCCCCGGCCTTGCCACCGTTCGGCGCGCACAGGCAGGGCCACCGCATCCGACGCTTGCGCTTCTTGTCAGGTCAGGTGGCCGCGGTTGAGGAAATCTGGCTGGACGGTGCCGAGGTGGACCGGATCGCCCCCGCGGATCTGTCGGAATCGCTGTACCTTTACTACCGGCAGCGCCTTGGCATCTGGATCGCCCGGGCCGAAGACAGCATCGGCCAGGGCCCCCTGCCCGACTGGGCCCCGGTTGAGTTTCCCCACCCACCCGGCACGCCCTTGCCGCTGATTACCCGCGTCAGCTGGGCGCAGGATGGCCGTTCCGTCGAGGCGTCCCTGACCTGGTATGACCCTGAAACCGTGCGCTATGTCGCGCGCCTGAAATAGGATTTTGCGATGCTGCACTACGGGATCATCGGCTGCGGAATGATGGGGCAGGAACACCTGCGCAACATCGCCCTTCTGGACGGTGCCTCGGTCGCCGCGATCTTTGAGCCGGATCCAGCCATGCGCGCCGCTGCCGCGGCACTGGTGCCCGGCGCGCGGATGGTCGGGTCCGTGGCCGAGGTTCTGGCCGTGGCCGAGGTGAACTGCCTGCTGATCGCCAGCCCGAATTATCTGCACCTGCAACAGCTTGAAGAGATCGCCCGCATCCGGCCCCTGCCCGTCCTGTGCGAAAAGCCCCTCTTCACCGACCCCGCAGATGCCCCCCGGCTGGCAGCCCTGTGCGCGGCTTACCCCGCACCGATCTGGGTGGCGATGGAATACCGCTACATGCCCCCCGTCGCCCATCTTCTGCGTGAAGCGGCGGCGGCAACCGGTGGGGTCAAGATGCTGACGATCCGCGAACATCGCTTTCCTTTCCTGCAAAAGGTCGGCGACTGGAACCGGTTCAACCGCAATTCGGGCGGGACGCTGGTGGAAAAATGCTGCCACTTCTTCGACCTGATGCGCCTTGTGGCCGGCTGCAACCCGGTCCGCGTCATGGCCAGTGGCGGACAGGCGGTGAACGACCCCATGGCGATCACCGCGCAGCGTGACCTCGAAGCCGTACGGGCATTCTTGGCCTCACCCGTCCTTTTGGCCCTGATGGACCTGCCTTGGACGCCCTTTTTTCTTGCGGCGATCTTCATCTTCCACCCCCTGCTCGGCTGGCTGGCAATCGCCGGTGGTGCAGTGCTGATCGTCGTTACCGTCCTGAACCAGATCCTGTCCAAGGGACCGCAGAGAGAAGCGAGTTCGACCTCTGTGCAGTCTGAGCGGATGGCGGACCAGATGAAAGCAGAGGCAGAAACCCTGCAGGCGCTCGGCATGTCTGGCGCAGGATTTGACCGTTGGCAGCGAGCGCGGGTGGCCGCATTGGCCAAGGGCATGGCGGCGGCAGGTGTAGCGGTTGGCTTCGGCTCTTTGACCAAGACGTTCCGGCTTTTCCTTCAATCGGCCATGCTGGGCCTCGGGGCCTGGCTGGTCCTGCAGGGTGAACTGACGGCGGGCGCGATGATCGCTGGATCAATTCTGTTAGGCCGGGCGCTTGCGCCGATCGAAATGGCGGTTGGTCAATGGGCCGTGGCGCAGCGCGCCAACGAAGCCTGGCACAGGCTTGCGGACCTCATTTCGAGCGTGCCTGTGCCGCAGCCTCGCACCGCTCTGCCTCGACCAAAGGCCCTTCTGGAAGTCGAGGGCGTCAGCGTCGGCCCTCCGGGTGAGCAGACGGCCCTTTTGCGGATGGTCAGCTTCCGGCTGGAGCCGGGGCAGGCACTTGGGGTGATTGGACCTTCGGGCGCCGGAAAGTCGACACTTGCCAAGGCGTTGACCGGGGTCTGGCGTCCGCTGGCGGGCAAGATCCGGCTGGACGGTGCAGCGATCGATCAATACGAGCCAGATGTTCTTGGCCGTCTCATCGGCTACTTGCCACAGCGGATCACGCTTTTTGATGGCACAATTGCTGAGAACATCGCGCGGCTGGACGGACAGCCGGACAGTGCACGGGTCGTCGAAGCCGCCAGAAAGGCAGACGCCCACGACATGATCGTCCGATTGCCTCAAGGATATGACACCCGGGTTTCCGCCACAGGTGGGCGGCTGTCTGGCGGTCAGATGCAGCGGATCGGCCTTGCAAGGGCACTCTATGGCGATCCGGTTCTTCTGATCCTGGACGAGCCGAACTCCAACCTCGACAACGCGGGCTCCGTCGCGCTGAACGCGGCGATCCGGACGATGAAGGCGGAGGGCAAATCGGTCCTTATCATGGCGCACCGCCCTGCGGCAATCCAGGAGTGCGATCTGTTGCTGGTCCTCGAAGACGGCTTGCGCAAGGCCTTTGGTCCACGCGATCAGGTGCTGCGCGATCAGGTCAAGAACCATACCGAGATTCTGAAGCTCGGCACCCCCGGAGCTGTGCCATGAGCGTGTCAGACACGCAGTGGTCGGCGACGCGACCGCTCTTCTGGGGCTTCCTCACAATGGCGCTTCTCGTCGGAGGTCTCGGCGCCTGGTCGGTTTTCTCGACGCTTGCAGGCGCGATCATCGCACCCGGCCAGATCGAAGTCTCTCTCAACCGCCAGGTGGTGCAGCACCCGGATGGCGGCGTTGTTGAAGCGATCCTTGTCAAGGAGGGCGAAGAGGTCGCCGCTGGCGATGTCCTTATTCGCATGGACGGAAGCGCGCTGAGGTCTGAGTTCGCGATCGTTGAGAACCAGCTTCTGGAACTCGGCGCTCGTCGGGCGCGGCTTGAAGCGCAAAGCGATGAAGCGGACTCCGTCACCTT
>JBBQVR010000142.1:0-8597 GCA_038211355.1 Rhodobacterales bacterium | reverse complement strand
GGCATTGCAAACGGTTGAAGGCTGGCAGGATTGGCCGGGGGGCAAACTTCTTCTCCTCGGGCCAGAGGGGTCGGGGAAAACCCATCTGGCGCATGTCTGGGCAGCGGCGGCGGGCGCAGTCATCCTGCAGGCGCAGGCTTTGGCGGGGCTGGACATCTCGGCCTTGTCCGGTGCCCGTGTCGTGGTTGAGGATGCCGAACAGATCGGTCCAGCCGAGGCGCAGCTTTTCCATCTGCACAACCTTGTCACCACCACCGGGGGCGCGCTTTTGCTGACCGCCGATGCCCCGCCACG
The DNA here is from genome assembly GCA_038211355.1 of Rhodobacterales bacterium. GTDB lineage: Bacteria > Pseudomonadota > Alphaproteobacteria > Rhodobacterales > Rhodobacteraceae > Tabrizicola. Next base: position 8,303 of record JBBQVR010000142.1, on the reverse strand, counting down.
CGACTGGGCGCTGGCGCTGCCGGACCTCCTTAGTCGCTTGCAAGCCGCGCCCATCGCCCGGCTTGAGCCGCCGGATGAAGGGCTTTTATCCGCCGTCCTGATCAAACTTTTCGCCGACCGCCAGCTTGCCGTGGCACCAAACCTGATCCCCTATCTGGTCAGCCGGATGCCCCGGTCCATCGGTGCCGCGCGGGCGCTGGTCGCAGCTCTGGACACAGCCGCCCTGGCCGAAGGGCGGGCGGTCACTCGCGCCCTTGCCGCAGGGGTGCTGGACAGCTTGGGGAACGGGTGAAACAGTGTCACATTCCTGTAACGAAGCGCGCGGCATAACCCGGCCATGACCCAAGCAGATTTCCTGAAATCACCGTTCCCAGCCCCTGCGGAACTGCCCTTCGCCGAAACCGCAGGCCCTGCCCGCTATTTCAACCGTGAGCTTTCGTGGCTGGCCTTCAACTGGCGTGTTCTGGAAGAGGCCGCGAACCCCGCCGTGCCCTTGCTGGAACGAATGCGGTTCCTGTCGATTTCAGCCACCAACCTGGATGAGTTTTACACCGTCCGTGTGGCCGGCCTGCGCGCACTGGTGCGCACCGGCAATGCCACGCTGTCCGAAGATGGCCGCAGCCCGGCGGAACAATTGCACCTGATCAACGCCGACGCTCGCAAGTTGATGCAGACCCAGCAGACCACCTTCAACCGCCTGCGGCGTGAGATGGAGGGTGAAGGCATCACCATCGTCCAGCGGTCCAAGCTCGCGGTGCGCGACCTCAAGCATCTTGAGGCGCATTTCCTGAACAACGTGTTCCCGGTCCTGTCCCCCTTGGCCATCGACCCCGCGCACCCCTTTCCCTTCATCCCCAACACCGGCTTTTCGCTGGCGTTGGAGCTTGCGCGCAAGACCGACCACCGCAGCCTCAAGGCCCTGCTGCCCATCCCGCAGCAGATTGCCCGCTTTGTGCCCCTGCCCGGCAAGCCCGGCGAAAACCGCTTTCTGCCGCTTGAAGAACTTCTCCTTCTCCACCTCGGGATGCTTTTCCCTGGCTACAGCGACCAGGGACATTGCACCTTCCGCGTGCTGCGCGACAGTGACCTTGAGGTCGAAGATGAGGCCGAAGATCTGGTGCGTGAGTTTGAGACCGCGCTGAAACGCCGCCGCCGGGGCGAGGTGATCCGCCTGAAGATGAGCGCGGGCGCCCCCGAAACCCTGCGCGCCCTTATCATGGAAGAACTGGCCGTCACCGAAGATGAGGTGGTTGAGGTCAAGGGCCTTCTTGGCGTGGCTGACCTTAAAGAGTTGATCCTGTCCAGCCGCAAGGATCTGATGTGGCCGCCCTTCATCCCCCGCGTGCCGGAACGGGTGAAGGACCACGACGATGACCTTTTCGCCGCGATCCGCCAAAAGGACATGCTGCTGAATCACCCGTACGATACGTTCGACATGGTGATCCGCTTTCTGGAACAGGCGGCGCGCGATCCGAACGTCCTGGCGATCAAGCAGACGCTTTACCGCACCTCATGGGACAGCCCTGTCGTCAGTGCCCTGTGTGAGGCCGCCGAGGCCGGGAAATCCGTCACTGCTTTGGTGGAACTGAAAGCCCGCTTTGATGAGGCTGCGAACATTCGGCAAAGCCGCCGTCTCGAGCGCGCTGGGGCGCATGTCGTTTACGGGTTCGTCAACTACAAGACCCATGCCAAGATCAGCACCGTCGTTCGGCGTGAAGGCGACCATCTGGTCACCTACACCCACTATGGCACCGGAAACTATCACCCGATCACTGCGCGGATCTACACTGACCTTTCGTTCTTCACCTGCGACGCCGCCCTTGGCCGCGATGCAACCAAGGTCTTCAACTACCTCTCCGGCTATGTGCAGCCCGAGGGGCTGGAAAACCTTGCTATTTCGCCCATCACCCTCAAGCCCCGCCTGCTGGAACTGATCGCCGCCGAAGCCGAACATGCCCGCGCGGGCCGGCCGGGGGAAATCTGGGCCAAGATGAACAGCGTGATCGAACCCGACGTGATCGACGCGCTTTATGCCGCCAGTCAGGCCGGGGTGAAGATCAGCCTTGTGATCCGCGGCATCTGCGGCTTGCGACCGGGTGTGAAAGGCCTGTCGGAAAACATCCGCGTCAAATCCATCGTCGGGCGCTTCTTGGAACACTCCCGCATCGTCTGTTTCGGCAACGGTCATGGCCTGCCGTCGCGGAAGGCGCGCGTGTTCTTCTCCAGCGCCGACTGGATGGGTCGCAACCTGACACGCCGCGTGGAAACCCTGGTCGAAGTGCATAACCCTACGGTGAAAAGCCAGATCCTCAGCCAGATCATGGCGGCAAACCTGGCGGACGAATCGCAAAGCTGGGTGCTGGCGCCGGATGGCAGCTATACCCGCGATCTGGCACCAAGAGACGGCAAGTTGTTCAACTGCCACCAGTTCTTCATGGAAAACCCGTCGCTGTCTGGCCGGGGAACCGCGGGGGCAAAGGATGCCCCGCGTCTGGTCTCGGTGAAGGATGACGATCCGGCAGGGGCCACCGCAGCCGGGTAATACCTGCCCGCCAACCCGCCCGCCAACCCGTCTGGGGTGTCACCCAGGGAACACACCCCGCCCGTCTGGCCCGATAGGGTGGCCTCAAAGGGCAGGGGGGAATTGCGGTATGCAGCGGTCGGGTGCGGAAAGGCTGTCGCAGACCCTGCTGTTTGAGGCCGGGGGGCTGATCTTTGCCGTTCCGCTGTATGAGGCGGTCTTTGGCCGCACCTCCGGGGATGCCCTGACCCTGTTGGTGGCTCTGACGGTTGCGGTTCTGATCTGGACGCCGCTGCACAACACCGCCTTTGACGCGATCGAATATCGCCTGACGGGCCGGGCTGCCAGCGACCGGCCGCATCGGCTGCGCCTGTTGCATGCCGTTTCGCATGAAGTGACGCCGATTGTGATCACCCTGCCCATGATCCTGTCGATCGGACAGCACAGCCTGTCAGACGCTGTGGCAGTCAACCTGGGGCTGACGCTGTTCTATGTGGCTTATGCCTATGTGTTCTACCTGATCTACGACCGCCTGCACCCGCTGGCGATGCCCGCCGTGGCATAGGGGCTGAGCGGCTTAGGGCTGGCCCCGGCTTGCGCGGTGTTGACCCTCTGACCTGCGGGCGGCATGGTGCGCCCTGCACGTCAGAGGGGATTCTGCGATGGCACCTGATGGAACCGGACCCTCGGACACAGCCGAGGATGACTGGGGGCCGTTCGGGCCGCCGCTGTTTGATGACCCGTCTGCCCGCGCCCTGTCTCGCGTTGGCGTGGTCGATGTCGGGTCAAACTCGGTCCGGATGGTGGTGTTTGACGGCGCGGCGCGCAGCCCGGCCTATTTCTACAACGAAAAGATCATGTGCGGGCTGGGCAAGGGGCTTGCCGAAACCGGGCGGCTGCATCCGCAGGGCCGCATCCGGGCACTGGCCGCCCTGCGCCGCTTTGCGCTGCTGGCCGAGGGGATGGAGATCGCCCCCCTGACCGTCGTCGCCACCGCCGCCACGCGTGAGGCTGCCGACGGGCAAGAGTTTCAGGCCGAAGTGCTGCGCGAAACCGGGTTGCGGCTGCATGTGATTGACGGCGATGAAGAGGCGCGGCTGTCAGCCCAAGGCGTGCTGCTGGGCTGGCCGGATGCCAAGGGCATCGTCTGCGACATCGGCGGCAACTCGATGGAACTGGCCCGCATCGGCGACGGCAAGGTGGGCAAGCGCGTGTCCACCCCTTTGGGCCCGTTTCGGTTGCAGCAAATCTCGACCGACCCGAAACAGCGCCGCGCCCATATTGCCAAGGTCCTGCGCGAGGCGCAGTCGCTGCTGAAATCCACCGGCGAACGGATCTACCTTGTCGGCGGCAGCTGGCGCGTGATCGCCCGGCTGGACATGGAGCGGCGGAATTACCCCCTGACCGTGCTGCATGAATACCGCATGACCCCGCGCAGTCTGGATGACACGCTGGACTGGCTGGCTGTCTCCGACCTTGCCGTATTGCGCGGCCGCACCGGCACCAGCGCTGAACGGATGGAACTGGTCCCCCTGGCCTGCGAAGTGCTGCGCGACATTCTGGATGTGTTCAAACCGTCCGAGATCGACGTGTCGGCCTATGGCATCCGTGAGGGGCTGCTGTACGAACACATGCCCGAACGCCTGCGCGCCCGCGATCCGTTGATCGAGGCCGCGCGGATGGCGGAACTGGTGCAGGCCCGCATCCCCGGATTTGGCAAGAAGCTGTATGATTTCCTGCTGCCCCTGTTTCCTGAGACGTCAAAAGACCAGCTGCGCCTGATCAAGGCCGCTTGTCTGCTCCATGACACCACTTGGCGCGCGCACCCCGATTTCCGGGCCGAGGCCTGCTTTGACAACGCCACGCGAGCGAACCTTGGTGGGCTTGATCATCCGGGCCGAGTGTTTCTGGGGCTGGCGCTGCTGCACCGCTACAAGAACAGCCGCTCCGGCTCACGTCTGGAACCGATGTTCCGGCTACTGGACGAAGACCAGATTCAGGCGGCTGAGGTTTTGGGCAAGGCCATGCGCTTTGGGGCGATGTTCTCGATCGGCAATCCGGCCAAGGCCGGGCGACTGATCTGGCAACCGAAGCAACGCCAGATAGAGCTGGAGTTGACCCCCGCAGGTGTGGGGCTGTTTGGTGAGGTCGCTCAGGCACGCTTTCAGTCGCTGGCGCTGGCGCTGAAGGCGCAGACGCTTGTCAGCAAGGCCGCGTGATGCTGCGGCTGGATCATCTGGCAGTGGTCGCCGGGCGGCTGGACGCTGGCGTTGCAGGCGTTGAACGGCTTTTGGGCGTGACCATGGCCGGTGGCGGCAAGCACCCCTTGATGGGCACGCATAACCGGCTGCTGGGGTTGGGCGAGCTTTACCTTGAAGTTATCGCGGTGGACCCCGAAGCCCCTGCCCCGACCCGCCCGCGCTGGTTCGACATGGACCGCTTCACCGGCCCGCCCCGGCTGGCAAACTGGGTGGCCGGCTGTGATGATCTTGGCCCTGAAGTGGCACTTGGACCGGACGGGATCGGCCAGCCCATCGCGCTGGAACGCGGCGACTATCGCTGGCAAATGGCGGTGCCGGCAGACGGGCGGCTGCCGTTTGACGGGGCCTTCCCTGCGCTGATCCAGTGGGAAGGTGCCGCCCACCCGGCCCGCGCCCTGCCCGACCTTGGCCTGCGCCTGGCCCGGCTTGAGATTGCCCACCCTCTAGCCCCTGCCCTGCGCGCGGCATTGGCCGGGCGGCTGGACGACGCGCGCATCGTGATCCTTGATGCGCCTGTGGTGGCCTTTCGCGCCACGATCGACACACCACAAGGCCCGCGCCGGCTATGCTGACCCGACCATGCTGATCCGCCGCGCCACCGGGGCCGATGCCAAGACCATCGCCGCCCTGTGGAACCCCTACATCCGCGACACGGCCGTGACCTTCAATCCGTTGGAAAAGACCGCCGGTGACGTGGCGCAGATGATCGCCGATCATGACCGGCGGGGCCATGCCACCTTTGTGGCCGTCGATGGCGGCTTGCTGGGCTTTGCCACCTACGCCCAGTTTCGCGCCGGGGCGGGCTATGCGACCTGCATGGAGCATTCCATCCTGCTGGCCCCACCGGCGCGCGGGCGTGGCGTGGGGCGCAGCCTCATGACCGCCCTTTGTGACCACGCGGCGGCGGCGGGGGCGCATCAGATGATCGCCGGCATCTCGGCCGAGAACCTGGATGGCCTCGCGTTCCACGCACGGATGGGCTTTGCCTCGCTTTCCCGGGTGCCGCAGGCGGGCTTCAAGTTCGGCCGTTTCATCGACCTTGTGCTGATGCAGAAATTCCTCTGACATCTGCGCGGTTGCCGGATAAACTGACCGCATCATGTCAATCTGGACCCGCATCGCCGACGCCCTTTCCGCCCTTGCCCAGGGCGAGCACCTGTCGGTGGTCTTTGACCGGCTGCGCGGCGCGTCCGCACCGGACCAGTCGGTCGGCTTTACCATCGCGGTTCTGGCGCTGGGGGCCAAGATGGCCAAGGCCGATGGCACCGTCACCCGCGATGAGGTGACTGCCTTCCGCCGCATCTTCACCTTCCCCGCCGGCGAAGAAGAGCACGCCGCCCATGTCTTCAACCTGGCGCGGCAGGATGTGGCGGGGTTCGACGCCTATGCCCGCAAGATTGCCCGCCTTTTCAACCCCGAAGGCCAGCGCATCTGCGCCGACGACCACCATGTGCTGGTCGACATTCTTGAAGCACTCTTTCAGATCGCCATTGCCGATGGGTCCTATCACCCCGGCGAAGACGCGTTCCTGACCCATGTCGCCAATGCATTCGGTCTGGACGAGCGGTGTTTTACCATTGTCCGCTCCCGGCTTGTCGAAGGTGCGCCGCGCGACCCTTATGATGTGCTTGGGCTGCCGCGCGGGGCCTCGATGTCCCAAGCGCGCAAGGCCTGGAAGGACCTGGTCCGCGACACCCATCCTGATGTGATGCAGGCCCGCGGCGTCCCGCCCGAGGCGATGAAGCTGGCTGAACGGCGGATGCAGCTGATCAATGAGGCCTGGCACCAGATCATCGGCAAGCAGGCCGCATGACCGAAGCCTCGCGCCCCTTGCGGCTGGCCACCTACAATGTCGAATGGTTCAACGCCCTCTTTGACGACCGGGGCCGGATGCTGGCCGATGCAGGCCCCTCGTCGCGCTACAAGACCAGCCGCGCCGAACAACTTGGCGCGCTGGGGATCGTTTTCACCGCGCTGGACGCCGACCTGATCACGATCATCGAAGCGCCGGACACCAATGGCCACCGCTCAACCGTCACCGCGCTGGAAGGTTTTGCCCGGCACTTTGGCCTGCGCGCGCGCAAGGCCCTGATCGGCTATCCGTCTGAGACGGAACAAGAGATTGCCTGCCTTTACGACCCGGACCGCCTGACAGTCCGCCACGACCCACAAGGTGCGCCGTCCACCAGCCACGGGTCGCCCGACGCGCCACGCTTTGACGGCACCTTCCGCTATGACCTTGACGCTGATATGGTTTTTGACAGCATCCGCTTTTCCAAACCCCCATTGGAACTTGCGGTTACCACCGCCTCAGGCACGGCGCTGCGCCTGATCGGCGTTCATGCGAAATCAAAGAACCCCTACGGTGCCGCCGGGCGTGAGGCGCAGATCCGCCTGTCGATTGAAAACCGCCGCAAGCAGCTTGCCCAGTGCCTGTGGCTGCGCCAGCGGGTTGAAGGGCATCTGCAGGCGGGGGAAAGCCTTGTCGTGATGGGCGACTTCAATGATGGCCCCGGCATTGATGAATTTGAAAAGCTGTTCGGCCATTCCGGGGTAGAGATCGTGCTTGGCACCCTGCCAGACCCCGCACTGCAACTGGTCGATCCGCATGCCGCAATGGTCCTGCAACGCCGTGTCGGCCTGTCGCCCACAACCGCGCGTTTCTACATCGCACCACAGAAGCGGTTTTTTGAGGCGCTTCTGGATTTCATCATGGTTTCACCCGACCTGGCGACCCGCAGCCCCGTCTGGCGCATCTGGCACCCGTTCAACGATCCCGGCGTCGCGGCCGTGCCCGACCTTAGCGAAGCGATCTTGCAAGCGTCGGACCATTTCCCGGTGACGATCGACATTCCAGATGTGATTTGAAATCTGCCACCCGGATCCCCATACTTGGGGAATGAGACTCGCCCTTGCCCTTTGCCTTGCCGCCATGCCCGTGCTTGCACAGGACGGTGTCCCTGCGCCCGAAGCGCCCGAAGCCCCCGCGATCAAGGACGATGGTTTCAGCCTGATGGAGGAAGGCGCAAAGCTGGTCCTGCGCGGCCTGATGACCGAGATGGAACCCGCACTTGATGAGTTGGAAAAGGCCCTGACCGAAATCGGCCCCGCGATTGAAGGCTTTGGCCAGGACGTTGGCCCGAAGCTGCGCCAGTTGCTGGCAATGATTGATGACTTCAAGAATTACGACGCGCCGGTGATGTTGCCGAACGGCGATATCCTGATCCGCCGTAACGCCCCCCTTGTGCCCAAGCCGGAGTTTACCCCCGGCCCGAACGGCGAGATTGAGCTTTAGGCGCGCACCCTCCCCCGCAAGGAAAAGGGTGCCGCTTTCTGAAACTTCACACACAATGCCTTGATTGCTTTTGGCTGTGAATGCCGCCTGCGGCGGCCTCTACGCTTTCGCGACCCGGATCAGATCAAGGATTTCCTTCGCCGCCGCCGGGATGTTCGTGCCTGGCCCGAAGATCGCCTTCACCCCCGCATCAAAGAGGAACTGGTAATCCTGCTGCGGGATGACC
>JBBQVR010000141.1:0-8696 GCA_038211355.1 Rhodobacterales bacterium | reverse complement strand
CCGAAGATGGCGCAGCTGTGGTGGCAGAACATCGGCGACGCCATGTCGGGTGACAAGACCCCGCAGGAAGCGCTCGATGCCCTCTGCGAAGAGCAGGAGAAAGTGCTGGAGCGGATCGAGCGTTCGGGCGTGCAGGGCGATATCGGCCCGAAGCTGAACGAAGTGGTCGATGCGCAGTACTGGCTGGACCAGCCGGGCGCTCCGGTCGCCAAGCTTGAGAACGAAAAGCCGATGGGTGAAACCGTCAGCTATGACGAGCTGATCAAGTCCTGGCAGAACTGATGAACGGGCGGGCGGTGCCGAAGGGTGCCGCCCGCGCCGATTTCTTCCAAGAAATCGAACCGGACTTTTCGAAAAGTCCGGTTCCCGGCTGGTCTGGAGAGTCAGACATACACCGTCGGTGCCTGCGCCCCTCATGCCATTCTTTTGCTGAACCCTTCCTCTGTCCCTGCACGGGGCACTGCGTTACAGGCCAGACCCCATGACCCATATCCTTGCAATCGACCAGGGCACCACCTCCTCCCGCGCGATCCTGTTTGATGCGGCCCTGCGCCCCGTCGCCAGCGCGCAGGAAGAGTTTCCGCAATCCTACCCCCGCCCCGGCTGGGTCGAACACAACCCGGCTGACCTTTGGTCCACCGTCGCCGGAACCGCCCGCGCCGCGATCGAAAAGGCCGGGGTCAACGCCACCTCCATCGCCGTGATCGGCATCACCAACCAGCGCGAGACGACCCTGATCTGGGACCGCGCCACCGGCCAGCCGATCCACCCCGCCATTGTCTGGCAGGACCGCCGCACCGCCGACACCTGCGCCGCCCTCAAGGCCGCCGGGCATGAGGGCATGATTACCGCCCGCACCGGCCTGCTTCTTGATCCGTATTTCTCGGGCACCAAGATCAAATGGCTGCTTGATCACGTTGAAGGCGCCCGCGCCAAGGCCGACCGGGGTGAGCTTGCCTTCGGCACCGTCGACACCTGGCTGATCTGGAACCTGACGGGTGGAAAGGTGCACGCCACCGACGCCACCAACGCCTCACGCACGTTGATCTACAACATCGCCAAAGGCGAATGGGACGCCGAGATTTGCGGCTTGCTTGACATTCCGATGTCACTCCTCCCGCAGGTCCATGACTGCGCCGCACCCTACGGCGTCACCCGCCCTGACCTTTTCGGGCGTGAGATCCCTATTCTGGGCGTCGCCGGCGACCAGCAGGCGGCGACGGTGGGGCAGGCCTGTTTCAGCCCGGGCATGATGAAATCCACCTATGGGACGGGGTGCTTTGCGCTGCTGAATACCGGGGCCGACATGGTTCCATCAAAGAACCGGCTTCTGACCACCATTGCCTATCAGTTGAAGGGTCAGCCGACCTATGCCCTTGAAGGGTCGATCTTTATTGCTGGCGCGGTGGTGCAGTGGCTGCGCGATGGGCTGAAAATCATTCGTGAGGCGAAAGAGACCCAACCCCTGGCCGAGGCCGCGGAAGAGGCGCAGGGCGTGATCCTGGTCCCCGCCTTCACCGGCCTTGGAGCACCCTATTGGCGGCCCGACAGCCGGGGGGCGGTGTTTGGATTGACCCGCAACTCGGGCCCGGCAGAGATGGCTCGCGCCGCGCTGGAAAGTGTGGGCTACCAGACCCGCGACCTGCTAGAGGCGATGCGCGCCGACTGGGGCACCGAGGCGCAAGGGGTGCTGCGCGTCGATGGCGGCATGACCGCCAGCGACTGGACGATGCAGTTCCTGTCCGACATTCTTGGTGCGCCCGTCGACCGGCCCAAGGTGACCGAAACCACCGCGTTGGGGGCCGCCTACCTTGCCGCCATGCAGGCCGAGGTGATCGGCGGGCCAGAGGAGTTCGCCAAATCCTGGGCGCTGGACCGCCGCTTTACGCCGCAGATGGCCCCCGCCACACGCGACGCGAAATATGCCCGCTGGGGCAAAGCGATCGCTGCCACGATGAGCGTATGACCCCCTTTGGCATCACCGCCCCCGGCCGCATCCTGTTTGGCCGGGGTGAGGCCGCAAAGGCCCCGGGCTTGATCCGCGCTTTCGGTCGTCGGGGGCTGCTGGTCCATGGCGCGAACCCGGCGCGGGCGGCATGGCTGGTAGATGCCTTGGGGCCGGATGTGCTGACCCTTGGCTGCGGGGGTGAGCCGACGCTGGCCGACCTTACCTCTGCCTTGGGCACGGCGCGGGATTACCGTCCCGATTGGGTGGTGGCCATCGGTGGCGGAGCCGTGCTTGACCTTGGCAAGGCGCTTGCCGGGCTGATCCCGGCCACGGGTGACCCGATGCAGCATCTTGAGGTGGTGGGTCAGGGCCTGCCCCTGACCGCCGCCCCCCTGCCGTTCATCGCGATCCCCACAACATCGGGGACGGGGGCTGAGGTGACGAAGAATGCGGTCATCGGGCTGCCTGACCATGGCCGAAAGGTCAGCCTGCGCGATGATCGGATGGTGGCGAGGCTGGCCATTGTGGACCCCGGCCTGACGGATGGCAGCCCTTGGGCGGTCACGCTTGCCTCGGGCCTTGATGCGGTGACGCAGGTGATTGAACCCTATGTCAGCAGCAAGGCCACCCCCTACACCGATGCGCTTGCGCGACCGGCAATAGGCCTTGGTCTGGGGGCCTTGCTGCGCTTGCAAAAGGCTGAGGACCCGCTGGCGCGTGATCAGCTTGCATGGGTCAGCCTGTGTGGCGGGCTGGCGCTGGCCAACAGCGGCCTTGGGGCAGTGCATGGGTTTGCGGGGGTGATCGGCGGCATGACCGGCGCCGCACATGGCGCAATCTGCGGCGCCCTTCTGGGGCCGGTTCTGGTGGCGAACCGGGCGGCGGCCACGGGTGCCGCGCGGGCAAAGCTGGATGAGGTTTGCAGCATACTGGCCATTGGGCTGGGCTGCACGGCGGACGAAAGCCCGGCGGCCCTGCAATCCTGGGCGCATACCGCGGGGCTACCGGATCTGGCCGGGCTGGGGGTGACGCCGGCAATGCATGCGGCCATCGTGGCGGCGGCAGAAGGGGCATCGTCGATGAAAGGCAACCCCGTCGTGCTGCCCGCGCCGACCTTGCGCGCGGTGCTGGAGGCGGCGCAAACGGCAAAGCCCTGACGCGCGTTTGACCGGGATCAAGGCATTGGTCCTGACCGTCGGCTAAAATGGTTGCAGTGGAACCAGAACCGAAAGGTTACCAGATGCGTCTGACGATGATCCTTTATTCCATCATTGGCACAGCCCTTGCCGGGTCTGCCGTGATTGCCGTGCTGACCATGGGTTATGTGACCCTGTGGCCAATCCTGGGCGCGGCAGTTGGAGGCGCAGTACTGGCGCTGCCGGTCAGTTGGCTGGTCGCGCGCGAGATCGCCTGACGCCTCAGGCCTCCAGAAAGACGCGGACGGTCTCTTCGAACTCACGCGGTTTTTCGGCGTGCAGCCAGTGGCCCGCGCCGGGGATCTTGGCAAAGCGGGCCTTGGGGAACAGGGCGCGGATGGCCTCACGATTTTCGGCGCGAACATAGGCGCTGTCGGCCCCGGTCAGAAACAGGGTTGGCTTGTCAAACTGGCCTTCGGTGCCGGGCCAGCCGACGATGTCGGGCATTTCGGCCCGCAGGACGGACAGGTTCAGCTTCCAGCGCGGCGGTTGCGCCTTGAAGTCCAGCGATTGCAGGAAAAATGCGCGCAGGGCAGGGTCATCGACACTGCCGGACAGGGCCGCGTCCGCCTCGGCCCGGGTGGTGATCAGCGACAGATCAAGGGCGGCCATTGCATCGACGTGGCGGGTCTGGTCATGGGTATAGGCCACCGGGGCGATGTCGGCCACAATCAGACGGTGGATCAGATCGGGCCGGGTCAAGGCAAGCTGCATGGCCGCTTTGCCGCCCATCGAATGGCCCAGCAAATCGACCGGAGCGCCAAGTGCCGCAATCACCTCGGCCAGATCGGCGGCCATGTCGGGGTAGCTCTGGGTTGGCGTGCGGGGGCTGTCGCCATGGTTGCGCATGTCAACGGCAACCACACGGCGCCGGTCTGCAAGGCGGCGCGCGATCACCCCCCAGTTCCGGCCCGAGCCGTAAAGCCCGTGCGCAATCACCAGGGTTGGCTGGGTGGCAGTGTCAGAAGCGGGGTGCAGGATCTGGGCAAGCATTGCCCTGCATAGCCTTCACGCAGGCGTCAGGCCAGAGCGGTTGAACGCCCCCGCGATAGCCCGTAGTGTCTTTTCTGGGCCTTGGAGGATTTCGAATATGAGTGCGGTAGCGATCCAGCAGATGGCGGATCGGGTGGCGGGGCTTCTGGAAGAACGGTTGAACCTGACCGGGCGCGACCTTGCGGCACAGCTGCGCCGGGGTGGCCGTCTTCTGCCCAGGAAAGTGCGCGAAGCGGTGCAGATCCTGGCCGGTGCGGCCGAAAAGGCCAAGAATCCCAAGCTTCTAGGTCAGGTCAACATGGGCGAGGTTGCAGATGCCTATGACACCTGTGTCAAGCATCTGATGACGGTAGATCCGACCGGGCGGCGGCGCGACACGATTGCCGGCATGATCGGATCGGTCGGGTTTGGGGTGCTTGGACTGATCCTTGCGATCATCGCATTTCTGGCATGGCGGGGATATCTGTAACGGCCAGCGGTCTGGGTGACAGCGCCCGGCGTGTGACCAGCGTGACTGTGACAAGGGCTACATAAAGCAGCAGATACCAGGACCCGAGTTTTGCCAGGCTGACGATCTGGCCGGGCAGCTGGCCGGAATAGACCCAGGTGCCAGTGGCCGTGCCGACATTTTCCGCCACCCAGAGGGCAAGGGCCGAGAGGAACGCCGCAAGGGGAAGGGGCATCCACCAGTGTCGGTCGTGGATGCGGAACCAGACCTTTGTGCGCGCATAAAGTATTGCAGTTGCAAGAAAAAGTGCCAGGCGGATGTCGGGCAGAAAGTGGTGCGCGAAGAAGTTGACATAGATCGCCACGGCCAAAAGGACGGTCAGCGGAAAGCTGGGGTAGGGCGCAAACGCCATGTCAAAGACGCGGATCACTCGGGCGATGTAGCTGCCGACGCTTGCATACATGAAGCCCGAAAAGAGCGGCACGCCAAGGATGACGAAGACGCCGGGCTCAGGGTAGGACCACGACCCGGCGCTGACCTTGAACCACTCCATCGCGGTGCCGGTAAGGTGGAACAGCAGGATGACGCGAGCCTCTTCCCAGGTCTCCAGCTTGGTCGCAAGGAAGACTGCTTGCGTGGCGATGGCGAAAAGAAACAGGAAATCATAGCGTTGCAGGGGCCAGTCGGATTGCCAGACCAGTTTGGTGGCGATGATGGCCGCAAGGAGAAGGCCGCCGAAGAGGCAGGCCCAGCCTTGTTTCAGGACAAACATGACCAGTTCCGCCAGCGCGAAGGGCAGCCTGGCGCGGGCCCAGTCGCCAAGGCGGCGTTCGAGGGAACGGGTGTTTGGCGTCATCTGGGCGATGTGACCGGGGGGCGGGGCGGGCGTCAAGGTGGGCTTCGGTTAAGGAGAGGTGAAGGCAGGTTTTTTGGGGGGAGGCGCAACGGGGGGCGCTGGGGTAGTCAAGTGCCTGGGAACGCAGTGTTAATCAGGGGTTTTTGGGCAAAGATCGGGGCCTTGCTTTGGTCTTTCTGTTGTCTTCTTTCCGTCTCTACGCGCGGGGTGGTTTGGGGGCGTTAACCATGCGGGGCGAATCGGGGGTGGTGGGTTGGCACCCACCCTACGCAGCGCTGATCCGGGAGGGGTGTCAGCCCTGTGGCCCCAACCGGAATTTGGGCGGAGCCCCCCACCCCCATCCCCTCCCCACGAAGGGGAGGGGAGGCGCGATTGGTTGTCGTGCGTTAAAGACCACGCACTTCGGACAGGTTGGACGGTTAGGTTGCAAGGCCGTTTGGGACCAGCTCGGCCTGCATCCAGTGAACCTCTGACTGAACGTGCCCCGCCCTGACGTATTTGCCTACCCGTTCTGGCATGGCCGTCTCTGCAAATGCGCCGGCCACCCTTGCGACGAAGCCTTCTTGGCGGCCAAGGTCGAGCGTCTTTGCAAGATCATCAAACAGCTTTTGACGGTAAGGGCCACGATAAAGCGTCGGAACGGGTTGGATCCCCAACTCTTGAAATCGGGCCAACGTCGGATCCCATGCTTGCACCTCGTCTTCGATGATCCAGGCAAAGCCCAGAAAGTATGAGGGCAAAGCATCATAGGCAATGGAATGTCTGGCATAAAGATTTTCGCCAACGATACGCTCCCCCTCGCTCAGGAAAGGCGCGACGCTAGCGGCAAATGCCTTGAGCCAGTCACGCGACGGGTGGTGACGGCTGTCAGGGCTTCTGGCATGTGATCCTGTCCGATGGATGGTGGTGTTCTCTCCATCCATCTTTTCGGTCACGACAAGGTCGTCCACCATCAGCCCGGTTTGCGAGAGCATGACTTTGTCATCGCTGGTGGCGCCGGGTGAGATCGGAAGGTGAAAAGTTCGGCCGTACTTCTTCACGTTGATACCAGTTGCAGATTGACGTCGTCACAAGCAAGCCGTTGCTCTTGACCGCAATACAGATGAAGCACCGCTTGGCCCGGAATCAAGGCGCTTTCGCGCCGCCGGGCCGCGCCCTCCCTTTCCCCGGGAGGGCGCTTTTCGGCGTTGGTCACCCGAACTTCTGGGGGAGGGGTTGTGGTATAAAGTGCCTACATCGGCTGTTGGAGCGCCCGCCCGAGGGAGGGCGCGACCCTATGTGATTAGCGCTGGCAGGTAAGGTGCGCTGTAGCGCACCCTACGTAGTTCACATGTCCGGATAGATCGGGAAGCGCTGGCAGAGGGCTTCGACCTCGGCTTTCACCTTGGATTCCACAGCGCTGTTGCCGTCTTCGCCGTTGGCGGCGAGGCCTTCGGTGACCTGGATGATCCAGCGGCCGATCTGGCGGAACTCAGCCTCGGTGAAACCGCGGGTGGTGCCTGCGGGTGTGCCAAGGCGGACGCCCGAGGTGATCGTGGGCTTTTCGGTATCAAACGGGATGCCGTTCTTGTTGCAGGTGATGTGGGCGCGGCCCAATGCCTTTTCGGTGGCGTTGCCCTTGACGCCCTTGGGGCGCAGGTCGACCAGCATCAGATGGGTGTCGGTGCCGCCGGTGACGATATCAAGGCCGCCCTTCATCAGCTCATCCGCGAGGGCCTGGGCGTTCTTGATCACCTGGGCCTGATAGGTCTTGAAGCCGGGGCGGAGGGCTTCACCGAAGGCCACGGCCTTGGCGGCGATGACGTGCATCAGGGGGCCACCCTGGATGCCGGGGAAGATGGCCGAGTTGAACTTCTTGGCCAGCGCCTCATCATTCGTCAGGATCATGCCACCACGGGGGCCGCGCAGGGTTTTGTGGGTGGTGGTGGTCGCTGCATGGGCGTGCGGGAACGGGCTGGGGTAAAGGCCTGCGGCCACGAGGCCCGCGAAATGGGCCATGTCGACGAGGAGGTAGGCGCCGACCGAATCGGCGATTTCGCGCATTTTGGCGAAGTCGATGATGCGGGGGATGGCAGAGCCGCCGGCGATGATCATCTTGGGCTGGTGTTCGGTGGCAAGGGCCTGCACCTGATCATAGTCGAGCATCAGGTCCTGCTTGCGCACCCCGTACTGGATGGCATTGAACCATTTGCCGGACTGGTTGGGTGCGGCACCATGGGTAAGGTGGCCACCGGCATCCAGCGACATGCCAAGGATGGTGTCGCCGGGCTTGAGCAGCGCCTGAAACACGCCCTGGTTGGCCTGCGAACCCGAGTTCGGCTGGACGTTGGCATAAGCCACACCGAACAGCTGGCAGGCGCGGTCAATGGCAAGGTTTTCGGCCACGTCGACAAACTGGCAGCCGCCGTAGTAGCGCTTGCCGGGGTAGCCCTCGGCGTATTTGTTGGTCATCACTGACCCCTGCGCCTCCATCACGGCGCGGGAGACGATGTTTTCGGATGCGATCAGCTCGATCTCATGGCGCTGGCGGCCGAGCTCCTGCGTGACCGCCCCGAACAGCTCGGGGTCGCGGGAGGACAGGGGTTCGCTGAAAAAGCCGGTATCGCGGTGGGGTGCATTCATCGTCGTGTCCTCCCGGGGTGACCTGTGCGGGGGTATTTAGATCATGCGAGGCAGTCAGAAAAGGCAAGAAAGCGACATTTGCAGCAATGGGCGCGAAATATTCTTACGTTGCGGAACGCGGAGGGGCGGATCGGAAACCGGCGCGAGGGGTTGAGTTATGCGGTGCAGGCGGACAAGACTGGCGCAGGTTTGCAGGGAGCAGAGTGGGTGCGCATCAGGTTTACGGCCAGCAAGGCCCCGGCGGCGGTGGCGGCGCATGCGGCGCTGACGGCGCTTTACGGTCAGGCGGATGCGCGGGTGGCCGAGGTGATCGTGGCGCTGGGTGGCGACGGGTTCATGCTACAGACGCTACATGCGGCGCATGGTCAGCGGCTGCCGGTGTACGGGATGAATTGCGGGACGATCGGGTTCCTGATGAACGCATATGCCGAGGGCGATCTGCCGGACCGGCTGCGCGAGGCGGAGGAGACGGCGATCCACCCGCTGACGATGCGGGCAGAGACGGCGAAGGGCAAGGTCACCACGGCCTTGGCGATCAACGAGGTCTCGCTGCTGCGGCAGGGTCCGCAGGCGGCCAAGCTGCGGGTGGTGATCGACGGGCGCGAGCGGTTGCCGGAGCTGGTTTGCGATGGG
>JBBQVR010000140.1:0-8759 GCA_038211355.1 Rhodobacterales bacterium | reverse complement strand
GGCACCTTGGCGGTCCAGTTGCCTGTGGCCTTTGGGAAAAACGGAGCGAGTTTCGCCAAAGCCGACTCTGCCAGCCGTCGATGGGTCGTGATCTTGCCGCCGAACACGTTCAGCAACGGCGGGCCATTCTGATCGAGGCTGAGTACGTAATCCCGGGTGGCCGCGGTGGCGGATTTGGCCCCATCGTTGTAAAGCGGGCGGACCCCCGAATAAGTCCAGACCACCTGAGCGGGCGTGACGGGTTTTGCGAAATACTGGCTGGCAAAGGCGCAGAGATAGTCGCGTTCCTCTTGCGTGCAGACCGGGCTTCCGGGCGGTCCGACATGGTCCATGTCGGTGGTGCCGATCAGGGTGAAGTCTTGCTCGTAGGGGATTGCAAAAATGATGCGGCCATCCGTTCCCTGGAAGAAGTAACACCGGTCGTGATCGAAAAGCTTGCGGGTCACGATGTGGCTGCCGCGCACCAGCCGCACCCCTTCGGACGAATTGATACGGGCCACATTGCGGATGATATCCTCAACCCAAGGGCCACCGGCATTGACCAGCGCGCGGGCCTGATGCTGCGCGCGCCCCTGAGGGCCATCGGTGGTGATGTGCCACAGCTCACCCTGCCGTTCGGCGGAAACCACACGGGTGCGGGTCATGATCCGCGCACCACGCGCCTCAGCGTCGCGGGCGTTCAGGACGACAAGGCGCGAATCTTCGACCCAGCAGTCGGAGTATTCAAAGGCTTTGTGAAACTTCGGCTTCAAGGGCTTGCCCGCCGCATCGCGCGTCAGATCAAGGCTGCGCGTCGCGGGCAGGATCTTGCGGCCGCCCATCGTGTCATACATGAACAGGCCCAGCCTGATCAGCCAATCCGGCCGCCGCCCGCGCGCCCAAGGCATCACCCAGCGCAACAGGCGTGAGGTGGGGGTGGTCGTCTCAAACCGCATCTCGGGCGACAAGGGCAGCACAAAGCGCATCGGCCAGCTGATGTGGGGCATGGCGACCATCAGCGTCTCACGCTCTTCCAGCGCCTCGCGCACCAGACGGAATTCGAAATATTCCAAATAGCGCAGGC
Source organism: Rhodobacterales bacterium (assembly GCA_038211355.1). Lineage (GTDB taxonomy): Bacteria > Pseudomonadota > Alphaproteobacteria > Rhodobacterales > Rhodobacteraceae > Tabrizicola. The sequence continues at coordinate 7,696 of JBBQVR010000140.1, read as the reverse complement.
CGCCGTGAAACAGCTTGGTTGAGGCCGATGAAGTGCCCTGCGCAAGGTCACCCTGTTCGGCAAGCGTGACCGACAGGCCACGACCGGTCGCGTCACGGGCGATGCCGCAGCCGTTGATCCCGCCGCCGATGATGAAGAGGTCGCTGACGACCCCGGCCTGCATATCTTTCAAGTGGGTTCCTCCCCCGGCGACAACTCAACCGATTGTCACAAGTCCGTCAACGACTTTCTTTCGTTTAGACGCGCTTTTCTGAAAAGCGAACATCTGCGCGCAGATTGCCGCGCGAAATGCTGCGCTTGCATCTTAAATTGCTGCACTCGCAAATAAACGAAAATCAGCGCGCGTCAGAAAAGACGCTGACAGATGCCGATTGCCGTGGCAAAAAGAAGCCAGCATTGCGTAGCGTAAAGGGGTGGCCGGGTGGCGCTCAATTTCCGGCAGACCGAGATCCTGGAGCTTGCCCGCGCCGAAGGCCGGGTCATGGTCGAAGACCTTGCCCAACGCTTTGACGTGACCTTGCAGACCATCCGGCGTGACCTGTCAGACCTTGCCGATGCAGGCCATCTGGACCGGGTGCATGGCGGGGCCACGCTGCGCACCGGGGTCACCAACATCGGCTATGAGGCGCGCCGCCGGATGAATGAAGGCGCCAAGGCCGCCATCGCCCGTGCCTGTGCCGCCGCTATCCCTGACAATTGCAGCCTGATCCTGAACCTTGGCACCACGACCGAGGCGGTGGCCCATGCCCTGCTGGGTCATCGCAACATCACCGTGATCACCAACAACATGAACGTGGCCAACATCCTTGTGGCCAATCCGGGCTGTGAGATCGTGGTGGCAGGCGGTGCCCTGCGCCGCACTGATGGCGGGCTGGTGGGTGAGCTGACGACCCAGTTCTTCGAACAGTTCAAGGTGGATTACGCGGTGATCGGGGTTTCGGCGCTGGACCGCGATGGCGACCTGCTGGATTTTGACCTGGCAGAAGTGCGGGTGTCCAAGGCCATCGTCCAGCAATCGCGCAAGGTCTATCTGGTGGCCGACCATACCAAGCTGGATCGCTCTGCCCCGGCGCGGCTGGCGTCCCTGTCCGAGATTGCGACCTTCTTTACCGACCTGCCCCTGCCGGCAGACCTGGCGGGCAAGTGCGAGGCCTGGGGCACCGAGGTGCGCGTGGCCGACGCCTGAGGCGCAAGGCCCGCGCCACGACAGCGGTCTTGCGCGCCATCACCCTGCGGGCAGGTCACCCTGATCCACAGCGCCCTTCTGATCGGCCACCCGGTGACGCCGTGAGGCTTTCACACGCCAATAGACATGGGCCAGTGCGCCCAGCAGGCTTTTGGGGGACATGTATTCCATCAACGGGCTTGGCGTCGCACCGAAGCGGGCTTTGTAGGGTTCATCGCCGATGGTGAAATCAAAGAACCCGTCAAATCCGGTCTGCGGGCCAAATTCCTCAAGCATTGCGTCGAACATCAGCATGCCGGGCCGGTAAGCCTCCCATTCCTCGGCGGCGAAGGTGGGCATGACGACATGATAGGCCCGGCCGCGCGTCAGGCCAAAGCAGGCGGCGATCGGAGTGCCCCCAGCCCGCAGCGTCGTGATGCTGACATTGAGGCGGCGCTGCGGGTCCTGGGACACTCCGTAATAAAAGCTGCGCCATTTAAGGGGGGTGTTCTCACGGCCGATGCGTTCGAACCTGCCCTTCCGCATTTCCATCAGCTCATCCATGGCCCTGGTAATGGCAACGGGGTCGCTGCTGTGTTCAAGGCTTAGGGGGCCATGTGCAGCGATCTTCTTTTTCTGCTGCCGTACGGTTGACCGCAGGCGCGACTGCATGATGTCCTTGGACAACTCAGCCCAGGGGCGATGCACCTCGATCCCATAGCAGCTTTCCCGCATGGCAACCGTCGGGGCAAGCTGCAACAGCGGGTTGGGCCGCCCCTCGATCTGCAGCGGCAGTTTCTGGAAATGGATCATGTCACACCGCGGCAGGGCCTTCCGGATGGCCGCCAGAACCTGAGGCAAATCCTCGGGCGCAATCCGGTCATCGCGCGCCATGACCGGGCCGGCATAGTCGCTGACGGCCAGATCGGCGAAGGATACGAAGGTCATCCCCATCCGGCGGTGGCGGCAGAGCGGCAGGATCCAGACGATCCCCGCCTCATCTGCCACGGTCACGATCAGCGGTTTGGCGAACTTGAACTGGACCGCGGTTCGGTACCAGGCTGCGACCCAGTCATAGGTCTGAAACACCGTGCAGTAGCCGGTGTCTTCCAGTTGTCGCCAGACCTTTTCAAGCGCCGTCCAGTCCTCATGCAGGGCAACGGTTCTGGCGCGCTGGCCGAAATTGCCGACGTGCACCTGCGCTTCACCAAGCGAATCCTTCATGTCATCGGGCATACCCACCTGCCTGCTGCATGCCTGTCTGAGGTCTTATGCACGTCGTCGCCTCCTTGCCGCATCGGGGCTATGCGGATGAACACACACCGATAAATCGACTGATCGCCCTTTCAGTTCGCCCGTTTTTTCGTCAAGCCCGTGATCGCAAAGCACACGCCAGATCACGTCGGTCACGCAAACTTGACCAAGACATTTTGACCTTGGCAAGGCATTTGTCGGGCACGGGTGAATGTGACCACGGCGATAACGTCTGTCCTTTGCGCAAGATGCAGGGCCATTGGGCCATGGGGCGCGCGGGACGAGGAACCGGCATCGCCAGTGATTTCCGCTGTTGCTTGGCGCATCGCTTCATTCCACACTCAGGCAACGCGTTTTTAGCAAGCGATTTAACAGCACGTTCTGGCCCAGACGCCAGAAGGGGGGGGAAATGCAGGGAAGCGAAAGTATTGCCAACGATCGCCCGACGATTGGCGAGCGAGTCACACGCCGGCTGCAAAAGGGGCCATACCAGCATTTCTGGCGCTTCGGCCTGCGCCGCAGTCTGGATCAGACCATAGACCCGCCCAAGGCGAAGATCCCGCTGTCCGTGCGGCCCTACGCGCCCACCGACGAAGCGGCCCTGTTCGGACACCGCCTGACCGGAACCGACGCCGACGACGCGCGCGAAATCGGCTACAGGCTTGAACATCTCGCGGCTGACATTCCAACGCCCTATGTCGCCGTCGACGACACCACGGGCACGGCCTGCTACATCCAATGGCTCATGGGGTCAGACCAGAACAGCAAGATCCAGGCGAAACTGTGGGGTTTTCCGCGGCTTGCCAAGACCGAAGCCCTGCTGGAAAACGCCTACATCCCCCCCGCCTATCGCGGGCAGCGCATCATGCCCGAGGCGATGTACCTGATCGCCGAAAGGGCGCGCGACATCGGCGCAACTCATGCGCTGACCTTCGTGACGGGGGACAACATGGCCTCACTCAAAGGCTGCAAGCGCGCCGGCTTTGACATCTACATGCTGCATGAGCGGCGGGACTACGCCTATGGCCTGTTTGGCCGCCACAGCTTTGCAGTCCTGCCAAAAGGCGATCCGCGGCTGGCGCTGCTTGACGGCTGAGGCCTCGGCTACCTGAAAACGTGGGCGTCCTGAAAACGCGGGCGCGCGGGGCGCTTTTCCTCTGCAGACTGGCCCGTCAAGACGAAGCGCTTGCCCCCTGAAGGCGGCTATGACGACTTACCCTGTATATTGCTGTCATTCTTTTCCTATTTGGAAACAATCACAGTCCTGTCGCCTTCTGGAACCGTGGCCTGAGCATCGGCCCGGAGCCAGTTTCTTGCGTCCGGATGGAAACAAGATAGGCACTTCCGGCCCCAAGGCGATTCGCTAACATGCCAGCATTCTGGACGTTGGGTTCCTTTAAAATCGATTAACATCGGGGCACCGGGCAGCGAATTTCAATCGGAGGATGATTACCCACAGGGCCCATCCGACTAGAGGTAGAAAGATTCGACAATCACCCAGCAGGACGGTCAAGATGTGCTAGATTTCCGACACCTTTGCGCCATATTCTGTGAGCGATAAGCAGCCTGCCATCAGCCGATCAGCAAGAAACCGCCAGTGACCGTCAGGCCACCGATGCGGAGTTAGATGGAGTTTTTGAAATGAAAGACAATTACGTGCGCGGCCGGCCTCCAGAGGCGATTATGCTGCCATCTGCGCAACAATCCCGGGCCGCCCTGGACAACCCCTGCGGCGGCCTTCTCAAGCGTGCGTTCGACATCGTGGTGGCGTTTTTGGCAATTATCTTGCTTTCTCCGCTACTTATCTGCCTTTCTCTGGCGATCCGGCTGTCTGACGGCGGTCCCGCCTTCTATGGGCAGGTGCGGGTTGGGTGCAACGGCAAGGCGTTCAGGATCTGGAAGTTCCGCAGCATGACGCCCAACTCTGCGGCGCTGTTGCGCGATCATTTGGCGCGCAATCCGCAAGCGGCATTGGAATGGCAGAAAAACCGGAAGCTGAAAAATGATCCCAGAGTTACGCCGCTTGGTGCAATTCTCAGGAAGTACAGCGTTGACGAGTTGCCACAGCTTTTCAATATCCTTTCTGGCGAAATGAGTTTTGTCGGACCCCGCCCCATTGATGAATCCGAATGCAATCGCTTTGGCAAATCTTTGCGCCATTATCTGCGGTGCCGGCCCGGTCTGACCGGCATGTGGCAGGTCAGCGGGCGCAGTGACACAACTTATAGCCGTCGCGTCGCCCTTGACCGCTACTACGCCGCCAACTGGAGCTTGGCACGGGATATTCTGCTGATCCTGAAAACGGTTCCAGTCGCAATCACCGGGCGCGGTTCCTATTAGGGGTCCGCGGCCGAAGGTCTGGGTTTTCAAGGATGAGATGGATGTCGTCGTCCAGGTTGCTTCTATGCGGACTGCTGCAGCTGTGGCTTATCCCCTCGGTCGCATTGGCTGAGGTTTACCGGATCGGTCCGGGCGATGTGCTGTCGTTGCGGGTGCTGGAATGGCAACCAGTTGAGGGGCGCGCGCTTGAATGGGAAGCGATGCGCGCAAATCTGACGGTGGACGCTGACGGGATGGTGACGGTCCCTTTCCTGGGCCAGATCAGCGTGGACAATCTGTCTTTGCCGGAACTCTCTGTGATCGTCGCTGATGGTCTGCAAGAGCGGCTGGCCGTATCTGTATCGCTGGATGCGGTGCTGGAGGTGGCAATCTATCGGCCGGTCTATGTCGCGGGTGCCGTGCGGACCCCGGGGGAATATCCGTTTCGACCGGGGCTGACGGTGGCGCAGCTGGTGGCGCAGGCCGGCGGGGGTGCCCTTGGTCCAGGGGTCGGGGCACTGGACGCGCGCGATATGCTGACGCGCGATGGGACTCTGCGGCTCTTGAACCTTGAGACTGAGCGGCTTGCCCTGCGTCGGGCGATGCTGCAGGCCGCGATAGACGGGCAGGAGACGCTGACCTTGCCGCCTCGGAAAGACAGTGTGGCCTGGCCGGTTGATCTGGTTAACAGCGAAAACCGGGTGCTCAGGCTGCGCAAGGAACGCCGCACCCGCGAGCTTGTGGCGCTGGATGACCAGATCACCCTGTTGGAAAACGAGATTGCCGTGCTGACAGAGCGGTCGGCAGCACTTGAGCGCCTGATCGAAAATGCTCGGCGGGAAAACGAAAATGCCCAGTCGCTGGTTGACCGTGGTCTGGTCGCCACCGCCCGCGCGTCCGAGACCGAAAGCAACGTGGCGCTGGTCGAGGCGCAGTTCCTGGACGTGTCCAGCGCCAAGCTGCGGGCGCGGCAGGGGATTACCCTGGCCCAGGCCGAAAAGCTGGCGCTGCGCGACCGTGACCTGATCGAGGACACACGCGAACTTCAGCGGGTCGAGGAAGACCTTGAGCGGGCCTTGAGCACGCTTGATACCCAGCAAAGCCTGGCTATCGCGGAAAGTGGGCTGGTCCTGCGGGGCGGCGGGACCGATGACGACCTTGCCCTACCCGAACCGGTGGTGACCATCCTGCGCGGTCAAGGTGACAGCGCCGTCCGGCTGACGGGGCTGGAGACACCGTTGGTGCCGGGGGATGTGGTGACCGTTGCACTGCCCCGCCTTATGGGGCGCTGGTCTGACAATCAGCCGGCCCTTGCAAACCAATGAAGTCCGTCGTCGCCGAACCCCAGCCGAATGGCGTTGATGCTGGACCCAATACTGGCCCCAATACTGGCCCCAATACCGGTCCGCGACAGCGCAAGCACGTCACGGCGGGCCGTGGCCGGATTGCCGTGCTTGGCGTCGGCTGGTCGGCGTTGAACTCAGGCTCAGCGATGCTGATCGCGATCATCGTGTTCATCGTGAACTCACGCCTCTTGGGCCCCGATGAGTTTGGCATCGTCGCACTTGCGATTTCGATCGTCACCTTTTTCGGCTGCGCCACAGCCGGCGGGTTCGGCGAGGCTATCGTCCAGCGTGCGGAAATCAGTGATGACCATCTGGATGCGGTGTTCTGGCTTTGCATCGGGTCGGGCGTGGCCCTGTATATCCCCATCCTGCTGGTGGCCCGCCCCCTTGCCGACTGGAGCGGCGAACCCGTCCTGGCCCTGTTGTTGCCGTTCCTCGGGGTGAAATTGCTGATTGATCTGGCCGCCGTGGTGCCGCAGGCGCTGGTGGTCCGGGCGATGCAGTTCAAACATGTTGCGGCGCGGACCGCGATTGGCAACAGCGTGGGCGGGATGATCTGCGTCGCCATGGCGCTGCAGGGCTATGGGCTTTGGGCGCTGGCCATGGCCCCGATGATCACCTCGGTGGTGTCGCTGGTCATCCTGGTCTGGGCGGCACGCTGGCGGCCGGGGCTGCGTCCACGCTTCGGCGCGTTGCGCGATCTGATGCGTTTTGGCCTTTTTGCCTGTGGGAACAATGCGCTGTACTTCCTTAACCTTGATCGGCTTTTGCTGGGGTTCATGGCGGGGCCGGCGGTGCTTGGCCTCTACTTCCTGGGCAAGCGGCTGCATGACCTGCTGAATGGCGTGACGGCGGGGGCGATCCAGCCGGTGACCGGCGTGTTCTTTGCTGCGATCCAACGGCTGCCGGACCGTCACGTTGCGGCTTTCAGCAATGCCGTCCGCGCGACCATGCTGGCCACCTGCCCGATTTTCGGCGGCCTTTATGTGCTGGCCGACAGTGCCGTGCCGGTGATCTTTGGCGCGCATTGGCTGCCCGCGATGCCCGCGATCAAGGCCTTTGCCCTGATCGGCCTGATCGGAGGGCTGGCGGTGCCGACAGCCTCGCTGACCAGCGGTCTGGGGCGGGTGGATATCTGGTTCAAGTTCGAATTGCTGCGCCAGATTCTGGCGGCATTGCTGATCGTGGTTTTCGTCGGCTACGGGATTGATGCGGTGATGGCCAGCCTTGTGGCCCTGAACGCGGTGGCCGTGCCGTTCTTCTTTCTGATCGCGCGCAAGCTGATCAATATCTCGTTGAAGACTTATCTTGAGGCTGTGCTGATGCCACTGATGGCCACGGCGGTGATGTGCATCACGGTCATTGCCCTGCCCGAAATGCTACCCCCGATGCGGCCATGGCTGGTGCTGGCGGCGCAGATTGCTGTCGGTGCGGTGGTCTACACCGCTGTGGTGCTTAGCCTGTCGGGACGCCAGATTGCCGAACTTCGGCAGACCTTCGCGCGGGGGGCCGCCGGTGAGTGATCTGGCACATCCCCATCGCATGACGGACCCCGCCGTTCCGGTAGCGCCTGATCCGGGGCAGGCGCGAATTTCCGTGGTGATGGCCAACT
>JBBQVR010000139.1:0-8918 GCA_038211355.1 Rhodobacterales bacterium | reverse complement strand
CGTCGATATCGACCTGAGCGAGGATGAGGCCGAGCTTGAGGCGGATGGCACCGCGCATTACCCGACGGCCAAGAAACCGCTGCAAATCGCGGTGATCGGGCGGCCCAATGCCGGAAAATCCACGCTGATCAACAAGATCCTTGGCTATGACCGTCTGCTGACCGGGCCCGAGGCCGGGATCACCCGCGATGCCATTTCCGTCCGCGCCGAATGGCAGGGCACCCCGATCCGGATCTTTGACACCGCAGGCATGCGGAAAAAGGCGCGGATCACCGAGAAGTTGGAGAAGCTATCCGTCTCGGACGGCATCCGTGCCGTGCGCTTTGCCGAGGTGGTGGTGGTGCTGCTGGACGTCGATATTCCGTTTGAGGTCCAAGACCTGCGCATCGCCGACTTTGCCGAAACCGAAGGCCGGGCGGTGGTGGTTGCGGTCAACAAATGGGACCTTGAGGGCGAAAAGCAGGAAAAGCTGGCCGAACTCAAGGAAATGTTCGACCGCCTCTTGCCGCAGTTGCGCGGTGCGCCCCTCGTCACGGTCAGTGCCAAGACGGGCAGGGGTCTGGACCGTCTGCATGACGCCATCCGCAAGGCGCATGATGTCTGGAACCGCCGCATCCCGACCGCCCGCCTGAACACTTGGCTGGGTGCCATGACCGAGGCGCACCCGCCACCGGCTCCGGGCGGCCACCGGATCAAGCTGCGCTACATCAGCCAGGTCAAGACCCGGCCGCCGGGCTTTGTCATCATGTGCTCACGCCCCGATGAGCTGGCCGACAGCTACAAACGCTATCTGGTCAACGGGTTGCGAGAACATTTCGAAATGCCTGGCACGCCGATCCGGCTGTTCTTCCGCAGCCAGTCGACGAAGAACCCGTTCAAGGACCAGAAGTTCCACACGCCAAGCCGCCTGCGCAAGCACTTGGACGGCAAGGCCGGGGTCAGCCCGAAGCGTTAGGCCGCTAGCGTCAGGCCTTTCGGTTGGTCCAAAGCGTGACCGCCATCACCGCAATGCCTGACGCGGCCAGCACCGCCACCGTCAGGTTCGCACTGGCGTTGGCGACGATGACCCCGACCAGCGCCCAGATCACCGTCAGCCCGTAGACCGGCATCGCCGGGCGGCGCATCTGCACGGTGACCGCAATCCCCAGCACCAGCGCCAACATGGCGGCGGCGGACCCGGTGTCGCTTAGCCAGCCATATCCGGCGATGAACACGCCGGTGGACACGGCGGATGCAGCCGACAGCCAGCCGGCAAAGATTGCCGTGGGGGCAGACAGCATCCAGCGGTCCACAGCCGGATCAGCGCGCAGGAAGGCAAGGATTGCCCCTGCTGCCATGATCCAGATCGTCACCGTCCCCCAGATGGCACTGACGCCAGCAATCCACAGCCAGACCGCGCCCACGCCCACCGCCACCGCCAAAGGCAGGCGCACAGCATCCCAGGCGGGGTTTTCGGCGCGCTTCCACAACCCGTAAACCGCATGGGCGATCAGCCACAGGTAAATCACGCTCCAGATCGCGAAGGCATAGCCTGCGGGCTGGATCGAGGGGCGCTCGATCGGCACGGGGAACAGGTCCGGATCATAGCCGGTGAACGGCGGCGTTATGAACGGGGCAATGCCAAAGGCCAGCGTGGCGATCAGCAGGATCAGGGCGTTTGTTTTCATCATGTGTCCTATACGCGCCCCGGTGCCGATCAGACCAATTGGCCGTCAGAGCCGATCCGCGCCTTGCCGCCCAGATAAGGCACCAGTACCTCGGGCAGGGTGACGGACCCATCCGCCTGCTGGCCGTTCTCCAGAACCGCAATCAGGCAGCGCCCCACGGCAAGGCCTGATCCGTTGAGGGTGGCCACAAACTCGGGCTTGCCCCCGTTGGGACGGTAGCGCGCGTTCATCCGCCGCGCCTGAAACTGCCCGCAGGTGGAGACAGAGCTGATCTCGCGGTAGGTGTTCTGGCCGGGCAGCCACACCTCTAGGTCATGCGTCTTTTGCGCGCCGAACCCCATGTCGCCGGTGCAAAGGACGATGGTGCGGTAGGGCAGGCCAAGCCGCTCCAGCACGGCTTCGGCGCATTTGGTCATGCGGTCATGTTCGGCCAGCGCGGTTTCTGGCGTGCAGATCGTCACCATCTCGACCTTTTCGAACTGGTGCTGGCGCAGCATGCCCGTGGTGTCCTTGCCCGCCGACCCGGCTTCGGACCGGAAGCAATGCGTGTGCGCGGTCAGGCGCAAGGGCAACGCGCGCTCATCCAGAATGTCGCCCGCAACAGAGTTGGTCAGCGTCACCTCGGCCGTCGGGATCAGCCACCAGCCATTGGTGGTCTGATAGCTGTCCTCGGCGAATTTTGGCAGCTGGTTGGTGCCGAACATCGCGTCTTCCTTGACCAGAACCGGGGTCCAGGTCTCATGCAGCCCGTGTTCGGCGGTGTGCAGGTCCAGCATGAACTGCGCGAGGGCCCGGTGAATGCGGGCAACCGCGCCGCGCAGGACGACAAAGCGGCTGCCGGACAGTTTCGCAGCGGTCGCGAAATCAAGGCCATCCTTTGCGGCAGGAATATCGAAATGTTCCAATGGCTTGAAGTCCATCGCGCGGGGCGTGCCCCAGCGGCGGATTTCGACGTTGCCGCTTTCGTCCGGGCCTTCTGGCACGTCGTCTAGCGGCAGGTTCGGGATGCGTGCTAGGGCGTCGCGCAGTCGCGCATCCTCGGCCGCGGCGAGCTGAGTCATGCCGTTGATAGTCGCTTTTGTTCGTGCCACTTGTTCACGCAAGCGTTCAAATTCGGCCGTATCTCCGCGTGCCTTGGCTGCTCCCACTTCTTGGGCGGCTCGGTTGGCTTTCGCCTGTGCCGCTTCGCCGTCTGTAATCAAACTCCGCCGCCCCTCATCCAGTGCCAGCAACTCTGCCGACATCGGGTCCAACCCACGGCGCGACAGGCTGGCGTCAAACGCGGCCGGGTTTTCGCGGATATAGCGGATATCGTGCATGGCGGGCCTCAACTGCAGGAACTTATCTGCGCGTTATGCCCGATCATGCAGCGGGGCGAAAGATGCAGACCCGTCGCTTGCGCGCGGGAATGTCGCGCGCCCTCTGGCATTGCGCGGTGAAACCCCTTACATCACCGCCAGAATGTGCCCGTGGCCACTGCGCCCGGGTGCAAATGAACGCGCCGGGACCCCCCGGCCATGCCGGAAAGGATGCCCATGTTCGTGTCTCCCGCCTTTGCCCAAGCCGCTGGTGCCCCGTCAACCGGGGCTGCCTTCGCGCAGTTCCTGCCGATCATCCTGATTTTCGTCATCTTCTACTTTCTGCTGATCCGTCCTCAGCAAAAGAAGATGAAGGAACACCGCGCCATGATCGAGGCCCTGCGCCGGGGTGATCAGGTCGTGACCTCGGGCGGGATCGTCGGCAAGGTGTCCAAGGTTCAGGACGATGGCATGATCGAGGTCGAGATTGCCGATGGCGTCAAGGTCAAGGTCATCAAGGGCACCATCGGCCAGGTCCTGAACAAGACCGAACCCGCCGCAAACTAAGGTCATATCCCATGCAACCGATGGCGCTGTGGAAGCGTGTTCTTGTTCTTTTGATCTGCGCCTGGGGCATTGTTGGGGCCGCTCCGAACCTGTTTTACGGACAGGTGGAACGCCACAACGACGCCGCCGCCGCGATTGAGCTCGCAGGTGGCACCGCCACGCCAGACCAGACCACAGCCCTTGCGGAATGGCCGGACTTCTTGCCATCGGCGCTGGTGAACCTTGGGCTTGACCTGCGCGGCGGGGCGCATCTTCTGGCCGAGGTTCGGGTTGAGGATGTGTACAAGACCCGCATCGACGCGATGTGGCCCGAGGTTCGCGATGCGATGCGCGATCTGCGCGATGAGGTCGGGGCCGTCCGCCGCGCGCCTTCGCCCGATGGGGTGCTGCGGGTCACGATCTCCAACCCCGCCGGCATGGCTGCTGCGCTGGAGGCGGTCCGCGCCCTTGGCAGTTCCGTGGTCACCCTTACCGGCGCGGGGCAAAGCACCATCGATGTGACCGCCGAAGGCAGTGACATCGTGGTTCAGCTGTCCGAGGCGGAAAAAGCCGCCACCGACAGCCGCACCCTGCAACAATCGCTTGAAATCATCCGCCGCCGTGTGGATGAGGTCGGCACCCGCGAACCGACTATCCAGCGTCAGGGCGAAGACCGCGTGCTGATCCAGGTTCCCGGCATCGGCTCGGCGGCTGAGCTGAAGGCGCTGATCGGCACCACCGCGCAGCTGACCTTTAACGCAGTCGTCAGTCGCACCACAGACGCGGGTGCCGACGCGGGGCCGCGCAACCTGCTTTTGCCCTCGGTCGACGAGAATGGCGTCTATTACATCGTCGAGGAAACCCCCGTGGTGTCCGGCGAAGAGCTGGTGGATGCCCAGCCCTCGTTCGACCAGAACGGCCAGCCCGCCGTCAGCTTCCGCTTTGACACCACCGGCGCGCGCAAGTTCGGCGACTATACCGCCGCGAACATCGGCGCGCCCTTTGCCATCATCCTCGATGATGAGGTGATCTCGGCCCCGGTCATCCAAAGCCACATCCCCGGCGGGTCCGGCATCATCACCGGCAGCTTCAGCGTTGAGGACTCGACCCAGCTTGCTGTCCTGCTCCGCGCTGGTGCGCTTCCGGCCGAGATGACGTTCCTCGAAGAACGCACCATCGGCCCGGAACTTGGCGCAGACAGCATCGAGGCGGGCAAGTTGGCGGCCATGGTCGCGGGTGTGGCCGTGGCGATCTACATGGTCGCAAGCTATGGCCTGTTCGGCGTTTTCGCCAACGTGGCGCTGGCGATCAACATCGCGCTGATGTTTGCCGCCCTCTCTGCGGTTGGCGGCACGCTGACCCTGCCCGGCATCGCGGGGATCGTGTTGACCATCGGCATGGCAGTCGATGCAAACGTGCTGGTGTTCGAGCGTATCCGTGAGGAATTGCGCCTGAACAAGAACCCCGCCCGCGCGATCGAGCTTGGCTATGAACGCGCCCTCAGCGCGATCATCGATGCCAACATCACCACCTTCATCACCGCCACTGTATTGTTCACGGTGGGTGCAGGCCCGGTGCGCGGCTTTGCGATCACGCTGGGCATCGGGATCATCACCTCGGTCTTTACTGCGCTGTTCGTGACGCGGTTGATCGTTGAAACCTGGTACCGCGTGCGCAAGCCCGCGACCGTCACGGTGTAAGGGGAAGATCATGGCCTTGCGTTTCCGACTCGCCCCTGAAAAGACCAATATCGACTTCTTCAAGTTCCAATGGGTGACCTTCGGGGGCTCTATGATCCTGAGCGTGCTCGCCATTGTGGCCTGGATCGTGATGGGTCTGAACTTCGGCATCGACTTTCGCGGTGGCACCACCATCCGGACGGAAGCCAGCCAGCCGGTGAACGTCGCCGCCTACCGAGAGGCGCTGACCGGGCTTGATCTTGGCGATGTCTCGATCACCGAAGTTTTCGATCCGTCCTTCGCGGAAGACCAGTTCGTCGCTCAGGTTCGGATCTCGCCGCAGGATGGCCAAGAGGCGGTCACGCCTGAAACGATTCAAGTGGTCGAAGAGCAGCTGCGCACGGTTGATGCGTCGATCACCTTTCCTTCGGTGGAATCTGTGGGCCCGAAAGTGTCGGGTGAGCTGATCTGGAAAGCCATCGCCGCCATGGTTGCGGCCAGCCTGGGCATCGCCGTTTACATCTGGCTGCGGTTTGAGTGGCAGTTCGCCCTTGGCAGTCTGGTCGCCCTGATCCACGACATCTTCATCACCATCGGCGTCTTTGCGATCTTCCAGATCAAGTTTGACCTGACGATCATCGCGGCCTTGCTGACGATCCTGGGGTATTCCATCAACGACACGGTTGTGGTCTTTGACCGGCTGCGCGAAAATCTCTTGAAATACAAGACGATGCCCCTGCGTGATGTGATGAACCTGTCGGTCAACGAAACCCTCAGCCGGACGCTGATGACCTCGGTCACCACGTTGGTAGCGCTGGGGGCGATGCTGATCTTTGGCGGCGACGTGATCCGCGGCTTTGCCTTTGCCATCTTCTTTGGCGTCGTCCTGGGTACCTATTCATCGGTCTTCGTGGCCAAGAACCTGGTCTTGTTCATCGGGCTGGACCGTGGCGACAAGCCGAAAAAACCCAGCGCCAACGAATTTGCCGACGTCGAAGCCTGATCCGGCAATATCATGCGTCTGACCGAGATCACCTATGGCACGGCAAAGGCGGTTGAAGGCTATGGGCCGGGCTTTTTCCGCGTGGCGGGGCATGTGCTGCGCGGAGCCTGCCTGATCACGCCCTGGGATGCGGGCCCCTGGGGCGGCTACGGCGATACGGCGACACCCCTAAGTCTTGTGGGCAAGATCGATGTGCTTTTCGTCGGCACCGGGTCGGTGGTGGCGCATGTGCCAGTTGAGTTTCGCGCAGCACTGGAAGACTGCGGCATCGGGGTTGAGGTGATGACCTCACCCACCGCCTGCCGGACTTACAATGTGCTTCTGGGCGAAGGCCGCCGGGTTGCCGTGGCATTGCTGCCCATAGGGTAGCGCGGAGTTTTCAAAAACTCCGCACCGGAGCCTTTGAAGGCTCCGGTGCGATTTCTTTCAAGAAATCGTGGCCCTACCACAGATGTTGGACATGCGGGGCGATCGTGCGGGCGTAGACCTCACGCGCGGCGGTCATCACGTCTGCTGCCAGCGGTACCATGTCGGCTGCGGCGGCGTTGCCTTGCGCCTGGACCGGGGATTTCGCGCCCGGAATGACCACCGTCACCGCGTCTTCCATCAAGATCCAGCGCAGGGCGAAGGCCGCCATCGTGGCCCCCGCAGGAACCAGCGCGCGCAACTCATCCACCGCCGCAAGCGCCACGTCGAAGGGCACGCCCGAGAAGGTTTCGCCCTTGTCGAATGCCTCGCCATTGCGGTTGAAGCTGCGGTGATCGTCCGCCGCAAACTGGCTGGCCGCACTCATCTTGCCGGTGAGCAGGCCCGAGGCCAGCGGCACCCGCGCGATCACGGCGACGTTGCGCGCAAGCGCTTCGGGGAAGAACACCTCTGCCGGCTTCATCCGGAACATGTTGTAGATGATCTGCACCGACACCACGCCGGGATGGCGGATGGCGGCGCGGGCTTCTTCGACCGTCTCGACCGACACGCCATAGTCGGCGATCTTGCCCTTTTGCTTGATCGCGTCCAGTGCGGCAAACACCTCCGGGTTGGAATAGACCGGGGTCGGCGGGCAGTGCAACTGCACGAGGTCCAGCCGCTCTACCCCAAGGTTGGTCAAGGACCGGTCGATGAACGCCTCTAGCGCCGTGCCGGTATAGGCTTCGGCCACATGCGGGTTCAGGCGGCGGCCGGCCTTGGTGGCCACAAAGGGCGCGTCCTGCCTGCGTTCGGCAAGAACCTCACGGATGATCCGTTCGGACCGGCCGTCACCATAGACATCCGCTGTGTCGATGAAGGTCATCCCGGCATCAAGGGCGGCGTGCAGGGCAGCTTTGGCATCCTCAAGGCTGACCTCACCCCAGGTGCCGCCAATGGCCCAGGCGCCAAAGCCAAGGCGTGTGGTCATCCGGCCGGTGCGGCCAAAGGGGATCTGTTGCATGGGTGTCTCCTGTCTGATTGCGCCAAGACATAGGGTCGCGCAGCGGCGAAGGCCATGACCAGTTTTCCATGGGCCCCTTTTCGTGGGGGGCTGCATCGGGTAGGGCTGGGGCCATGCAGATCGTGGTGGAAAATCTGGCTGTGGCGCGGGGTGGGGTAACCGTCCTGCAAGGGCTTGGCTTTCAGGTGCAGCCCGGTCAGGCGCTGATCCTGCGCGGGCCGAACGGATCGGGCAAGACCACGCTTTTGCGCACGCTGGCGGGTCTGCAGCCGCCCGTTGCCGGGACCATCGATCTTCCCCCCGAGGCTGCCGCCTATGGTGCCCATGCCGACGGGTTGAAATCGACCCTGACCGTGCGTGAAAACCTGGCCTTCTGGGCCGCGATCCACGGCACCGACAGCGTTGACGCCGCGATGACCGGCATGGATGTGGCAAGCCTGGCCCCGCGCGGCGCGTCCGAGCTTTCGGCCGGGCAAAAGCGCCGCCTTGGTCTGGCGCGCCTTTTGGTCACCGGCCGCCCGGTCTGGCTGCTGGATGAGCCGACGGTCAGTCTGGACGCAGCCTCGGTCACCTTGTTTGCCGGTGTGGTGCGTCAGCATCTGGCTGGCGGCGGTCTGGCCATCATCGCGACCCATGTCGACCTTGGCCTGCCCGAGGCGGACGTGCTGGACCTTGCCCCATTCCGGGCCCGTATCATGGCCCGCGACGGATTTGATGAGGCTTTTGCATGACGTGCAGCACCTTTGACCGCTGTGGAAGCCTGCCGTGGGGGTATCTGGACAATCAGCATCTGCAGCGGGGCCGGACGTGAAGGCGCTTTTGCTGCGTGACATGCGGCTGGCCATCCGGTCGGGCGGGGGGTTCGGGCTGGGCCTTGCGTTCTTTTTCCTGCTGGCGATCCTTGTCCCTCTGGGCGTTGGGCCCGAGGGCGGCACGCTGGGGCGTATCGCGCCGGGCATCCTGTGGGTGGGCGCGCTTTTGGCCTGTCTTCTGTCGCTGGACCGGATCTTTGCGCTGGATTTCGAGGATGGCTCGCTTGACCTGCTTGCCACCGCGCCGATCCCGCTTGAGGCGGTGGTGGCGCTGAAGGCGCTGGCGCATTGGCTGGTCACGGGGCTGCCACTGACACTGTTGGCACCAGCCCTTGGGGTGCTGTTGAACCTGCCACCGGCAGGCTATGGCTGGCTGGTGCTTAGCCTTTTGCTGGGCACGCCGGCGCTGTCGGTGATCGGGGCCTTTGGTGCGGCGCTGGTGGTGGGTTTGCGGCGCGGGGGGCTGCTTCTCAGCCTGCTGGTG
>JBBQVR010000138.1:0-9001 GCA_038211355.1 Rhodobacterales bacterium | reverse complement strand
TCGGCCCGCAGGCGGGCAAGGGTGGCGAGGTCGTCCGCGCTGTGCAGATGGGGCGCGAGGCCGGCAACCGCGCGGTCAAGATCAGCGATGGCCGTGCGGCGGAGGTCGGTGGTCATGGCGACCACCCGTCGGGGGAATCGCAGAATGGGAACATGCTTTGCATAATGCAAAGATTGCCCCAGCCGCGCCGTTCTGTCCAGTGCTGCGATCAGCCGCGGGCAAGGCCAAGCGATTTCAGCGCCACGGTGATTTCATCCAGAATGGCGGGGTCGTCGATGGTGGCGGGCATCTTCCAGGGCTGGCTGTCAGCGATCTTGACCATTGTGCCGCGCAGGATCTTGCCGGACCGGGTCTTGGGCAGGCGGTCCACCACCACGGCGCGCTTGAAGTCGGCGACGGGGCCGATCTTTTCGCGCATCAGGGCAACACATTCCTTGACCACATCCGCGGGGTCGCGGCTGACGCCCTTGTTGAGGCAGAGAAACCCCAGGGGTGACTGGCCTTTCAGGTCATCGGCCACCCCGATCACCGCACATTCGGCGACATCGCGGTGGGCGGCAAGCACCTCCTCCATCGCGCCGGTGGACAGGCGGTGGCCGGCGACGTTGATCACGTCATCGGTGCGGGCCATGATGTAGAGGTAGCCATCCGCATCGACATAGCCCGCATCGCCGGTTTCATAGTAGCCGGGAAAGTGGCTGAGGTAGGACTTGATGAACCGGTCCTCGGCATTCCACAGGGTGGGCAGGGTGCCGGGGGGCAGGGGCAGCTTGATCGCAATCGCGCCCAGCGTGCCGGGCGAGACCGGGTGGCCGCCTTCGTCAAGCACCTGCACGTCAAAGCCGGGCATCGGGACCGACGGGCTGCCGATCCTGACGGGCAGATGTTCGATCCCCAGGGGGTTGGCGGCGATGGCGTAGCCGGTTTCGGTCTGCCACCAATGGTCAATCACCGGGACCTTCAGATGGTTCTGCGCCCAGTGGATCGTGTCAGGATCGGCGCGTTCACCGGCCAGATAGAGGGCCTGCAAGGTGGGAAGGGTGGGAACCAGCTTGCCATCGGGGTCATCCCGCTTGATGGCGCGGAGCGCGGTGGGGGCGGTGAAAAAGCTTTTCACCTTGTGTTCAGCAATCACCCGCCAGAAGGCTGCGGCATCGGGGGTGCCGACGGGCTTGCCCTCATAGACCACGGTGGTGCAACCGGCGATGAGCGGGGCATAGCAGATGTAGCTGTGGCCGACGACCCAGCCCACGTCAGAGGCGGCCCAGAACACATCGCCCGCGCCGCAGTTGTAGATCGCGCGCATCGTCCAGTTCAGCGCAACCAGATGCCCGGCGGTGGGGCGGACCACGCCCTTGGGCGCGCCGGTGGTGCCAGAGGTGTAAAGGATATAGGCCGGATGGTTTCCTTCAACCGGCACGCAATCGGCGGGTTCCACACCGTATTGGAATTCATGCCAGGCAACATCGCGGCCGGGGATCAGCTTGGCCACCTCTTGTTCGCGCTGGAAGATCACGCAGAAGTCGGGCTTGTGGTCGGCTATGTCGATGGCGGCATCGACGAGGGGTTTGTAATGGACGACGCGCGAAGGCTCGATCCCGCAAGAAGCGGCGATGATCGCCTTCGGGGTGCAGTCGTCAATCCTGACCGCAAGTTCATTGGCCGCAAAGCCGCCGAAGACGACCGAGTGGATCGCCCCAAGCCGGGCGCAAGCCAGCATCGCCTCAAGCGCCTCGGGGACCATGGGCATGTAGATGATGACGCGGTCACCCTTGGTGATGCCTTTGGCCTTGAGCGCTCCGGCAAGGCGGGCGACACGATCCTGCAATTCGGCATAGGTGATGACGTGTTTGGTGCCGGTGACCGGGCTGTCGTGGATGATCGCAGGCTGGTGCCCACGCCCGGCCACGACGTGCCGGTCAACAGCGTTCCAGCAGCCGTTGACCTGGGCGTCGGTGAACCATTCATACAAGGGCGCGCGGACGTCGTTCAGGGCGCGGGTCGGTTTGCTCACCCAGTCAATGCCGCCAGCGGCCTGCTGCCAGAACCCCTCGGGGTCCGATTGCCATTGCCCGTATACCTGCGCATAGGTCATCGCGTTCTCCCCCCGCTGATCGCCCCTGCCGGTGTTGTTACGGCAGGAATGGTGGCCCGCGCAACGCTGTTACCGGAAACGGGGCGGGGCTTATTTGCAGAATTTGCGGTTAGCGGCTGGGAAAATTTGCAAAGCTTGCCCCATTCGAGAGAATTCGGGCTGGGGCAAGCCAAGTTTGCAAAGCTGGCGGGTCAGTCGGGACGGCTTACCGGCCCGACCACGACTCGGGATCACGACTCGGGATCACGACTCGGGCTGGCAGGCCGACGGCAGCGCCCAGCCAGGTGACGTCAGCAATGGGCGTTCTTCACCCATAATGCGCGACAGGGGTCCCCGCTATGGCCGACATGTTCAACAGGCCCCGCGCGGTGATGGCGGGGGTGACCACATGGCACTTGTTGCCCATGCCCATCAGGATCGGCCCGACCTCAAGGCCCCCCGACTTCATCTTGAGGATGTTGCGCACGCCGGAGGCCACCTCGGACGAGGCAAACACCAGAGTGTTCGCCGCCCCTTCATAGCGTGAGCCGGGCAGAAGCCGGTCACGGATCGACTGGTCAAGGGCGGCGTCCAGGTTCATCTCGCCTTCATAGGCGAAGTCGGGTTCACGCTGGTCCAGCATTGCCAGCGCGTCGCGCATCCGGCGGGCGCTGGCGTTGTCCATGTTGCCAAACTGGCTTTGCGTGCAAAGCGCGATTTTTGGCGTCAGGCCAAAGCGGCGGACATGGCGGGCAGCGCCGATCACCGTCTGCATGATCTGTTCCGGCGTTGGTTCGGAGTGAACATGGGTGTCGGCGATGAAAAGGGGGCCATCCTCAAGGATCATCAGGGACAGCGCCGCGACCGGGTGCAGCCCGTCGCGCGCCAGGATCTGGCGAACGTAGCCGAGGTGCCAGTTGAACTGGCCGAAGGTGCCGCAGATCATGCTGTCGGCCTCATCGCGGTGGACCATGATCGCGGCGATGGCGGTGGTGTTGGTGCGCATCACCGCGCGGGCGATGTCGGGGGTCACGCCGCGCCGGGACATCAGGTCATGGTAGGTGCCCCAATAATCGCGATAGCGGTGGTCGTTTTCGGGGTTCACCAGATGAAAGTCGCGCCCCGGTCGGATCGGCAGGCCCGACCGTTCGCAGCGCGCCTCAACCACCTCGGGCCGGCCGATCAGGATGGGAAGGTCGGTCGTTTCTTCCAGCATCGCGTTGGCGGCGCGCAGCACGCGTTCATCCTCCCCTTCCGCAAAGACGATGCGGCGGGTGGTCATTTTCGAGGCCTCAAACACCGGGCGCATGATCAGGGCGGACTTGAACACCGACCCGTCCAGCTGACGCTTGTAGGCGTCAAGGTCGGCGATGGGGCGGGCGGCGACGCCGGTTTCCATCGCGGCCTTGGCAACCGCGCTGGCCACGACGCCGATCAGCCGGGGGTCAAAGGGTTTCGGGATCAGGTAATCGGGGCCGAAGGACATCGTCTCACCCCGGTAGGCGGCGGCGGCCTCGGCTGAGGTGGTGGCGCGGGCAAGCGCGGCGATGCCTTCGATGCAGGCGATTTCCATCGCATCGTTGATTTCAGTCGCGCCCACGTCCAGCGCGCCCCGGAAGATGAAGGGAAAGCACAGGACGTTGTTGACCTGATTGGGAAAATCGCTGCGCCCGGTGGCGATGATTGCTGTCGGAGCCACGGCGCGGACGGCGTCGGGCAGGATTTCCGGCGTGGGGTTGGCGAGGGCGAAGATGATCGGGCTGGGAGCCATCGTCTGCACCATGGCGGGGGTCAGGACGCCAGGGCCGGACAGGCCAAGGAAGAGATCAGCGCCGTGGATCACATCGGCCAGCGTGGCGGGGGTGGTGCCTTGGGCGAAGTTGGCCTTCTGCGGCGTCATCTGCGCCGCGCGGCCGTGGTATACCAGCCCCTCAAGGTCACAGAGCCAGACGTTTTCGCGCCGGACGCCCAGCTTGACCAGCATTTCAAGGCAGGCGATGCCCGCCGCCCCGCCGCCGGTAGAGACGATGCGGATATCTTCAAACCGCTTGCCCGTCACGATCAGCGCGTTGGTTGCGGCGGCACCCACGACGATGGCGGTGCCGTGCTGGTCATCGTGGAAAACCGGGATTTTCATCCGCTCGCGGCACAGGCGTTCGACGATAAAGCAGTCGGGTGCCTTGATATCTTCAAGGTTGATCGCGCCGAAGGTCGGTTCAAGCGCACAGACGATGGCGGCAAGTTTTTCGGGGTCGGGTTCGTTCACTTCGATGTCGAAGCAGTCGATGTTGGCGAATTTCTTGAAGAGGACGGCCTTGCCCTCCATCACCGGCTTGGACGCGAGGGCCCCGATATTGCCAAGGCCCAGAACGGCGGTGCCGTTGGTGACCACGGCCACAAGGTTGCCCCGGCT
The DNA here is from genome assembly GCA_038211355.1 of Rhodobacterales bacterium. Classification (GTDB taxonomy): domain Bacteria; phylum Pseudomonadota; class Alphaproteobacteria; order Rhodobacterales; family Rhodobacteraceae; genus Tabrizicola. The sequence goes on along the minus strand of JBBQVR010000138.1, from coordinate 4,514 downwards.
GGTGTAGCGGCTGGCGGTGGTGGGGTCGGCCTTGATCTCAAGGCAGGCTTCGGCCACGCCGGGGCTGTAGGCGCGGGCCAGGTCGCGGCCATTGGCAAGGGGCTTGGTCGCGCGCACCTCAAGTTTTCCGGGCTTCGGAAACTCATGATAATCCAGCGCAGCCTGGCGCGCATTGTCGTTCCTGGCCTCGTCCATCAAACCCTCCAGCGAATATGGTTTAGCGTTAAACCATTTTCCATTTGCCGCCAAGTCGCGGCGTCCTGCTGCCGTCTTGCAAATCGCTGCGGCGCCGATCACCATGGTGCCATAGCACGGGGAATGCCATGACGGAAACGGGGACGGAAACGGGGACAGGAATGGAAACACGCGCAGAGCTGCGCCTGCCGACGCAGGAACTGCGGGATGATCTGCCGTTTTTCACCAAGACGCTGAAAATGCGGCTGGACATGATCTATCCGGCCGACAACCCCGAGGTGGCGGTGCTGTCGGGTCATGGCCTGCGCCTGCGGATCGAGAAGGGGGCGAAAGAGGCACCCGGCACGATCCGCATCCTGACCGAAGACCCCGATGGCTTTGCCGGGGGGGAGCGGGTTCTGACTGCGCCGAACGGCACGCGGATTGAGATTGATGAGCTGAACCCGCCGCTGATCCTGCCCAAGACCGAACACGCCTTTGTCGTCCGCCGCCTGGCCGATCAGGCCCCATGGGTGATCGGCCGCGCGGGGATGGAGTATCGGGATCTGATCCCCACCCGCCTTGGTGGCGCAATGATCGCCAGCCACATCCGCGTGCCGGATGGGCCGGTGCCGGACATGGTTCATTTCCACAAGGTGGGGTTCCAGCTGATCTTCTGCGTCGCGGGCTGGGTGGACGTTCTTTATGAAGATCAAGGCGATATCCGGCGGATTCACGCCGGTGACTGCTTTATCCAGCCGCCCGGCATCCGCCACAAGGTGCTGCATTCCGAAGGCGTGCAGGTGGTGGAAATCGGCGTTCCGGCTGACCATGTCACCGAGATCGACCATGAGATGACCCTGCCCACCCCGCACTACCGGCCCGACCGGGAGTGGGACGGCCAGCGCTTTGTGCATGACATTGGCAAGGAGGGGGTGTTCCATCCCTTCCGCATTCCGGGGTTTGAGGCGCGCGACACCTCGATCAACCGCAGCACGCGGGGGGTGGCGTCGGTCATGGTGGCGCGGCCGGTTGGCCCCGCGCCCTGGACGGTGCATGAGGGTGATATCCTGTTCACCTTCGTGATGTCCGGCGCAATGACGCTGGAGGGCGAGGGCAAGGACCCTTACAGGCTGGAACCCGGCGATGCCTTCGTGATCCCGCCGGGGATGGCGACGCGCTACAGCGACACAACGGCGGACCTGGAACTGCTGGAGGTGACTTTGCCCGGAAATCCGCCGACCAGAGTGTTGTGACCCGAGTGTTGTGACCCGCCTGCTGTGACCCGCTTGCAGAAACGGCGCGCACGGCCCACACTCTGACCAATTGGTCAGGGAGATTGGCATGACGCTTCTGGAGGCGGCGACGGCGGTTCGGCTGCGGGCCTATGCGCCCTATTCACGGTTCAAGGTGGGCGCGGCGCTGCGGTCGACCAGCGGCGCGGTGCATGTCGGCTGCAACGTGGAAAACGTGGCCTACCCCGAAGGCACCTGCGCCGAAGCCGGGGCGATTGCCGCGATGATCGCGGCGGGGGATACGGCGATTGCCGAGATCCTGGTGATTGCCGACAGCCCGGACCCGGTGCCCCCCTGTGGCGGCTGCCGCCAGAAGATCGCCGAGTTTGCGGCGCAGGACGTGAAGGTCACCCTGTGCACCACCGATGGCAAAGCGAAGGTGACGACCGTGGCCGACCTTTTGCCCGGCGTCTTTACCGCGGCCCATATGGACCGGACATGACTGACGCCCGCAGCATCATCGCGTTGATCCGCGATGGGGGGCAGCCGTCGCAAGACGACTTGCGCTGGTTTGCAAGCGGCCTTGCGTCCGGTGCGGTGACCGATGCGCAGGCCGGGGCCTTTGCGATGGCGGTGCTGCTGAAGGGCTTGTCCGAGGAGGGTCGCGTGGCGCTGACCCGTGGTATGCGGGATACTGGAAAGGTGATGACATGGGACCTGCCCGGCCCAGTGGTGGACAAGCACTCCACCGGCGGGATCGGGGATTGTACCTCACTTTTGCTGGCGCCGGCGCTGGTGGCCTGCGGGGCCTATGTGCCGATGATCTCGGGGCGCGGGCTTGGCCATACCGGGGGCACGCTGGACAAGCTGGAGGCGATTCCCGGCTTTCGCACCGGGTTGTCAGAGGACGCGCTGCGCCGCCAGATCGGCAGCGTGAAATGTGCCATCGTCGCGGCGGGGGCCGACCTTGCCCCGGCGGACAAGCGGCTTTATGCGATCCGCGATGTGTCGGGGACGGTGGAAAGCATCGACCTGATCACCGCGTCGATCCTGTCAAAGAAGCTTGCGGCGGGGCTTGAGGCACTGGTGCTGGACGTGAAATGCGGGTCGGGCGCCTTCATGAAAACGCCAGAGCGGGCCGAGGCGTTGGCGCGCGCGCTGGTGGCGACGGCGCAGGGGGCGGGCTGCATGACATCCGCGCTGATCACCGACATGTCGCAACCGCTGGCCACGGCGGCGGGCAACGCGCTGGAGGTGATCGAGGTGATGGAGACTCTGACCGGCACCTCCGTCAACACCGCCCTGTGGGACCTGACCGTGGCGCTGGGCGGCGAGGCGCTGGCGCTGGCGGGGCTGGCGGCCGACCCCAAGGACGGCGAAGGCCGGATCGCGCAGGCGCTGGAATCGGGTGCCGCGGCCGAGATTTTCGGGCGCATGGTGGCCGCACAAGGCGGGCCCGCAGATTTCGTGGACCGCTGGCCGGACCGCCTGCCATCTGCCCCGGTCGTGCTGGAGGTGCCCGCGCTGGCCGATGGCTTTGTGGCCACGATCGATGGCGAGGCGCTGGGTCATGCCGTCGTGCGGCTGGGTGGAGGCCGCCTGCGCGAGGGCGACAAGGTTAACCCCTCGGTCGGGCTGTCTGACCTTGCCGGGATCGGTGAAGAGACCGGCGAAGGGGTGCCGCTGGCCATGGTCCATGCCGCGACGGAAGATGCGGCGCGGGCGGGGGTGGCGGCGGTGCAGGCGGCCTACGGCATCCGCGATGTGGCGCCCAAGGAACCGGCCCTGATCCAGAAAAGGATCGCCTGAGATGGCCAGTTCTGCGGGCCGCGCGTTTCTGATCGTGATGGATTCGGTCGGCTGCGGCGGGGCACCGGACGCAGCCGACTTTGGCGATGCGGGGGCCAACACGCTGGCCCATATCGCGCAAGCCTGCGCTGCGGGCCAAGCCGAGGTCGGGCGGAGCGGTGCGTTGAAGATGCCGAACCTGGACAGGCTGGGCTTGGGGGCGGCGGTGCGGCTGGCCTCGGGGGCCGCTGTGCCGGGGCTGGACGCGCGGCCAGAGGGGTTGTGGGGCGCGGCGACCGAAGTGTCGCGCGGCAAGGATACGCCGTCGGGGCATTGGGAATTGGCGGGGGTGCCGGTGCCCTGGGACTGGACCTATTTTCCGCAGACCGTGCCCGCCTTTCCCGACGATCTGGTGGCCGAGGTCTGCCGGTTGGCGGGGACCGACGGTATCCTGGGCAACTGCCATGCCTCAGGCATGCCGATCATCGCAGAACACTGTGCGGAACACCTGCGGACGGGCTGGCCGATCTGTTACACCAGCGCGGATTCGGTGTTTCAGATCGCAGCACACGAAGAGGCTTTCGGGTTGGAGCGCCTGTTGAAGCTGTGCGCGGACGTGGCGCCGATGTTGCACGCCCGCAAGGTCGGGCGGGTGATCGCGCGGCCCTTCACCGGCACCTGTGAGGACTTCAGGCGAACGTCAAACCGCCATGACTATGCCATCGCCCCGCCTGCACCGACGCTGCTGGACTGGGTGCAAGGGGCGGGCCGGGTGACGCATGCGGTCGGCAAGATCGGGGACATATTCTCGATGCAGGGGATCGACCATCTGCACAAGGGCAAGTCTGATGCTGATCTTTTCGAACATATTGTCCGGCTCGGGGGGGCAGCGGAACCGGGCTCCTTGACCTTTGCGAACCTAGTGGAGTTTGATAGCCTCTTTGGCCATCCCCGCGATGTGGCGGGCTACGCCCGTGCGCTGGAGTGGTTCGACGCGCAACTGCCGCGGTTCCTTGCCACGTTGAGGCCCGGTGATCTGGCGATTTTCACCGCCGACCATGGCAATGACCCGACCTGGCGCGGGACCGATCACACGCGGGAACGGGTGCCTGTCGTGGGTTGGGGGGCTGGCCTGCGGGAGGTTGGCTTGCAGGGTTTTGTTGATGTGGGCGCGTCGGTGGCGGCACATTTGGGGGTTGGGGTGCAAGGGCCTGGACAGAGTTTTCTGTGACCGACCGGCGGGGGGGTGACACCCCCCCACCCCCGGGGGGGATTTGGGGGCAGAAGAAAAAAAGAGGGGAGTGTGTCGGGGGTTGG
>JBBQVR010000137.1:0-9024 GCA_038211355.1 Rhodobacterales bacterium | reverse complement strand
GTTGAACATGGCGACAGCCTTGGAAACAGGGGTATCCTTGGGCCGGGGTCGCTTCAGTTGATGACGGCAGGGCGCGGCATCCTGCACCAGGAGATGCCGAAGGGTGACGCCTTGGGCCGGATGCACGGGTTCCAGCTGTGGGGCAACCTGCCACGCGCGCTCAAGATGACCGACCCGCGCTATCAGGACATTCCGGGGGTCGAACTGCCCGAGCGGTTCGAGGATGACGGCACCAGCATCCGCGTGGTCATCGGCGATTATCGCGGCGTGAAAAGCCCGGTCGAGGGGATCGCGGCGGACCCGCAGTATCTGGATATCTTCGTGGCCCCGGGCAAGCGCAAGACCTTCCAGGTTGACACCCGCCGCCGCGCCTTTGCCTATGTGTTTGACGGGGCCGGTAACTTCCGCGATGCCGCCCGGCCCGAGGGCGTGTTGCTGGAAAAAGAGGTTGCGGGGCAAGAGGTCAACATCCGTGACCTGTCGGGTAACCGCACGCTGGTGCGCTTTGGCGCGGGCGATGAGGTGACGGTGACGGCCGGGCCGGACGGGGTGCGCTTCCTGCTGATCAGTGGCGCGCCGATCGAAGAGCCGGTGGCCTGGGCCGGGCCGATCGTGATGAACACGGAGGCCGAGCTGCGCCAGGCCTTCGCCGAATTGCGCAACGGGACGTTCATCAAACCCGCGCATTGAGGGCCGCTTGCACCACATGATTGACGCAAGCGCTGCGGCGCGGCACTAAGGGCCGCGCCGCTATCTTTTTGGCTAGCGGGGTGCAAGCAGGGGTGGGCGGATGTATCTTAGGCCAAAGGGAACGGGCTATTACAACTTCCTGACCGGGCTGCACGACGCGATGCTGTTCGACTGGTATCTGGAGGTCGGCTGCCGAAGTGGTTCCTCCTTCGCGCCGGTGCGCAGCAAGACCATTGCGGTGGACCCGTTCTTCCGCGCCGAGATCAACATCATCGGCAAGAAGCCCGCCCTGCATGTCTTTCAGGCGACCAGCGATGATGTCTTTGCCGGCGGGTTTCTGGCGAAGAACGACATCCGGCTGGGGGCCAGCTTTCTGGACGGGATGCACCTCTTTGAATACCTCTTGCGCGATTTCATCGGGACTGAGGCGGCAAGCGACCCCAAGGGCGTGATCATGATGCATGATCTGGTGCCGCATAACATGGCGATGACGACCCGGAACCTGAAGGGCATCCGGGGGGCCTGGATGGGGGATGTGTGGAAGCTGTTGCCGATCCTGCAGCGCTGGCGACCGGACCTGACGCTGACCATGCTGAACCTGCGCCCGACCGGCGTGCTGTGTGCATCAAACCTGTCGCCCGGAAACCGGGTGCTGCAGGACAATTACGACGCGATTGTCGCCGAATTCCTCGCCCCGGATATTGAGACTTACGGGGTCGAGAAATACTTCGCCAGCTTCGAATACACCGACGCCGTGGCGATGATGGAGGCGGGGTTTCCGCTGTTCCAGCCGGTGGCGCTTGATCCCGCCGCAGCGCTGGTGCCCCGCAAGCTCAGCACCTGAACCGGCCCCTGGCGGGGCCGGTGTTGCATTCAGGCGTGGATCGCGCCGTCGCCGCAGGCAAGGGCGGCTTCACGCACCGCCTCGGACCAGGTGGGGTGGGCGTGGCAGGTCAGGGCAAGGTCTTGCGCTGAGGCGCCGAATTCCATCGCCACGCAAACCTCATGGATCAGGTCGCCTGCCTGCGGGCCGATGATATGCGCGCCAAGGATGCGGTCGGTGGCGGCGTCGGTGATGATCTTGACGAAGCCTTCGGCCTGGAAGACCGCCTTGGCGCGGGCGTTGCCCATGAAGGGGAACTTGCCGACCTTGTAGGCGCGGCCTTCGGCCTTGAGCTGCTCTTCGGTCAGGCCGACATTGGCAACCTCGGGGGTGGTGTAAATCACGCCGGGAATGACGCCATAGTTCACATGGCCATGCTTGCCGGCCATGATCTCGGCCAGGGCCATGCCTTCATCCTCGGCCTTGTGGGCCAGCATCGGGCCTGCGATGGCGTCGCCGATGGCGTAAAGGCCGGGGATGCTGGTGCGGAAATGGTCGTCGGTCTTGACGGTGCCACGGGGGCCCATCTCGACCCCGAGGGCGTCCAGCCCAAGGCCGGTGGTATAGGGTTTGCGTCCCGTGGCGACGAGGACGGTGTCGGCGGTAAGGGTGGCCTCACTGTCGTCTTTCTTCAGTTTGTAGGTCACCGTCGCGCCCTTTTTCCCCTTGGTGACGCCTTGCACGGCAGCCCCGAGGATGAATTTCAGGCCCTGTTTGGTCAGGATGCGCTGGAAGGTCTTGGCAACCTCGGCGTCCATTCCGGGGGTGATGGCGTCAAGGTATTCAACGACCGTGACCTCGGTCCCGAGGCGCGCGTAGACAGAACCCAGTTCAAGCCCGATGACGCCCGCGCCGATCACGACCATGGTTTTCGGGATTTTCGGCAGTGTCAGTGCGCCGGTTGAGGTGACGACGGTTTCTTCATCTACAGTCACGCCGGGCAGGGAGGACGCTTCGGACCCGGTGGCGATGACGATGTGTTTGGCGGTGTGGATATCGTCGCCGACCTTGACTTGCCCTGCGGCAGGAATGGAGGCCCAGCCCTTGATCCAGGTGACCTTGTTCTTTTTCAAAAGAAACTCGATCCCTTTGGTGTTGCCGGTGACGACATCCTCTTTGTAGGCCTGCATCTTGGCCCAATCGACCGTGGGTGCGGCGCCCATCAGGCCCATTTTCTCAAAGTTCTCATGGGTTTCGTGCAGCATGTGGGTGGCGTGCAGCATGGCCTTGGACGGGATGCAACCGATGTTGAGGCAGGTGCCGCCGAGGGTGTCGCGCCCTTCGACGACGGCCACCTTGAGGCCCAGTTGCGCCGCGCGAATCGCGCAGACATAGCCGCCGGGGCCGGCGCCGATGATGATGGTGTCGAAGTCTGCCATGGGTCGGTTCCTTTGGTCTGGCGAAGGACGGGGGTTTCACACCCCCGCACCCCCGTGGGATATTTGTGCAAATGTGAAAAGGTCAGATCAGGGCGGCAATGATCATCGTCAGGGTTGCGAAGAAGCCTACCGCCCAGATCGCGGAACGCCAAGGGCGCCAGCCGAGGGCATAGGCGGGGATGTAGAGGACGCGCGCGGCGAGGTAGGCCCAGGCGGCATATTGGGTGGTCGGGGTGGATTGGTCGCCAAGAGTGACGACGACGACGGCGAGGGTGAAGAGGATCAGCCCCTCAAAATGGTTGTTCATCGCGCGTTGCAGGCGGCCGGTCAGCGGGGACATCGGTTTTGTCGGCGGCCGGTCCCGCGCGCTGGAGGTGTAGCCGACCCCAAGCTCACGGTTTGCGGGGATGGCAAAGAGGCCAAATTGCGCGGCTTGCAGCAGGCCCGCGAGGGCAAGCGCGGTCAGTTCGGGTGGCATCATGGGTCAGGGTCTTTCATCTGCAAGGGCTTTGGTCCAGCGGCGAATGGTGTCGGGGACCAACAGGCGCTGGCGGGTGGTCTGGAACCAGGTCAGGCAGGCAGCCTCGGCCACAGCCACGCCGGGCAGGGCGCGCAGGCGGGCCATCTCGGCGGCAACCTCATCCCAGCGGCACAGGATAGTGCGATCTTCCTGCTCATTGCGGTTGATGCGGCGGTGCCAGGTGGAATTCAGGTGATACTTGCCAAAGGACTGGCCGGTGCCAAAGCCCCGGTCATTCTTCATCAGGAACACATCGGTGGACCGGGTGGCATAGTGGTTCACCACCGCCCCGCCGCGCATCGCCACGTCCACCGGCCGGTAGCGCGCGCGCGGCGGGCCGAGGAGGGGGCCGGGCGACAGCGCCTTTCCGGCCGCATTGACGGCGCGGGGGGCTTCGATCCGGGGGTCGGTCGGCATGTGTTCAGAGGCGTGATGAAAGGCGGAGAGGCGGAAGATCGACTTGAACTTCACCAGATCGGGGTCCATCGCCGCCTCACACGCGGTGAAGGCGGGCAGGGTCTGGCCGGGCCAGGCGCCATGGCCATTGTCCCCGAAGTGAAGCCAGGGCAGGGCGATGGCGTGGGCATCGCCCGCGCGCGCCACCATGTCCTGCACGGGGGCGGCACCTGGGGCGATGTTCAGAAACTCATCACTATCAAGATGCGCCAGCCAATCGACAGGGCCGCCCTGGAGCCGCGCCATGACCCGGCGGATGCCTTCGTCCTGGGGGGCCTGATCGCGGCCGAGGGGGTTTGGCACATGCTGGACCGCACCCGCTGCGGCCAGCGCATCAAGCAGCCGGTCGGTGCCATCGGTGCAGTCGTTGGTGCAGATCAGGATCGGCCCAAAGCCGATGGTCCGGTGATAGGCCAGCCACTCCACGACATGGATGCCTTCGTTGCGCATGCAGGACATCAGGGCGACGGGTTCGGTCATGGGAACGCCTTTGGCAGCGTCAGCGACAGCACGGTGAAATCCTGCTTGCCCCAGCGGGTGGCCCAATCGGGGTTGGCGTCGCAGAACTGCCTGACCTGGGTATAGGGGGTGTCGGGCGCAGGCAGCAGGCTGTCCAGCGCGGCCGCCGTGGTGAAGGCGGCGATGGCGTCTGCGGGGACAGTGTTTGCTGCAAGGACCGAGGCTGCGGCAGCGGAATCCTGTTGCCAGCCTTGCACGATAAGGGCGTGGGTTTCGGCATCCAGCGACGAGCATGTGAGGAACATCTGCTGATCGGCCAAGGCGCGGGACAACAGGATATCGGCAGCCGGCGTGCCGGTGGGGATGATCTGGGCGGACGTTGGGGCGGCTGGCAGAAGGGCCAGCATGGCCAACACCGCAGCACGGCAGCGGCAGGCGGACTGAGTGGGAACTGCGGTCATCGGGCAACCTGGCCTTTCTCAACCAGCACCGCCCTCAGGAACCCCGGAAAGGAATACTGCGCGCAAAGCGATGCCAGCGCTTCATAGCTGGTCTTCAGGCGCGCGTCACTGGCGCCAGCGTCCGCGAGGGTCAGGTACTGCGTGCCTTCCAGAAACGGCAGGGCAAGATCCTCAGAGATCAGGGGTTTGCCGGCAAGGATTGCCTTGAGGATGCGCGGCGCTTCGGTATAGCGGGCGGGGGCAAAATGGATGTTCAGCACCGCAGAGGCCTTGGCCAGTTCCTGCCGGAGGGCATCGCCAAAGGTGGCGTGGGGCAAGACGGTGACCGCAACACCGTTGCGTTCCAGCTTGGCAAAGCGGCGCTGGCGGCGCGGGTTGACGCCGCCAAAGAACAGGATCGGCCCGCCGGGGACAGGGGCCATTGGCGGCGGGTTGGCGGGAAAGATATGCGGCCCAAGGTGGACGCGGGCGCGCAATTCCGGGGTCAGGGTATCATAAACCTCAGCGTTGGCGGGGGAGAGGTCAAGGACCACGTCATATTCTGCCACCTGCGCCTGGATCGTGCCGATGTGCCAGCTTTGCCAAAGCGGCATCCCGTCGGCGTCAAGGATGTGTTCGGTCTGTATGCCGATCCGCAAGGTGGGCCCTGTAGCCGGGGGCAGGGTGGCGCGTTCGCTGGCCAGCTTTTCGGGCCGGTGGATGCCGACATGCACCTCAACCGCAAGGTTTGGCGCGGTGGTTTGGGGGGTGGTTTGGGGGGCGGGCAGGGTATCCGCAAGGTCGCGCGCAAAGTCGGACAGGACCCGGGCGGGCGTGACGAAAGTGATGTCGTGATGGCGAAAGGTTGCCATGCCGGCGGTCCCTGTCAGCCGGCCACGGGCCACAGGGGCCGATGCTGCAGTGCCGGCGGTTCCGGGTGCCGGATCATCACCCGGCGCATCCGGTGGGGGTTGCTTGCGGGCGGGTGGGCGTGGCGAGGGTGGCCCCCCACCCCCAACCCATCCCCACGAGGGGGAGGGGAGGCGCTTGTGGCAGGGGTGGGGGCGGGGTGGGTCATGTGGGGTCCGGGGTGGGTGTTTGCGTAGGGTGCGCTACAGCGCACCGGGGGGTGTTCTACAGAAGTGATTACTTCGGGTTCTATTCTTGCCGCTCTTGGTCATAGATAAGGACCCCATGGTCTTCTACCGCAGGCCAAACAACCCGCTCATTGAAATTTGGGGCGGTCACTTGGCAATGTAGTGGAAATGACAAGCCCAGAAGATTTTCTAGTTCCTGCTCATCTTCCGTCAAAAGGGGCTGATGCTGAAGCGAACCATGCGAGCTAGGTTTCGTCTGTATGGCCAGATCCAGATCACTTTCTGGTCTGGCCAGTCCTTTCGCTCGCGAACCGAAGACCCAAATCTGAAGAACAAAGTCTTGCCCTCGAGCCCAAGACCGAATGACATCAACCCGGTGTATGTCGAGCCCTTGGATCACAAATCCATCAACAACCGACGCGGATCCTCCAGCGCCTCTTTCACCCGGACGAGGAACGTCACCGCCCCCTTGCCGTCCACGACGCGGTGGTCGTAGCTGAGCGCCAGATACATCATCGGGCGGATGACGATCTGGCCTGCGACGACAACCGGGCGGTCCTGGATCTTGTGCATGCCAAGGATGCCGGATTGCGGGGGGTTGAGGATGGGCGAGGACATGAGGCTGCCGTAGACGCCGCCGTTGGAGATGGTGAAGCTGCCGCCTTGCATCTCGGCCATGCTCAGCTTGCCGTCGCGGGCGCGGAGGCCGAGTTCGGCGATCTTTTTCTCGATGGCGGCGAAGCCCATCTGGTCGGCGTCGCGCACCACGGGGACCACAAGGCCGGAGGGGGTGCCGACAGCGACGCCCATGTGGACGTAGTTCTTGTAGACCAAATCCTGGCCGTCAATTTCGGCGTTGACCTCGGGGACTTCCTTCAGGGCGTGGGTGCAGGCCTTGACGAAGAAGGACATGAAGCCAAGCTTGACGCCGTGTTTCTTTTCGAACATGTCCTTGTATTCGTTGCGCAAACCCATGATGCCGGACATGTCGACCTCGTTGTAGGTCGTCAGCATCGCGGCGGTGTTTTGCGCGTCTTTCAGGCGGCGGGCGATGGTGGCGCGCAGGCGGGTCATCTTGACCCGCTCTTCGCGGGCTGCATCGTCGGCCGGGACGGGCGCGCGGGGGATGGCGGCGGGGGCGGGTGCAGGGACAGCCGCTGCGGCAGCGGCCACGGGGGCGCCGGTCACGGTGCGGGCCACGTCTTCCTTCATGATCCGGCCGTCGCGGCCAGTGCCTTGTACCTGGTCAGGGGTCAGGTTCGCCTCGGCCATGGCTTTTTTGGCCGAGGGGGCGGCTTCAATGTCGGTGCGCAGGACGGTCGGCTCCGGCCCGGCAATCGGCGCAAGCGAGGGTTCCGCCACGGTCGACGGCACGCCTTCCAGCGCCTTGGAAACCTTGTCCTTGGCCACCGGGGCGGCGGCACCTTCGGTCACGATCGCCAGCCGCGCATTGGCGGCCACGGTAGCACCTTCGGGGGCAATGATCTCGGCCAGCACACCCGTCACCGGCGAGGGAACCTCGACCGAGACTTTGTCGGTTTCCAGTTCACACAGCATTTCGTCCTGCTTTACCGCGTCGCCGGGTTTCTTGAACCAGGTCGATACGGTCGCTTCGGACACGGATTCGCCAAGGGCTGGCACCATTACGTCAGTCATTTGAAATCTCCGGTCTTCATGCGGGGTGTCATGCGGATTGGCCAAGGGCCTGGGCCACGAGTTGTTGCTGTTCGTATTTGTGGCGTGAGGCAAGGCCCGTGGCGGGCGAGGCGCTGGCCTTGCGGCCGGCGTAGGACATGCGGGTGGGCTTGGCGCGAACCTTGGTCAGGATCGCCTCCATTTCCGGCTCAAGGAAGTTCCAGGCGCCCTGGTTTTTGGGTTCTTCCTGACACCAGACGAAATCGGCCTTGGGAAAGCGCGCCAGTTCCTGACCCAAGGAGATGGTCGGCACCGGGTAAAGCTGTTCGATCCGCATCAGGTAGACATCGTCCAGCCCCAGCGCGTCGCGTTCGGCCAGAAGGTCATAGTAGACCTTGCCCGAACACATCACCACGCGCTTGATCTTGTCATCGGCCTTCAGCTTGGCCGTCGAGTTGCCCTTTTGCGCGTCATCCCAGAGGACGCGGTGGAAGGTAGAGCCATCGGTGAAATCATCCGCCCGGCTGATCGCCATCGGGTGGCGGAGAAGGGATTTCGGCGTCATCAGGATCAGCGGTTTGCGGTAGGTCCGGTGCAGCTGACGGCGCAGGATGTGGAAGTAGTTGGCGGGCGTCGTGCAGTTGGCGACGATCCAGTTATCTTCGGCGCTGAGTTGCAGGAAACGCTCCAGCCGGGCCGAGGAATGTTCCGGCCCCTGGCCTTCATACCCATGCGGCAGCAGCATCACGAGGCCCGACATCCGCAGCCATTTCGATTCGCCCGAGTTGATGAACTGGTCGATCATGATCTGCGCGCCATTGGCGAAATCGCCGAACTGCGCTTCCCACAGGGTCAGTGCGTTGGGTTCGGACAGCGAATAGCCATATTCAAACCCAAGGACCGCGTATTCCGACAGCATGCTGTCGATCACTTCATACCGCGCCTGGCCCGCGCGGATGTGGTTCAGGGGGTAATGGCGTTCCTCGGTCGTCTGGTCGACCCAGCCGGAGTGGCGCTGGGAGAATGTGCCACGGGTGCAATCCTGCCCCGACAGCCGCACGGCAAAGCCTTCGGTCTGGAGCGAGCCATAGGCCAGCGCCTCAGCCGTGGACCAGTCGAAACCTTCGCCTTTGGCGAACATTTCCTTCTTCGCTTCCAGCTGCCGGGTGACGGTCTTGTGCATGTCGAACCCGTCCGGCACGCGGGTCAGGGCGGCGCCCACCTCGGCCAGGGTTTCGGCCTTGATCCAGGTTTCGCCGCGCTGGTAGTTGTTCAGATCCTTGGTCGCAAGGTTCTTCCAGCGGCCATCCAGCCAGTCGGCCTTGTTGGGCAGGAAGGCCTTTCCGGCCTCAAACTCTTCATTCAGCCGGGCCTGGAAGGCGGCCTTCATGTCCTCGATCTCGCCTTCGGGGATCAGGCCGTCAGCCACCAGACGTTCGGTGTAAAGCTGCAGCGTGGTCTTCTG
>JBBQVR010000136.1:0-9168 GCA_038211355.1 Rhodobacterales bacterium | reverse complement strand
GGCCCCCCAATGCCCGGCATGGCCTTGTGATTGGCCTTCGCCCGTCCATTCACGGCCAATGTCATCGGTCGCATCCAAATTTGCGCGAACAGGATTCACGATGAAATCGCCACCGCGCGTCAGGCGCATGATAACATCACTCACTTGCACATTCATCTCCGCCGGCATCCCATTGGCGCGCATCCATTCGATCGGGCCACCGCCCGTCATCGTCCATGTGCCTGCAAGGCATGAATCACCCACCCCCGCCGTTTCACAAGGTGAGCAATCGCCGGTCTTTTCGTAAGAAATCACAAAATCTGTCGGACCTTCGGTCGTTACTGCATAAAAGATGGCTGGTGCAGAGTTGCGGCAGGCTTCCAGTTGGGCGGGAAAATCCTGCCATTCGCCTTCGCCTTGGCGCAGCCGCGCGCGCAGTCCTTCTGGCCCCTCGACCGTTACATGATACCGGCCAGGATTGGTGACCTCCATCCCGACGCGCGTGGTCCGAAACGCATCGGTTTGCCAATCAAGCGTATCCGCCTCTGCCTCAACGGTCATCAGCGTGCCCGTTTCGCCTTTTGGCACACCATATCCACCAGGAAGCCTGATCGTCCCTTCCAGCAGGTCTTCGGTGAACGTCGCCCATTGCGACAGGGACAAAACCGATTGCAAACTGGCCGGCGCGGGCCCGGCGGGCAGGTTGCTGAGGAATTCGCCAACCGCCGGGCCGCCGCCTTGTTGGTGCAACCATGAAAAGAAAGCCACATTCTCATAGGTCAGATTGGCCCCGCCCCTCTCGAACAACCCAGACTCCTGGGATCCATTGCCGAAACTGGCCTGAAAGCCCGAGTCTCTTTCGGGCACGGCCAAGACCCCGAAATACTCGGCCGAGCCTTCGACCCACCACCCATTGTCGGGCTGAGAAAACTTTATTGGCCACATCCGATACTGAATGCAATGGAACAGCTCATGCGCGATAGTTTGTTTAAAGTGGAGATCGCTGACACGCTCTTCCAACTTATACATGACAACAAGACATTCCCCTGTCAGGCGGCCATTGTTTGTCTCCCCGTGTGCAACGTCGGGTCCTGTATGCGCCGGGGCGTCGGGGTTTGATGGATCAAAATGTTCTTCAAGGTTTGTCATCACTATGGTCACGGGCTGAATGCCCAGCCTGCTGTCCAACGCTGTAGCCGCAAAACCAACGCGCCCCAGCGTGGCATTCAGCCCGGCAATCCATGTATCATCACTGGCATCAAACGGGCGGTCAAAACGCACGACCCGAGCCGCCGTGGGCCTTCCTTCAATCTCGATTTTGTTCAACAGCCTGAAGTGACACGTTGCGCTGGCCGAAATTCGGTCATCAACGGCAATACGATATGCCGCGGTCGCGCAGTCGCCAAACGCCAGCGCAGGCACAGGCGCGGCCAAAACAAACATCAGTGTCAGCAGGGCGCGCAGGGTCATCTTGGCCTCCGGTGAAATAGCTTAGGGCTGCGGTGGCAGTTCCACAAGTTCCACCCGGCGGTTTAAGGCGCGGCCTGCGTCGGTGGTATTCGTGGCGCGCGGTGACAACATACCAACCCCCGCTGCGCTGATTCGGTTGGCGGCGATTCCGGCCCCAACAAGGGCCGCCGCCACCGCATCGGCACGCTGCCGCGACAAGGTCAGGTTTGCATCCGCCTGCCCAACCCAATCGGTATGGCCGACAACTTGCACCTTCAGGGCCGGGTTATTTGACAAAAGCTTGGCCATTTCGGCAATTGCCGGGGCCGATTCTGGCGACAGATTGGCGGTGCCGAAATCGAAATAAACGTTATCAAGTGCGATGCGCCCATCGTCTGCAAGGCCCTTGGCCATAGCGGCGGCATCGATCATACGGGTTTCCAAAGCCGCAGATGTCACCAAATCCAGATGCACAGCCGCCCGTTCCGACGCCGCACCCGAAATCGGGGCCTTTCGGTTTTGCGCCACATACAGCGCCACATGGCGCGTGCCATCCGCTGAAACCGCAGCCATGTACTGCTCGTCGCCATCAATATACAGGGCATGCTGTGACAACTGGCCCAGATTGCGAAGCTGTCTTTCTGACCCATAAATAACCAACTTTCCCAAAAGGGCGTTGTTGCTGCCACAGGCGCGGCCAAAACATTCAAACAACGGCACAAACCCTGCTGCAAGCAGCCCGGTTTGATAATTTCTGAATAAATCAAGGGCGCTGACGCCCTCTGGGGCGACGTAAAGCCTGCGCTGCAGCTGCCCCTCAACCGGCTTGATCTCTGAAAGCTGTCGACCCTTCATCGGGCCAATCGGCAGTTCAAACCGTGAAAACCCCGCGTCTTCGGCACCATAAAGACAGGAACCCTCGTAAACCGGCAGGGCTTCAAGAGGCGCGAAACCTTCTAGCGCAGGACAAGTTTCTGCAGCGCTGGCTTGAGGGAAACCAAACACGATCAGGGCACTGGCTCTTGCAAACAACAAAACAGTTCGGAACATTCAGCACCTATGGGTTAAAATTCGATACGAGAATTCTATCAACCACTTGGAAGCAGGTTTGCGCAATTGGTATGTTCGGTCAAGCAAATCACATCGTTGACCCCTGCTTAGGCTTGTTCTGGCACCCGGTTTTGGGCGGCGGAGGTCAGATGGAGCAGTGATCTCGGGGGATTGAGGTTTTTCAGCGCAGCGGACAAATTTTGCATGCTGCTATTGATGTTTGTCCACAAAGTCCGCTCGCACTTGGTGGTACGCACACAAGCGGCGGTGGGTGACCGATACGCCAAACCGGGCATTCCTGCCCTTGCCGCGAAGGCCTAATAAGTCCCGCTCTGCCGACCTTCGCCCTCAGAAAATGCTGCGTGATGGACGAATGGCTGGTTTGGTGAAGCTCCACGACGGCACGGTGTCAGGGCTGAACAGCCGGTATGGGCCGGGTGCGTCGTTCAGGTGCAGCGCCTACCCCCCTTGGCATGGTTCCTCCCCGGCCCCGAACGTATGCGGGGGGGCGCAGCGCAGCGTTTCGCTAGCGACAGGCAGTTTCACCGGGGAATCCACTTGGAATCCAGTCGGTGCATGAACTCGGAAAAGGATACACGTTATCAGTAGCTTGCGGAATCACGACTTGGCCAAGCTGGATTCTTTTGCGGAATCCAGGGAATCCACTTTTCGGAAGCCACCTGAGCCGGAATCCACCCTACGGAAGCCAGGGTGTTCGGGCGTATGGCGTGCGGTTTGGTGACAGCACGTGGCTGCGAGAGCCGCCCGACAATTTGGGTCCAGAAGCCTGTCAGACGCGCGCCAAAGTTATCTGCCTTGACCCCGCCGACGCCACCAAAGACATCTTCGTCTGCAAAGTGGGTGCACGACATCCCAGGCAGCAGAGGAAGCAGACCATGATGACAGATCTTCACGTTGTTCCCGCTCGGCGCGGTCGTGCGGTGCGGCTGGCTAAGGGCCAGGCGATCCAGATCATCAACACGCATGGCCAGCAGGTTGTCGACACGTGGTGCTTCAATGCCGATGACATGTCGGAGTTCATGTCGATGGAGCACCTGCACGCCACGCTTCGGCGATGCGCGCGTCATTCCGCAGCCGGGGAACTTCTATGGCGGCTGGGTCACGCCCAATCTGGACGGCCAGATCAAGGGGGCGCCGGGCACACAGCACTGGTAGCATGCGGAACGCCAAAGAGACTGAGGGTGTGGAAATGGTGATGCGCGGTCTGCTTCCATTCGTCTTTGCGGCGGTCCTGCTGTGCGGGGCTTTGCCGCCTGCGCTGGCAGAGGAGTCCCTGAGCGGGGATGCGTTGATCGAGGATTTCACCATGCAGCCGGAAACCCGCTGGCGGTTCTTCACGGATCAGGTGATGGGGGGCGTCTCGACCGGAGGCGTGACCTTCGCAAAGGAAAACGGACAGCCGTTTGCGCGCATGACCGGCCGGGTCAGCACGGCCAACCGGGGCGGGTTCATCCAGATGCGGCTGGACCTGGCCAGCCCGGCGCCCGAAGGCACAACTGGCGTGCGGCTGATCGTGCGCGGCAACGACCAGCGCTATTTCGTGCACCTGCGCACAGGGGGCACTCTGCTGCCATGGCAGTACTACCAGGCGGGGTTCGAGGTGACGGAAAGCTGGAGCGAAGTGCGTCTCCCGCTGGATGCCTTCGAAGCCTCTGGCGCGATGCTGCGCGACGTTCCCCAGCCAGACAGCCTGTCATCCGTTGCCGTCGTCGCCTACGGCCGTGACCACGACGCGCAGATCGATGTCCGGGAGATCGGGTTTTACTGACGCCAGACGAACGCGGCACGGTTTCAACGACGTTGGGCCTCAGGTTGAGGCTGAGGCTGAGCCTTGAATAGGGGGCCTCGCGTCAAAGCGGGCTAGAAACACACCCATCATAGCGCCAATGCAATGTCTGTTTGCCGCAATCACGCATGATCCAGACCCGCAGGACATTGCCCGACCTCTGGCTGAAGGCGGCGCACGAGGGTGCTGCCCGTTTCGATGATCGTTTTCATCCGCTCTTCCAGCCGGGTCATCTCAGCCATCGCGCCTTTCAGATTTTCGGTGTCGTCCCCGACGGCAGCGAGGCTTTCGAACAGCTTTTCCGACGTCGTCAGCTGCGTTTCGGCGCTTGCGACCACGGCGCGCAGCGCATCCAGCAGTTCACCCGCCTGCGGGGTGTCGCCTGCCTGCGCCAACCTGTCATCAAGCGCCTGGACCGATGCGCGGATCGCCGTGAACCAGTCGTTCGACAGGCGGGGCTCGCGCTTGGCCGCCAGCATGGCATCGCGTTCAAGCCGCCGCACACCGGTCACTACACTGTCGATCTGGCCGCGCAGATCGCCCTGAACGGTGACGATGTCATCGTTCACCGCAACGACGCGCAGCAGCACCTGATTAAGCTCCGAGATCAGCCGGTTGATGCGATCAAGAAAGATGTTCAGGTCGCGCGCCAGCACGCCGAATTCGTCTTCGGTTCTGATCTCCGCCCGCTGATCCAGCGCGCCGTAGGCTTTCGACAGACCGCTGACCACAGCCCGAAGCCGCAACAGCGGCTCCATCCGGGCGCGCAGGATCAAAAACAGCAGGAACGAATGCAAGACGATCTTGCCGACCGCAAGGCCTGCGGCAAGCTGCACTTCCTTGAACCAGATCGCGAAATCGCGCGAAAGATAGTTGTGCACAGTGACAATGCCCAGCACGTCTCCGAGCTTCGCTTCGGTATGACATTGCAGACAAAAGGCTTCGGCGGTGATCTTTACCGACGCTTCCTTGAACTGGCCCTCCGGCCACGCTTCGGGGATCCCGGCAGGCACAAAGTCGAAGAGGCTCTCGATGGACCGGATGGTGACATCCGAGGGGACGATGGCCACCGCATAGCCCAGATCGGTCCAGTTCCGTTCGAGGATTGGATAGATGGTCCGCGCGGCGACTGGCCCGCCTTCGTTGCGCATGATCGAGCGGACATTTTCGGCCAGATCATCCGCGACCACCTGCGCCTGGGACACGCCGTTGACGCTGTAGTTGTAGTAGACAAATGCAGCTTTGAGAGCGAATTCGAGCGCGCTTACGGCCAGCAGAACAAGGAAGAAATCCCTGATCATGTGCACCAGGAAAGACTTGTCGAAACGTCCGATGGACGGATTGTTCGTGTCGAGCATGAAGTCGCGCCCCCCATTTTGAAAGAAGAATAGGGCGGAACGCTGCATGGAACAGCGGCTACATTGTTTGGACGGCAAATAGCTCCGCGGTGGATCAAGCCGCGCGGAAGAAACTGCTCCCAAGCGCCGGGCGCAGGGTCGTGTCACCATACTCCGGCGGCCGCAAACAGGTCGGCGCAAGGCACGGCACCGGTTCGCCTTCCGGTGTGAGCCACTCCCCTAACCCGCTACAAAAAGAGGGAAACTTACCCCAAGTGCCCAGGCAAGGATGACCCCCAGCCCCAGCCCCGCTGCCCCGGCACCACTTTGCCGCGCCACCCAGCGGCCCAACGGCCCCAGAATTAGAAAGAACAGACCGATCACCGGCAGGATGATCAGCACGAACAACAGCCGATCCAAGTCCATGAACGCCGCCATTGCCAGCGACGCCAGGAACATCAGCCGCGCCACCAATCGCCGCCAGCCGCCGACCGCCACCATGCAATCGGCCAGCATGAACGGGACGGTTCCCACCGTCAGCGCCGCAATGATCCCGAGCCGCTGTGCCGTCGGCACGAACGACGCCGCATAGCGGTCGATGGCCAGGCCGAACACCGCCAGCCCCCAAACCACCAACGCCAAGGCTGCGAGCCAGACCACCCGCGGCAAAGGCCAGATCCGCAGGATCGCCAGTTGTGCGGCCCCGTACAGTGCAAGATGGATCATCAGGTAATCCGCCACCAGCACCGGCAGAAACGGCCGATAAATCAGCACCGCCACCAAGGGCATTGCCACCGAAGGCAGCAGTACCGCCGCCCAGAACCGCCGCAGCGGCACGACCGGGCGCGCCGGGCCCGCCGGCAACAACCCAGCCAAAGGCCGGAACAGAACCACGATCCCCGCCATCAGCAACAAGATCCATGGCCCCGACGTCACCACCGGCCCCGCACTTTCCCACCCGAAGGTCGCGTCAAGCCAATCGCGCGCCTCGCGAAGGCCGGTTGCGCTGTACAGAACCCCCACGTGTTCAACGCTGGGCGCTACCACCACGCGGCGCGCGACGTCACCGGCGGTCACCGTTGTCCCCTCGACCGCCGCAGGATCGACCAGCCGCGCCATCGCCAGCGCCGCCGCCCGCAACATCCCCTCCCACTGGCCAGAGATCACCAGAAGCCGCGCGGGCTGCTCTGCCGTCACCGCCTTTGAGAACATCGAGATGCCGATCACCGCATCCACCGCACCATCGTCAATCGCCGCCCTTGCGATGATGTCCGTCGCCATCGAATGCCCCAAAAGCGCCACCCCCGGCCCGACCTCAGGCAGGGCCCGCCCAGCGGCCAGAACCCGCAAAGTCTCATCCACCAGCCGCTGCGTTGTGCCTTCGATGGCGTCCACATTCCCCGACATCGGCACCGGATTGCGGCCATGCCCTTCAAAGTCGAACGCCAGAACCGAATACCCCGACTGCGCCAGCGTCAGGGAATAGGCCTGCATCAACTGTCGCGATCCGGCAAAACCATGGGCCACCACCACCAGAGGCCCTTCCGACCCCGGCCACCGATAGAGCGTCGCAGGCGTTGTCCCCACCGTCAAATCGGTGATCACCAACCCCGCCCGCCCCCGCTCCAGCATGAACACCGACAGCGCGACGATCCCGATCGCCAGCACACCGATCACAAGGCCGCCCCAACGGTTCACGATGCTGCTCCTGTACTACCTGCACCGGAGCTAGCCCGGACGGCGCGGCGCGACAAGCTGCGCCTCGCGCCGACCGGACCGACCAGACCGACGGGTTTGGGGAAGTCGCACTGCGGCTCCTCATGAGCGCAGACCGGCAGGTTTGGGCGGAAAGCGGTCGTTCGCCTTGCAGCGTCGCATTCGCTGCATCTAACAAAAGCTGCCGGTCGCCATGTCGCCCTCATGCGGCGGCAGTGAGCAGGATCTGAACTTTGAAAAAGTGCGAAACCAAATCGCTCTGGCGAAAGTGATCTGCCCCACCCTCACGTTCGGCCAGGCGATAATTAGCGTCGGCATCGTAAGCCGCGCATTCACTGCGATTCCCTATCGCCTTGTGACTTGCGCATAGACCCGGGCCGGGCAAAGGCCAGCAGATAGAGCCCGACAGCCGCCAGTGAAATCGCTGTGCGGCCGCCATGAATCAGACCCCAATACTCGATCAGCGCGCGGCTTGCAGGGCCAGTTGCCTCGGCAAATATAGCAAGCAGCGCGGTGTTCGTGGGGGCGATCACGACAAGGGTTCAAGGCCCGTTGGCCAGCATCAAGAGCCCGCCTACGCCCCAGCGCCAGTCACGCAGACGACATCACGCGGCGATGCCCGCTAGTCCGGCCGCGACTTTCAGCGAGCCCTGCAATGCAAAACCGACACCGAATCTGATCTTCCACTTTTCCAAGAGCGGCATGTCGGCAAGTGCAAGGCGTGCGGGCTGTTCGGCGACATTGATGTAAAGGGCGATCCCGAAGAAGGTGGCCGCAAGCGTCAGGGCCAGCGCGGGTAAAAGGCGCGCGATCATTTGCCTACCCCCATCCGGGCGAACAACCGATCCTTGCGCATGAACTGATGGTAGAGGGCTGCCCCCACATGCAACACCAGAAGCCCGCCCATCAGCCAGGCCATTGCCGCGTGACCATAGCGCGGCGCGAAATCCCAGAAGTCCGGCAAGGGCCCGGGCGCATTGCCGAACAGGATATCGCCAGCACCTGACAGAACCATCATCGCGATCCCTGACCCTGCCAGCCCAAGGATGGCCACATACAGCAAGCCGTGCACAGCCTTGGCGGCGAGGGCTTGTAAATGCGGCACCCCGGCCGGATCGTCAGGCTTTTTATCGGCAAAGACCCACCAGCCAAGCCGTGCCAACGTCAGGACAAAAACGGCCATGCCCATCGGCGCATGCAGGCGCAGAAGCGATGCCTTGGCATCAAGGTCGGTCGTGTCAGCCGCGCGAAGGCCCGCGAGCATCAACCCGATCACCAAAACTGCGCTGACCCAGTGTATCGTGATGGCGACGCGTCCGTAACGGTTGGCTGAACTTTTCCACATGATAAGTCTCCCGCAAAAAAGATGGTGGTCGTTACGTTACAGTCCTTCTTTGACCTTGTGCGGCCGACCTTGTTGCCAGCGTGACTGCCCATGCAAGGCGCACGTCAGGTCTTCGGTCGTTTCAGACCCTGAATGGCCATGACTTTGGCGACGCAAGGGTCATCGTACAGGCTTTCCATGAACGTCCTGACCGCCGGATAGGCCGCCCATGTCTTTGGCAGGTTCTCGGTCCAGCGCACCATGGCAAAGGCGTAGGGGTCAGCGATGCTGCGTCTGCCGCCGACAACATGGGGCGATCCGGTCAGCATCGTATCAAGGTGAAGCATGGCCCGGTCGATCCGGGCATAGGCGGCCTCGCGCACGGCGGACAGGCTGTCGGCGTCATCCTTGGTCGTGTAGCGCTGCGGTGCGAAGAACGGCCAAAAGGCGGGGTGCAGGTCGCCGGTCAGAAAGGCCAGCGCCTCGTCCATGTCGAACTCGGCCTC